>CAINRW010000114.1 GCA_903852815.1 uncultured Actinomycetes bacterium
GTGAGTTGATGTAAATCATGATGTCGCGATCTGGATCCATAGATTCTAGAGTTAAGAGTTGTGCCATAACATCGTTGGCAACAGTGTCATCGATTGGCTGACCCATGAAAATAATGCGCTCTTCAAATAACTTTGTGTAAGGATCTTGACGCTTGTATCCATACGCAGTTTTTTCTTCAACAGTTGGCAGAACGTAGCGTGAGTTAATTTCTTGAATAGTCATTACGCTTTTCCTCCAGTGATTTGTCCCAATGAGGTAACTACGTGATCTACAAATCCATAATCCTTTGCATCACCGGCGTTGAACCAGTTATCACGATCTGAGTCGGCAAGAATTTTTTCGAGAGTCTGACCAGTGTGTAGAGCATTTAGCTCTGAAAGAGTTTGCTTTGTAATCGCCATCTGTTCAGCTTGAATACGAATATCAATCGCGGTTCCACCAATTCCACCAAGTGGCTGGTGCATCAAAATACGAGAACTCTTAGTTGCGTAACGCTTTCCCTTTGTTCCTGATGTAAGAAGGAACTGACCCATTGATGCAGCCATTCCAAAAGTAACTGTCGCAACATCATTTGGAATCAACTGCATGGTGTCGAAAATCGCCATGCCCGCAGTTACAGATCCGCCTGGTGAGTTGATGTATAGGAAAATATCTTTCTTTGGATCCAAAGAAGATAGAAGAAGTAATTGAGCACAAACCATATTGGCCATGTCATCGCGGACTTCACCTGACAAGAAAACAATGCGCTCTTCAAGCAAGCGGTTGTAAATCTGGTCCTTCATTTTGCTTTCTAAATCCACGTTAATTGCCTCCCGTATTTTTACCTGTAGTGACCCTAACAATTAAGAAGGCTAAATGCTTCCCGATTACGAGAAATACATGCGTGAAGTGGGTGATGTTCGCTCAGGGCTAAAGCCACGTAGCCTTCGCCCTACTTTGCAAAAGAGAGATTAAGCCTCTTCGACAACGTCGGCAGGTGATGGAACTGGACGAAGGGCTTCTAGGTCAATAACTGCACCCGATGAGTCCTTAACAGTAATTCGCCCTAGGACTGAAGCCAAAGCCTTTGCGCGAGTTACTTCGGCAACTAGCTGTGAAATCTGCCCAGCCTTTTGAAGTTCTTCAGCAAACTGCTGTGGAGCCATTCCATAACGCTGTGATGTGCGAACTAGGTATTCGGTTAATTCAATTTCGGTGATCTGAACATCTTCAACCTGAACGATTGCATCAAGTAAGAAATCTGATTTCAATGATGAGCGAACTTGGCCATCAACTTCGGCACGGTGCTCAGCATCTTCCATACGTCCTTCACCTTCAAGATGATCATTTACTTCTAGTTCCACTAAATGATCTGGGACTGGAATATCGAGATCAGCCAAAAGCTTTTCTACTAGGCGATCGCGTGCTTGTGCACCTTGTTCCATCTTCTTCACTCGACCGAGGCGCTCGCGGAAATCTTCACGAAGTTCTGCCAACGTATCAAACTCGGATGCAAGCTTTGCAAATGCATCATCAACTGGAGGAAGTTCGCGTTCTTTAACTGCTTTAACAGTTGCTTCAACTTCTCCCTTTTCGCCTTCTTCTTGGCCAACAAGTTGAGTTTCAAATCGCTTTGTTTCTCCAACTGACATGCCAATCAAAATCTCATCAAGACCATCAATCATCTTGTCTGAACCAACTTCATATGAAAGATCATTTGCTTGTCCACCATCAACAGTTTCGCCGTTGATAAATGCATTCATATCTAAAGTTGCAAAGTCACCATTAACAATTGCACGATCAACTGTTGTTAAAGTTCCAAAGCGTGTACGCAATGATTCAACTTGTTCATCGATATCTGCTTCAGCGACAGTTACATCATCAACTTCTACAACAATCTTTGAGAAATCAGGAAGAGTAACTTCTGGACGTACATCAACTTCTACTGTGAAAACTAATTTTTCATTATCTACAAATTCTTTAACATCAACTTCTGGTCGACCAATTACAGCAATTGAATGTTCGCGTGCTGCTTGACCATAAAATTCTGGAAGAGCTGAATTGATTGCCTCATCCAATACTGCACCGCGACCAACGCGTTGATCAATCATTGATGCAGGAACTTTTCCTTTACGGAAACCAGGAATGTTTACTTGTGTTGCAACTTTCTTATAAGCATCAGCTACATGCGAAGTCATCTCTGAATAAGCAACTTCAATATCAAGACGAACACGAGTTGGGGAAAGAGTCTCGACTGTGCTTTTCACAAATGCTCCTAATTGAGATACGGAATTAAAACGAACTGAGAAAGAACTGGTCGGGGCGGGGAGATTCGAACTCCCGATCTCCTGCTCCCAAAGCAGGCGCGCTAGCCACTACGCTACGCCCCGAGGCGCAATGCGAGAGTCTAGACGAGATTTCACGGAAGTCTTACCGACCCAGTACCTTTAGCCCCTAGGCACCACACGCGGGTGTAGCTCAATGGTAGAGCCCCAGCCTTCCAAGCTGGCCATGCCGGTTCGATCCCGGTCACCCGCTCCA
>CAINRW010000115.1 GCA_903852815.1 uncultured Actinomycetes bacterium
GAATAAAATACCAAACGATAAATTTTCTATGGTGTGTGAAATTCTTTATGATGGTGTGCTCGATAAAGAATCGCAACTTGCGAAATATTTTGAACGAGTACAAAAACAATTTGACCAAGATGGCGTACAAATCAATTCGATGACTGATATTCAATTAGTGCAAGATAATCGTAAGAAAATTCAATTTCCAACAAAAGAGTTTTCATCTTCTCTCATCGAGTGCTCTTCTTTGGTTACGTTCAGGTTGGCTAGCGGAGATTTAACTCCACCACTAGTGTCAACACTATCTTGGGTTTACTTTCTTGAAGGTACGAATATTAGTCAAACAATATCTTTCACCGTTAAGAGTTATTAAGGAAAAGTATCTCAAACAAAAACTCAGCCATAAAGATATAACACCAGAATGGCTGAGTTTTCTTGTTTATGGTTTTGCTGATGCTACTGAAACTCCTACTACTGCAAACAAACCGAAAAATAGACCTAAGATGGTCCAGAGTCCGACATTTAGATTTTTCTTTTTTGCTTGAGAATTACAGAAAGCTGCACACGCTACCCAAATTAACACGATTAGAATTTCCAATTGCTCACTCCTTTTGTTGTTGGTTAATAACCTGAACTAATTAACGCAATTAATACAAATGAAACTAGGATTATTGCCAGAATTACCTTTTCAGATGAATCTAATCCAGATGTCTTAGTGTTCAATTGCGGAGGAGGCATGTGTTCAAAAGTACTGATTGGACGAGTTTTTTCTGTCCAGTCACTTCCATCCCAGAATCGCTCACAGCTAAGTCCCGAAGGATCTGGGTACCAACCGCTGGGAATCTGAGAATTCATTGAGGCCTCCAGTGATTTAGGTTACACGACCACTTTCAGAATTTGATTCAAAATGACCATTCAAAATTCAAAGCATTAGTCCTTTAAGCGCTTTAAAACACCCTAAATTCCTCAGAATCTGGAGTGTATAAAGAGACTGAGGGATTTAATCCAGACGAATATGAAAAGCCATCGACTTAAAATTTGGACAAGGGGGACAAATTTAAGATTCCCTTGAGGAGGCCTAAAAAAGTACGCGAGCGAGTTAAGGAAGAGGCACTTTAATTTAATTGACTAGTCAGGCTTGCCAATCGAATCAACTGTTATAAAGTATTAACTTAGTTGAAAATGAAGGGTTTAAAATGAGCGAAGATTCAAATATGGAGAACATTAGTTCATCGGAATTTGAAAATAATGATCCAGTCATGACAGTTGATAAGCGAATTAAAAAATCGAAAAAAATTGGAATATGGTTTTTTTCAATTTCAACAGTATTAATGCTGATTTCAATCATTTCTACTCTTAATACTGCATCTAGCTCTACAAGCGCAGTAGATGACCTATTTACTTCAACTCAGTCCGATAGTTTTGACACATCAAGTTGGGACTCTAGTTGGGTTCCTACTGGATTTACGGCGTGGAGCAACGATGCAAATATCGCATGGAAGTGGTCTGCAGATAATAATTGTGACCAATATCGATGCATATCAGTTGATTTTATAAGCCAATATGGTTGTCCTAGTGGTTTATATGCAGCGTTAAATTGGCTAGATGAGAGCGATGTAGTTGTTTATTACGCAAATGCCACTCTTCCATCCCTTTTGCCAATGCAGACTGCCAAGTTGCGCTTTGATGACTATCAAGATGTAAGTAGTTCTGGGCAAATGGCCGAAATTAATTGCGGATAAAGGAATCACAATGATTGAAGAATTGGAAACTCGCGCACCGTTGGCTAGCCCTGGGCATCGTCTTGGGGCAATTGCTGTGGACGCAGGATTAAACATAGTCACATTCGGTATTGGCTGGCTTATCTGGAGTTTGATCACATGGGGTAAAGGGCAAACCCCTGGCAAAAATCTTTTGAAGATTCGAGTTCTAAACGAACCCACTGGTAAACCCGCTACTTGGGGGCAGATGTTTATCCGCCAAACCTTACTGCCACTGACAGCTGCAATTCCTTATGCAATTGCCTATGGAGTATTTATGACACAAGTAATGAATACTGACCCAAGTTGGCAATCAGTTCTAGCCCTGCTCGCTTGCATTGCAATGTATTTGGCACTTTGGATTGTTGACATAGTTTGGATTTTTGGGGCAACTCAAAGGAGATTAGTTGATTACTGGTCTGGAACTATCGTAGTGAACGAGGCCTCCAAATAAATTTTTTCAAGCCATCACCCTAACTGTCACGCACAATAAAAATAGAGTAAGTAAATTTTATGTTCGGGGCAAGAAGTCAAGAAAATTAGAATAAATCATTATTTGCAGTCGGATTCCAAATTTTGATTAGTGAATCAGAAAGGTCGGACCATTAAATGCTTGATTCGCCTAGTGAAGTCACCGTTGTCACCACAGATCACATCGTTGATGAAGAAATTTTAGAAACTTATGGCTACGTGAGCAGTACATCACTAAGTTGGTTTTTCATATCCAAGAATCGTGTAGTGGAAAGTACTTTGGACGAGGCCTATTATAAAATTCAGTATCAAGCATTTAAATCAGGAGCTGATGCAATTGTTGGAGTTAAAACTTCGTTAGAATTTCAGAGCCAATACGTACTGTTTACAAGAGTGAATGCATTTATGGAAGGAACGATGGTCCTAGTTAAAAATGATTAGGGCTATGTAGTGAGTAGTTACTATCCATCGAACTTAAACCACATGAAAATCGCAATAGTGGGTAATAGCGGTTCAGGAAAAACCACACTGGCTAAGGAACTCTCGGAATTATTGTGTATTCCAAGAATTGAACTTGATCAATATTTTCATCAACCCAATTGGACTCATCCAAATAGCCAGGAATTTAAAGAGACCGTCGAGTTGCTAATTCAAAGTCATATTGGGAGCGGATGGATTATTGACGGAAATTACCAAAGAAGGTTGGACGATTTGGTGCCATGTTCAGCTGATTTGATAATTTGGTTTAATCTAGAAAGACGGATTGTCATGTATAGAATTTTGAAACGGTCTATAGGTAGATCGATTATTCGCAAAGTTCTTTGGAATGGTAATCGCGAAAGTTTCAAGAATCTCTTAAAGCGAGATCCATACGAAAATATCGTTCTGTGGTCATGGACTCAGCATTCTCGTTATAGAGAGTGGGGCACATCTCGGATTCACCTACTTAAGTGGGTTGTGAGGGACTCGAACCCCCGACCCGGTGATTAAGAGTCACCTGCTCTACCAACTGAGCTAACAACCCGAGACATCCAGGCGCCGGAAACGCTTGAATGCAGGCTGAAACCTATCAGCAATGGAGCCCTTGCTGCACACGGGCAACACGGTCAGAATGCTCACATGAGTCGCTGGGAAATACGGATTGCCCTAGCCCTGACCTTGTTTCTGGGAGGGTTTCCACAGGCCAGTCAGGCAGCAACTCCAACTGTCAGTGATGCCCTGGCCACAATTGCCGTCAAGGGCCGCGCTCCTAAGACTGGCTATAGCCGCGCTCAGTTTGGTCCAGCTTGGGAAGACGTAGATGGAAACGGGTGCGATACCCGAAACGATATTTTGAAGCGTGATCTGTCTGCAAAGATTTACAAAGATTCCTGCACGATTCTTTCGGGAATACTTCTTGATCCATATTCTGGTGAGAGCATTGATTTTCTTAGGGGAGTCGGAACAAGTTCACTCGTGCAAATAGATCACGTCGTTGCACTATCAAATGCCTGGCAGACAGGGGCGTTTAAGTTAACAAGTCAAAAACGTTTAGCGATGGCAAATGATCCGCTTAATTTATTAGCAGTTAAGGGGAGATTGAATTCGCAAAAAAGTGATGGAGATGCGGCGACCTGGTTACCACCACGCAAAAGTTATCGGTGTGCTTACGTTGCGCGGCAAGTGGCAGTCAAAGCTAAATATGGTTTATGGGTAACACCGCCAGAAAAGGCGGCAATCGAAAAAATTATTGCAACTTGTCCGAAGCAGTTAATTCCTACTTCTTAAAGCGCTTCGCTCCCGCGCTCGCCGGTACGCACACGCACAACAGTTTCAACAGGTGTGACCCAAACTTTTCCATCACCGATTGATCCAGTGTTGGCAACTTTTACGATCAAATCGACGATTGTTGCGGCGTCACTGTCATCTGCTAAAACTTCGATGCGAACTTTAGGAATGAAATCAACGGTGTACTCAGCGCCACGATAAATCTCAGTGTGGCCTTTTTGGCGACCGAAGCCAGTAGTTTCTGAAACGGTCATTCCATGAATGCCGCCAGCTTGCAGCGCAGTTTTTATGTCATCGAGCTTTGCTGGCTTAACGATTGCCGTAATAAGTTTCATGTTCAACGCCTCTCGTTAGTACCTGTTTGAATTTCCAGAAATATCGTATGCCGATTCGGCGTGATAAACAGTATCTAGACCTGTGAGTTCGTCGTCTTTAAAGACACGGAAGCCGATGGTCAAAGTTATTGCTTTGGCTATTAACCATGTGGCACAGAATGAAAATAACGCCACTGAAACCACAGCGATTAATTGGTGTGTTAGCAACGTGGTTCCACCATTGGAAAACAAACCATTTTTGCCGGGAGCATTGACGGTCACGGTTGCTAGGACGCCGATTCCAAGCATTCCGATAATTCCGCAAACCCCGTGAACTCCGACAACGTCCAATGAATCGTCGTAACCAAATTTATATTTGCGGGAAACTGCGTAAGAAGATGCGACTCCAGCAATTAATCCAAGAATTAATGCACCCATCGGATTGATGAATCCGCAAGCAGGTGTGATTACGACTGCGCCAGCAACTGCTCCGGAGGCAACTCCAAGCGTTGTCGCTTTTCCATCACGCCACTTTTCATACAAGGCCCATGACATCGAAGCTGCGGCTGAAGCGATTTGGGTATTGATCATTGCTGTTGCAGCTAATGAACCTGCAGATAAAGCGCTACCCGCGTTGAAACCAAACCAACCGAACCACAACATTCCGGCACCAAGTAATACAAGTGGCATGTTGTGTGGTCGCATCGGATCTTTCTTAAAACCATCACGCTTACCTAGAACAAGTGCGAGTGCAAGGGCGGCGGCTCCAGAATTAATTTCAACGACAGTACCGCCAGCAAAATCAAGAGCGCCTAACTTGTCGACTATCCAACCACCAGTACCGCTTTGGGAAGCAAAAGCCCAGTGCGCTACTGGAATATAAACAAGAGTAATCCAAACTGCTACGAACAAAACCCATGATCCATATTTAGCGCGATCGGCAATTGCACCAGATAAAAGCGCTACGGTAATTATCGCGAAAGTTAATTGAAACATTGCAAATGCAAGCGTTGGAATCTGGTGACCTTCTGCACCGACAACTTCATCCAAAGTTTTAGCTAAACCAATATGTTCGAAACCGCCGATTAATCCACTGTGTGATTTACCAAATGTGAGCGAGTATCCGTAAAGAACCCAGATAATTGTGGTGACACCGATTGCGGCAAATGACATCATCATCATATTCAGCGCGCTTTTTGCTCGAACCATGCCGCCATAAAAAATCGCTAGTCCTGGTGTCATGAACAAAACAAGTGCACCACTTGCAAGTACCCAGGCGGTATCGCCGCTGTTAATCACTTAGCTCTCCCTAAGTTGTCGAAATTATTACTTAATGTGAGTCGTTACACCGAACATATGAATTATTTATTTCAATTTCAGCAGCTTCGTGATTAACCCATTCACCGCCATGAACTTCTTTGCCTGGTTCTAGAGTTTTATACACTTCAAAGAAATGCTTAATTTCATCTAGTTCATAACTTGGAACATCTTCAATATCTTGCAAGTTTGCTTTGCGAATATCACCGGCAGGAACGCACAACAATTTGTCGTCTCCACCTTTTTCATCGGTCATACGAAACATTCCGATTACTCGACATGACACTACGCAACCAGGAAAAGTTGGCTCATCAAGCATTACGAGAGCATCCAAAGGATCGCCATCTAGTGACAGAGTGTTTTTCACAAAGCCGTAATCATGCGGAAAACGCGTTGCAGTAAAGAGCATGCGATCGAGGCGAACCTCACCTGTTGAATGATTGATTTCGTACTTGTTGCGAGAGCCCGCTGGGATTTCTACGACTACATCGAAAATCATAATTCACACGTTTCTCTATTGAGTCGCGGCTGCGACTTTTTTCAAACAAAAGTGGGGTGAGCGACGGGGCTCGAACCCGCGACATCTCGGACCACAACCGAGTGCTCTACCAGCTGAGCTACGCCCACCATGTGCGGCAAAGTCTACCTGCTCTAAGGAGTCCTCAGACCAAGGGATTTAGCCGCCTTGCGTTGGGCTTTATCGTAAGTGAGAAAATCCATTTCGCGGGCGCTAAGACTCAAGACCGACGCAATGTGTATGGCATCTAAGGTGGCAAGGCTCGTACTGGCCGATATTTCAATGGCCAAATCCGATACCACTTCGTCAAAGTCCAGAATATTAAATGAGGCCGTATCGGTTTTGAAAAGCTTTGAGACAAAAGCGAATTCCCGGGTGCTCAATCGCTTTCGCATATTTATCATTGCTTCAGTGATGCCAATCTGAGAAATATAGATATTTGAGTACTGAGCAATAATCTCTCGGCACTGGTCCGTAAATTCTTCAGCGATATAGGTCTTAAGTAGGGCACTCGTATCTAGATAAAGGTGATTCAAAATCGGTTCGCTCTGCGCGATGCCACCAACAATTCAGTGGAAGTTGGTCCTGACTTTCGCGGTTTAATCGGGGTGCTTTTTGTTAAGCCACGACGCGTTGCAGGTTTGATTCGCCCTTGATCAATTGCTTGCTGTAAAAACTCAGGGCGTGCGATTTCCTCGTCACGAACAGATGTCAGAACGCACAATGGTTGGCCATGGTTGGTTATCGTGATTTCTTGACCTTGGCTGGCAAGGGCGACGAATTCAGATAATCGATTCTTGAATTCTCTAATGCCAATCTCCATGTGGCCACATTAGCAGGAAAATTGTGGCTACATTTGTGGCGGAGCAAAAACAGCACCGCGGTAATACGCCAATTCTGCAATTGAATCTTGAATATCGCCAAGCGCACGGTGATTGCCGGTCTTAGGTGGCGCATTGAAGTAAGCCTTGTGATACCAACGGCGAGCAAGTTCTTTAATCGATGACACATCGATAGTTCGATAATGAAGATAATCATTTAGCCGTGGCATATCCCGTGCAATAAATGAGCGATCGACCGATACCGAGTTTCCGGCCAGTGGAGATTTGCCAGGCAAAGTATTAGCGCTCTCTAAATATTTGATGATTGCATCTTCGGCTTCCGAGACGCTAATGCCATGTGGGATTTCAGTGATCAATCCAGAGCTCGTGTGCATTTGCGTGACGAACTCATTCATTTCAGCCAACTGTTCGGCGGTGGCTTTAATGACCACATCCACGCCATCGCCAATTACATTGAGTTCGGAGTCGGTTACAAGGACGGCGATTTCGACGAGCACATCTTTCTCGAGGGAAAGACCCGTCATCTCGCAATCAATCCAGATCAGATTAGGTTGTTCATTGGCCATGACCGAAACCTTACGCGAAAAGGGGCAATTTCACCTTTTGTTAACCTTAAATACACCTTCGGTCAATATAAAAAATCCCCAAGAGTTGCAGTATGCGCCACATGACTTTGCTCGAGAGCACGCCTGCCACGACACCGTCTCCTCGCGAGATCACCACAAAGCCTCGAATCTCAGACAAAATTTTTCGAGGTGTCGTAACAAGTTTTGGAATGTCCGCATTAGTTATTTTAACTTTAATCGGCGCATTTCTTGCAGTGCGCGGCTTCCAAACAATTCACACCGTGGGCTGGAGTTTCATTACAAGTTTTAAATGGGATGTAACAACAGATGATGCTGGTGTGGTTACATATCAATTAGGTGTTGGCGCAATGCTTATTGGAACTTTAATGGTTTCACTTGTTGCACTAGTTATTGGTGTGCCACTGTCAATTGCGATGGCGCTGTTTTTAACTTTTTATGCACCAGCTCGAATCAAAACTATTTTGGTTTCAATCGTAGATTTAATGGCAGCGTTTCCATCTGTCCTCTTTGGTTTATGGGGCTTCTTCGTGCTCATGCCAATGGCTACCTATTGGGCAAAATTAATCAACCATTACTTAAGTTGGATTCCAGTGTTTAATGTGCAGGAACCATTTTTCGAACGCTCACCATTTATTGCAGGTTTAGTTTTAGCAATCATGATTATTCCAATCGTCACTTCTGTATCACGTGAAGTTTTTGCTCAAACTCCGCTCGATCGTATTCAAGCTGCATATGCACTCGGTGCAACAAAATGGGGAGTAATCAAAGCTGTTGTATTCCCTTTCGGAAGCAGCGGCGTGGTTGGTGGAGCAATGCTTGGCTTAGGCCGTGCATTTGGTGAAACCGTGGCGGTTTACACAGTTCTTAATTTAGTTTTCGCACCAAACTGGCACGTTCTATTCGGTTCAGGTGGAAATATTGCTTCGCTCATTATTTTGAAATGGGGAGAAGCAACTGGTGATGAAACAACTGCCTTATTAGCTGCCGGTTTCATTCTTTTCATTCTTACTCTAGGCGTCAACATGATTGCGAATTTGATTGTTCGCCAAACCCTTAAGTCAGGAAAATAATGTCGACGATTACAGCTGTGAAACCACAGAAGCCTTGGAGCGCAACTCCCAAGGACATTTCAAATCAAGTCGTTGCCTTAATCGGATCTGCGATTATTGCTGGCGCTGCAGTTAAATTAACTGGACTAAGTGGCAAGTTGGGTTTTTTTGCAGTCTTTGTTGTTTCAGCAACTGCCGCCGAAATTTTTCAAGGTGTGCGCAAATTTGGACGTAAAGCACTAGCCGATAATTTAGCTGCATCTATTATTTTTGTAGGAGCTGCGGCAGTTTTTGTTCCAGTAATAAGTATTTTGTATATGGCTATTTCAAAAGGTATTGCTGGTTTGCATTGGTCACTTTTCACGCAATCTATGTTTAGCGCATCATTCTTAGATCCAGTAGATAAAGGTGGATTACTTCACGCACTAGTTGGAACTCTGTATCTAATTTTGATTTCAATGGCGCTTAGCGTTCCAATGGGAATACTTACCGCCTTATATCTAACTGAAATTAAAGGCCCTGGCGCTAAATTTATTCAATTCGTGGTTCAAGCAATGTCTGGTGTCCCTTCAGTGGTTGCTGGACTTTTCATTTTTACTTCAGTAATTCTCATTACGCCACTTAAGACTTCAGCTGCAACCGGCGCACTCGCACTATCTGTTTTGATGATTCCGACCGTCACCCGAACATCGCAGGAAGTTCTTTTGCTAGTGCCGCAAGATCTTCGTGAAGCAGGACTTGCCCTAGGTGCGACGCAATGGAAAACAGTTGCAACAATCGTTGTTCCAGCAGCGCGCAACGGTTTAATTACTGCAACAATTTTAGGTGTCGCGCGTATCGCAGGTGAAACC
>CAINRW010000116.1 GCA_903852815.1 uncultured Actinomycetes bacterium
GTGCGATAAAGATATGGCCCAAAGAAATGCACATGTCCGAAAGCAAACTCATTAGGGAAGCGGCGTGGATCACCAGTTGCATTAATTGCAGCCCCGGTATTGCCGTGATACGAACGATATGTTGAAAGGACCTTATGTTTGTGGGTATGAAGTCGAGCCATGCGAATCGCATTTTCAATTGCATCTGCGCCACCATTAGTAAAAAAGACTTTTGCAAAATTATCCCCAGCTAATTCAACGATGCGTTGTGCGGCTTCGTTACGTGCATCATTTGCGTGCTGCGGAGCAATTGTTGTAAGAACTTCGGCTTGGGCTTGAATTGCCTTTACAACTTTAGGATGTTGGTGGCCAATATTTGTAAACACTAACTGCGATGAAAAATCTAGATAAGTTTTACCTTCGTGATCCCAAAAACGTGAGCCGGATCCGCTAGCAATAGGCATCGGCGAAATTGCACCTTGGGCAGACCAAGAATGGAAAACATATTTATGGTCAGCAGCACTTACGGCAGCTTGCTTTGCAGGGTCATTGGCAGGAGCGCTCATGAAATTAGCCTTTTAACTAGTAGGTGGCGTCATCTTAACGCTCTGAAGTAGATTGCACCTATGACTCAGATAACGCATTGGATCAATGGCGCACTAGATACTCAGAAACCAGAACGTAGCGGGGATATTTACAACCCAGCCACTGGCAAAATTAGCGGAACCGTTGCCTTTGCAAATGCCGCGACTGTAGATGCAGCTGTTTCGGCAGCCACCCAAGCCTTTGTTGAATGGCGTCATAGTTCACTCACTAAGCGCACACAAGTGCTCTTTGCCTTTCGCGAGTTAGTACAACAAAACAAAGAGAAAATTGCGGCACTTATTACTGCCGAACATGGAAAAGTTTTAAGCGATGCCGCAGGTGAAGTTACACGCGGACTCGAAGTTGTTGAATTTGCTTGCGGAATTCCACACCTACTCAAAGGTGGATTTTCAGAAGAAGTCTCAACTGGTGTAGATGTCTATTCAATTCGCCAAGCGCTTGGCCCTGTGGCGATTATTTCTCCATTTAACTTTCCAGCGATGGTACCAATGTGGTTCTTCCCAGTTGCCATTGCATGTGGAAATACTGTTGTTGTAAAACCATCTGAAAAAGATCCTTCAGCTGCAATGTTTCTTGCGCAATTATGGAAAGAAGCAGGATTACCAGATGGAGTTTTCAATGTTGTGCACGGTGATAAGGAAGCAGTAGACGCACTGCTTGTTCATCCAGGAATTAAATCAATTTCATTTGTTGGTTCTACTCCAATTGCGCGTTATGTTTATGAAACCGGAACTAAAGCTGGAAAAAGAGTTCAAGCTTTAGGTGGCGCAAAAAATCACATGATTGTGCTTCCGGATTCGGATCTTGAACTTGCTGCCGATGCCGCAATTAATGCTGGCTTTGGTTCAGCAGGTGAGCGGTGCATGGCGATTTCTGCAATTGTTGCAGTCGAGCCAATTGGAAATGCTTTAGTAGCGCGCATCAAATCGCGTATGGCAAATATTAAAACTGGCGACGGTACTCAAGGCAGCGACATGGGTCCACTTGTAACTGCCGTTCATCGCGACAAAGTTGCTTCATATATTGAAGCAGGAGCAAAGGAAGGTGCGACCGTTGTTGTTGATGGTCGTGATTTAAAAGTTGATGGAGATGGATTCTTCCTCGGACCAACTTTGCTAGATAACGTCACTCCAGAGATGTCTGTTTATAAGGATGAGATTTTTGGACCAGTCCTTAGTGTGATTCGTGTACATACGTATGACGAAGCGCTAGCGCTTGTAAATAGCCACCAATATGGAAACGGAACGGCAATTTTTACAAATGATGGTGGTGCGGCTCGCCGTTTCCAAAATGAAGTAGAAGTAGGAATGGTCGGAATTAACGTGCCAATCCCAGTTCCAATGGCTTATTACTCGTTCGGCGGGTGGAAGAACTCGCTCTTTGGTGATTCGCATGCACATGGTGCTGAAGGCGTTCATTTCTTCACACGCGGGAAAGTTGTTACAAGCCGTTGGTTAGATCCAAGTCACGGTGGAATTAACTTAGGCTTCCCGCAAAATAATTAAGAAGTAGTAGCGTACGGACAATTGCGTCCATGAGATTTTCCGCGGTGTTAATCTCGAAATATGTTTCGCGCTGGGCGCTACGTATTCCTTAGTTTTGTAATACTCCTGTGCAATTCAACTCAAGCCGGGGCGATCATTAATGGAAATCTGGCAACAGGTAGCGCTTTCGTAGTCACTATGTTACCCGGCATAGATTCAACACCTACTGGTTATTGCTCTGGCACGTATATTGCAAAACGTGTAGTCGTGACTGCTGCGCATTGCATGGTGAATACACTTGGCAAAGATGGTGACTGGCGCTTTCCGGTGAACGAACTGTATGTGTCTCAAGCTGGAATAAATTGGGATACAACAATTGCAGTTGATTCGAGAGTACGTGTACTTAAAATTGTCGTTGAACCTAATTACTATTTTAGATTTGAACCTGAAAAAAATAATTTTGAATCAGAAATAAATGATATTGCATTTCTTTTCTTAGAGCGTGAATTGGATTCACAGCCAGTTTCAAGAATCGCAACAGCTAATGAGTTATTGCAAATCAAAGATGGAAAAATCAAATTAATTAATATGGGTTATGGCTGCCTACTTAATAATGGCGTGTACATCACTCAAAATGATGGAAATCCTTATTTAATCGATGGGATATTAGGTACGGCGATAACTCCAGCCCACAATAGTTTGTATGACAAGTATCTTGAAGTTGAATATCCGCGCGGTACAGCTCTATGTCCAGGTGATTCGGGCAGTCCAATTTTCTTTAAATCAGATACCGAAACAGTCTTTGTCGGCGCTGTTGTTTCAGGCAGAGGTTGGGAAGATATTTCGAGAGAAGATTTCACAGTAAATGCTTTTGCCGGTGTAACGGTTATGTGGCCTTTTATGGATTTTTATGCGATGCAGTGGAGCGAATTTCTTACTGAAGAGCCTGAAATTAGGCGAACGGAATTAGTAGCCCTTACAGATCACATTATCGCCGATCGCGAAATCCAATTGATTGCCGATGCCGCAGATATTCCTAGCCAAATCCCACCCAAGCCGTTAGTAATCAAGAAAATAACAATCACCTGCATCAAAGGAAAAGTCATAAAGAAGGTCACTGCTTTATTACCAAAATGTCCAAGTGGTTTTAAGAAAAAGCCATAATTTAAGCCTGTAACAAGCGGCTGATTAGTCCATATCTATACCTCGAAGGTAAGATTGCCCCTGTGATGGCCGGTAACTTGGCCTCAAGAAACAACACTGTTGATCGATAGAAACCAATGGTTTCCTTAGGAAAGTAGTTTTCGTGGCCAAGACTCAAGA
>CAINRW010000117.1 GCA_903852815.1 uncultured Actinomycetes bacterium
AAGGTGGTGTGGCTCCGAACCGTAGTGACCCATGATCTGAGTTCGCATGTATGCAAAGGCCATGTCACTGGGAATAACGATTGGTTCATTTGCAATTCCAACAATAACTAGCCGACCAAGCTCACCCAACATCGATAGCGCTTGCTTGCGCACTGGTGATACGCCAGCAAAATCAAAAGCGGCATGTAAGCCGCGATGCGCCTTTAAGGCTGGGTCATCGGGAGCGAAAGCAAAGTCTGCGCCTCTTGCTAATGCATTTGCGCGTGCGTCTTCGCGTGGGTCGATTGCAACAATTTTGTTGCAACCAATAATTTTCAATAGTTGAACCGCATGGATTCCTAAACCGCCTATGCCAAATACGGCAACAGATTCACCTTTCTGAATTTTTCCTGCCGAAGTTATTGCTGCCCATGGAGTTGATACGGCATCGGGAATTATTGCGGCTTGTTCAAAGCTCAATGTCTCTGGAATGTGTACTGCAAGATTGGCAGGAATCACAACATATTCGGCCCATCCGCCGTCGAAATCAAAACCCAATGTTGTTATCTGTGCATATTCATTTCGCTCACCGGCTATGACTACGACGCGATCACCAATTGCGTGCGAAGTAACGCCTGCACCAAGTTGGTCAATCGTTCCTGCAACTTCATGTCCCAGAGTTACTTGATCACCTTTTAAATATCCTGGTGACAAGATTCCTTCGAGTAAATGCACATCTGAAAGACAGACACCCGCTGCGCCAACTTTGATTCGTACTTGACCATCGGCGGCATGTGGAGTCGGCACATCAACGACTTCAAATTTTCTAGTTGATACGGTGATGCGACCTGCTCTCATGCAATTTTTCCTTCGGCTCGATTAATCAAAGTATTTACTGCATCGCCGAATGTGGCAAAAGCTGGATTGGTAGTTTGTCCGGCCCTATAGCGGGCCCAGATCTGTTGGATGATTACGGCCAATCTAAATAATCCAAAAACTTCATAAAACGTAAAGTCGTTGCACGTGCGACCGCTGAGCTGTAGATATTGCGAAACAAACTCGTTGCGCGTTGGCATCCCTGGCAAATGACTTGGTTGTCTGCGAAGTGAAGCAAATGCTGGTTCGTCATCGCGATCAACCCAATATGCAAGGGCCGAGCCTAAATCCATTAGGGGATCACCAACTGTTGCCAATTCCCAATCTAAAACACCAACGATGCGTGCTTTTTCTAAATCAAAAACAACGTTATCGATGCGCCAGTCGCCATGAATAACACACGAGTCAGAATCTGCAGGTTGATGAGCATCAAGCCAGGTCATTAATTTCTCGGCATTAGGAACATCATCGGTAAGGGCATTTCGATAGCGCTTGGACCAACCTTCAACTTGTCGTTGAACATAACCAGAGCCCTTATTGAGCTCGGCCAAAATGGATGCATCAACTGAATGTAATTGCACAAGCCCTTCGATAAGCGAGCGAGCCATGACAGCGATATTTTCAGGTGTAATTTCACTCGGAATATCTCGACGAAAAATTTGGCCCTCAACGCGTTCCATGACGAAGAAATCTGAACCCATGATTGTGTGATCTTCACAAAGGGCAATCATTTTAGGAACTAGTGGAAATTGATTTTCTAATTTAGATTGAATCAGGAACTCGCGCTTCATATCGTGTGCCGACACGGCTTTAGTTCCAACTGGAGGCCGACGCAGTACTAAATCCTTATTGGGATAGCGCAATAGATATGTCAGATTGGATGCGCCGTTACGAAACTGCAAAACTTCAGGGAGTGCAACTTCAGAAATATATGCGCTCAACCAAGCGTGCATCTTTGCGATATCAAAACGATCCTCTTCACGGACCGCGGTTACATCGATCATGTCAGATAAGGTTTGATTTCTAGTCGGGCGATATCGCGAATGTGAACTTCATCAGGTCCATCAACTATTCGTAAAGTTCGAATTCCGGCATACATTCCAGCTAGCGGCGTATCTTGACTTACTCCTGCGCCGCCATAACTTTGAATTGCATGATCAATAATGCGCTCCGCCATCTTTGGTACTGCAACTTTAATTGCCGCAATTTCTTTACGCGCAGCTTTTGCTCCTGCAGTGTCAATCATCCAAGCGGCTTTAAGTACTAACAAGCGGGCTTGTTCAAT
>CAINRW010000118.1 GCA_903852815.1 uncultured Actinomycetes bacterium
ATGTTCCTAATGCCGAGAAATTAATGACCTGGCTTGATGCTCATCAACCTGCAGATTCTGACTCGTGTGTTATTCATGGCGACTGGCGCATCGATAACGTCGTATTTGATTTAGAAAAAGCGCGCATCGTTGGTGTTTTAGATTGGGAATTGGCAACAGTTGGTGATCCCCTAATGGATTTAGGTTCGGCCCTTGCATATTGGGTTGATCGCGATGATGAACCAGCATTTGCTTCACTTCGCAGACAACCAAGTCATTTGCCAGGAATGCCAATGCGCAACGAGTTTGTTTCGCAATATCTACAGCTCAGCGGTCGCACGTGCAACGACTTTACGTTTTATGAAGTTTTTGGATTATTTAGATTGGCCGTAATCATCCAACAGATCTGGGCCCGCTATAGGGCGGGACAAACTACTAATCCAGCTTTTGCCACATTCGGCGATGCAGTAAATACTTTGATTAATCGAGCCGAAGGAAAAATTGCATGAGAGCAGGTCGCATCACAGTATCAACGAGAAAATTTGAAGTCGTTGATGTGCCAACTCCACATGCCGCCGATGGTCAAGTACGAATCAAAGTTGGCGCAGCAGGTGTCTGTCTTTCAGATGTGCACTTACTCGAAGGCATCTTGTCACCACGATATTTAAAGGGTGATCAAGTAACTCTGGGGCATGAAGTTGCAGGCACGATAGACCAAATTGGCGCCGGAGTTACTTCACATGCAATCGGTGATCGTGTTGTAGTAATTGCCGGTGAGCGAAATGAATCTGCACAGATGACAACGTTGGGATTTGATTACGACGGCGGCTGGGCTGAATATGTTGTGATTCCCGCCAATCTTGCAGTACACATTCCAGAGACATTGAGCTTTGAACAAGCGGCAATAATTCCTGATGCCGTCTCAACTCCATGGGCAGCAATAACTTCTGCTGGAAAAATTCAGAAAGGTGAATCTGTTGCCGTATTTGGCATGGGCGGTTTAGGAATCCATGCGGTTCAACTATTGAAAATTATTGGTTGCAACAAAATTATTGCAATCGATCCACGCGAAGATGCACGAGCAAATGCATTAGCAAGAGGCGCAGACTTTGCTTTCGCTCCCGATGACCCAGCCTTAAAGGCGCATCGCGGCTTACATGCCGCTTTTGATTTTGCAGGCGTATCACCAGTGCGCAAACAAGCGCTATCGATGTTGGGCGAACTTGGTCGCCTAGTAATTGTCGGAATTGCAAATGAACCAATCGTTATTCCCAGTGACATGGCCTTTGCATACATGCGAACTCAGATCATGGGTCACTACGGTTCGGAGCCACACCACCTTAGTGAATTAATAGAGTTAGTAAAATCAGGACAACTAGATCTGACTCACTCTGTTACCGAAATCATTCCACTCGAAAATGCCACCGAGGCAATCGAGAAGTTGAGAAACAAAATTGGTAACCCAATCCGAATTGTTCTAAAGCCCGCTTAAACCATTTTAGAAAGTCGAGTCATGAACTTACTCAAACTGGTCACCGGAGTTGCATTAGTAATTATATGTGCGGCATAACCAGCCATTGCTAGCCACGGATTTATCAAAGATAACAAAATCAGCGCCAGTCCAAAAAATGAAGTAATACTGAAAAAGACTGGCATCATACGTTTCAATGTTTCCGGATCAATCGGTAAGTCATCATGAAACTTCACGGGCACTTTAAAGCCTGAAACTGCCCATTGAATAAGCCAAGAAAACTGTGTACCAAAAAGACAGATTCCAAAATAAAAAACACCCCATTTGCTATTGGGTGTGTTGAGAGTTTCTCCAAGTAGTGCAACACCAAAAGGCATCAACGCAATCCACAGCATTCCAATACCGTGATTCCAAACAATCCAGGCATTGGTTCCATCTACGTACTGACTTAAAGCGTGATAGCTGTACCACATGGAAAAGAGAACAAGGAAGCCAAAAATATAGGAGAAGAAAGTTGGCCAATGTTCCAAAAGTGCCGCATTTATCTCTTTGCTGTGACTAACTTCAGAAACTAAAGCAACCACATCTAACCCAAGTAAAGTTAGAGCGATTGAATAAACCCCGTCACTTAGCGAATCAATTAACTTATGACTTATATGTTTGATCTGATTTTCCATGTGGTACTCCGCTTTCGTTTTTGTCTTAGCTCATTACTTTTTCTTTAGCGCTGCCCAAGTAACTGGAATAAGTGCTGCCTGTAATAAAATTGAAACCGTAGTGAAAGTATTTGGTGCACCATCGACAACATAACTAGTGGCTTGTCCGATAGTCCAACCAATTAAAGTGATAAGTAGAAAAATTAATGCAGCATCTTGGTATTGCTTATTCTTCAATGAATAAAGCGCAAACAACGCCATCATCACTTCAGCTGCCATAAAAGCGCGCAAATTTGACAAGATCACGATGCTCAAGCCGGTTTCTCCAAGTGCTGTCTCTGGAGCAACTAAACCTGCGAACGCCATAACAACCCCGAGGGTTCCCATGAAACCAATAAAAATAGAACGAAATTTCATAATCTTTACTCTCTCCCGTAAGTGAATAGATTGCATGAAAATTCTAATGCAAGATTGTCACTTATTAAAGTGTCCTTATAGAGAGAACTACCTATCCGAAGTGAGCACTCGCATTCACAAGGCTGTTTTACCGTCTTCCCGCTTAATTACTGAGGATTTTTAACTAAACAAAAGGGATGTCCGTCTAAATCTAAATAGACTCGAAAATTACTACCAGGTTGAACTTCATGTTTTATTGCACCGATAGCCAGCAACTTTATTTCTGCCGCGTCCAGGTCAGGAACATGAAAGTCAAAGTGAAGTTGTTGCGGAATATCTCCTTCGGGCCACTGTGGAGCTTTGTAGTTATCCACTTTTTGAAAGGCCATTACGCGTTCGCCTTTATTGAAAAGATCTACCCAATCAACTTTATCTTCGGTATCAAAAAGTTCGCCAACTTCCCACCCAGTTATCTCTGCATAGAAACGCGCAAGGGCTGTAGGGTTGGCACAATCAACGACTGTATATACGTGATGAGCAATAGACATGGGAAAATTGTAGACAATCACCAAGCATCCTGAAAGCACCTAGTCACGAAACGTGACGAGAACAGAGAAGAATTACGACCCTAAATACGCTTTCTCCATATCGGCCAAAATAATCTTTCGCATTTCAAGCATTGCTTTGGTTGCACGCTGTGCGCCTTCTTGATCTGGGCCGC
>CAINRW010000119.1 GCA_903852815.1 uncultured Actinomycetes bacterium
CAGAGAGGAATCTTTGCTAGGTTGCCTAAAAGTTGGAAGTCTTAATGTGCGCACTTTCTTTGCGCGGGCCTTGCGTGCTTTCAACAGAGTTATAAGCGTAATACAGACAAGAATAACTGTAGGAATTATTCCCAGTAACGAGAGATCTGAATGTGGCCAGATTGCACCGGCACCTTCTGAGCCCCAATAGATTCCAAAGGAGGTCAGAAGAACCCCCACAATAAATTTCATTGTATTTTCGGGAACCTTTGAGAGCGGCTTATGTACTGCAAATCCAGCGATCGCAACTAAGACCACGGCAAGAACCGCACCCCATACGGCTAACTTAAATGCTTGAGGATTAGAACCTTTTTGAATAACTCCAAAAGTAACGACTATGAAAACCACTTCAAGACCTTCGAGAAGAACGCCTTTAAAAGCTAGAGTAAATGCGTACCAATCAGTGACAACAAAATGTGAAACTCTTGCAACTTTTTGAGCGGCTGCAACTTCTTCTTTAAATATTTTGTCTTCATCGTGTAAGGCTTTGAACCCACTTGCACGAAGAATCGCTTTTCTTAACCATTGCATTCCAAAAACAAGCAGTAGTCCACCAACAGCAAGGCGCAGAGTGCTTTTTGGTAGTTTTTCAATGCTGGGCCCTAAAACAAAAACTAGAACCGAAAGAACTACGAGAGCAGAGGTCACACCTTGAAAAGCTGACTTCCAATCTCGAGCATGACCAGCGGCTAATACAATCGTTACTGCCTCAACTGCTTCAACTGAACATGCTAAAAATACTGAAACAACTAATGCAATATCGCTACCGTTCAGGGATTGAAGCATCTTGACTCTTTTCATATTTTTCGAATTGCCAGAGATCAAGATCATCTAATGACACTGGTTTGTACCCTTTAGATTCTAAAGCATCGAACTCGGTTAGCTGTGTCTTGAGTTCGTCTAAATCCACCATAGGCCATGTGTCGCAATAATCGATTGGAAATTTCAACCATGAAGCGGGCGTAACTCAACTTTACGATTGCATGCTTTTGAACCTTCAAACGCTAACTCGCGAGCAGCTTCGAGACTGTCCGCTTTAATCAACCAGAAGCCACTGAACGTTTCTTTTGATTCAAATAATGGCTTTCCAGTATTGATATTGGCATCATTTCGATTATCAATAACATGTCCATTCTCTGGTGAAGAAAGCCCACAGGCAAAGAGTAATTGGTCGTTGGCTTGCAATTTATCGTTAAAGGCATCGATGGCAACCATCTCTTCAGGTGTTCCCGATCCGGATAGATCATCAATCACAAAAATTATGAATCTCATTTGTACTCTCCTTAACGTCCATTCCTGATTAAGAAATCTGCAGTTTCTTTGATGCTTGTCTCTACTGGAATAAAACTGATTCCAAGTACATCATGTGCCTTTTTTGAACTAACAGTCGTCTTATCCCCCAATGAAGGAAGAATAGATTTAATATCTGCATCAAATAGCGCCAAAATCTTTACTACAAAGGTTGGTGCCTTCATCGTTACAATTTTGCGCTTTGGATAAGAAGTCTTAAGCAGCTGCGCGATTTCGATAAAAGAAACTAATCGCGAACTTGCAATAAATCTTTCCCCTTTGCTTGTAGCAACGCTAAGTGCCTTCACGTGCATTTCTGCTACATCTTGAACATCCACGATTGAGAAATATAAATCTGGGACCATCGGATCTTTTGCCTTCAATATTCTTTC
>CAINRW010000120.1 GCA_903852815.1 uncultured Actinomycetes bacterium
GCTGGTGAGTACCAAACAAGTGACTTAGATGAAGCACCGAATGGAGCTCCGTAAACTTTGCCACCAACAGTTGTAAATGTCTTCCATGCTGGGTTGTAATAAGTATTGATGTTCTTCAATACTGTTGCTGTTACTGGAACAGCCTTACCTGTTGCAACCATTGTTGCTACAAGACCTGGCTGAGGAATGATTGCGATATCAGGTGCGTTTCCGCCCTTAACACGAACAGGAAGAAGAGTTTCGAACTGATCTGTTCCTTCGTATGCAATCTTGATTCCAGTACATGCAGTGAAGTGTGCAAATACCTTTGTCATTACTGAAGCTTCAGGATCGCGGATACCTGCGAATACCTTAACTGTTACGTTCTTATATGAACCGAACTGTGTAAAGTCTTTGCAATACGCAGTCGCTGCAGAAGCAGAAGATGTTGTAAATACAGTTGCTACAAGAGCAATTGCACTTAGAACAGCTGAGAGTTTCAAGGTTTTTTTCATTTGGCCTTTTCTTTCAGGGGTCACTGGTCCGGAATCCTTGTGAAATCCGCGTCCCATAGGTGGGCATAGTCTCGTATGGCACTGCCGAAGGCGCAAGGAAATTCTCCGCAAAAAGAGCCTGAAAATACAACAATTTGATAACTAACCCATTCTTAAAGAGCTATTTCTGGGGTAGCCTCGCGCAGATGAACCTCTTTGACGCCCATTCTGTTGTTGCCGATCTTGGTCTCATTGGGGTTTTGGCGATTATCTTCGCTGAAACTGGGCTTTTAATTGGCTTAGCCTTTCCCGGCGACTCACTTCTCTTTCTAGCTGGAGTAGCTGCATCGGGTTCAGGGGCAGCAATTTTGGGCGGTGCTCATTTATCACCAATGGGTCTTTTTATTGGCGCTCCCATTGCAGCAATCGTTGGTGCCCAAGTTGGGCATTGGATTGGTCATAAGTATGGACGCAAATTATTTGATCGTCCGGATGGCAAAGTTTTTAATCACCAAAAAGTAATTGCTGCCGAAAAATGGTTGCGTAAATATGGCACTGGAAAAGCAGTTTTACTTGCTCGCTTTGTGCCTTTTATTCGTACTCTAATAAATCCCATTTGTGGAATTGTTGGAATTCCTGCACGAAAGTTTTTTCTGTGGAATGTGATTGGCGGACTTGTTTGGACCGAAGTTGTAATTGGTCTCGGTTATATTTTGGGAGAAAAACTTCAGGGCTCAGTAGATAAATATATTTTGCCTGTTGTTGGCTTAATTATTGTGATTTCTATTTTGCCTGTACTGATTGAATTATTTCGTGAATGGCAAACACGTAAACACCACAAATAAGTTTTAAAGTCCCAAATCGTTTAACTGAAAAGCTGCGCGATACTCATATCCTGCTTCTTTAATTTTCGGTTCTGCTCCGCGCTCAACAATTACGGCAACACCAACAACAATCGCGCCAGCTTCAACTAAAGCTTCAACGGCGGTCAGAACAGAGCCACCCGTAGTAGATGTATCTTCGACTGCCAATACACGCTTTCCTTTAACATCTGGACCTTCTATTCGGCGTTGCAGGCCGTGCGCTTTTTCAGCCTTTCGAACCACAAAAGAATCTATTTTCTTACCTTGTGCTGCACCAACATGCATCATTGCAGTTGCAACTGGATCTGCGCCAAGAGTTAGACCACCAACAGCGTCATATTCTAAATCTTTTGTGAGTTCTAACATCACTTCACCAACAAGAGGTGCGGCTTCGTGATCTAAAGTCACTCGACGTAAATCAACATAATAATCAGCTTCTTTTCCAGAAGATAAAATTACTTTTCCGTGAACAACAGCTTTGTTGATGATCTGTTCCTTGAGTGCGTCGCGTGAATTCATGGCAGGACAATACCCTTAATTCTGCGCGTCATAGAGAATAACTTCGGTGCGTTTGCGTCTTGCGATTTCCTTTGGTGGATTCGCATCCATCAATGCATCGACTTCAATGCGAAGTTGCGCGACTTCGATTGCCATATTGGCCATTGCTGATTCAAGTTCGATGATTCGTTTAATACCCGCATGATTGATGCCTTCACCAACAAGTTTTTGCACTGCTCGAAGAAGCGCGATGTCTCGAAGTGAATATCTGCGATTTCGACCCTCTGTTCTTGATGGAGATACCAAACCCAGACGATCATATTGACGCAAAGTTTGAGGGTGAAGACCTGAAATTTCGGCAGCAACTGAAATTACATAGACGCCTGCATCATCGGCAGGAACTTCATTAGTTACGTCATCGTTCATATTTTTGCCTTGTTGGCCAAATCAGCGCGCACATCTTCTTGCGAAGTTTCTGCGGCGAAAGTTTTTAATGCTTCGAGTGCTTTCCCATCAATTCTCTGTGGCACTTGAACTTCAACGGTTACTAATAAATCTCCTGTGATTGCACCTTTCGTAACACCTCGACCTTTTACGCGAAGTGTTCGACCAGTTGGTGTTCCTGGAGCAATGCGCACGGTTACTTCATCACCACTGAGTACTGGAACTTTCACATCGGCACCCAAAGTCGCCTCTGCAAATGTAATCGGCAAAGTAATGGTGAGGTTTTCACCTTTGCGCGAAAAGATTGGGTGTGGCTTCACATGTAACTGAATAAATAAATCCCCGGGACCTGCTTCGCCAGCTGCACCTTTTCCTTTAACGCGAATCTTTGCTCCATCATTAACACCTGCAGGAACTCGTGCAGTTATGTTTTGTGTTTGCCCGCGATCAATTCCTAGACGTAAATCGAGATTGGTTCCAAAGATAGATTCGCGAAAAGTAATTGTTGCCTCTGTTTGTAAATCCTGGCCCTTACGCGGACCTCGCCTTCCGCCACCAAAAAGATTTGAGAAAATATCTTGTGGGTTGCCCCCGCCGAATAAATCTGAAAAATCTCCGCCTTGGAAATTCTGCCCACCTGTGGGTGCGCGAAAGCCTCCACGTTCAAAAAGTGAACGTGCTTCATCGTATTCAGCGCGTTTTTTAACATCAGAGAGAATTTCATACG
Source organism: uncultured Actinomycetes bacterium (assembly GCA_903852815.1). Lineage (GTDB taxonomy): Bacteria > Actinomycetota > Actinomycetes > Nanopelagicales > Nanopelagicaceae > Planktophila. Next base: position 3,006 of record CAINRW010000120.1, read on the forward strand.
CTTCAGATATTGCCTTGAATTTCTCTTCTTTTGCCGCATCACCTTTGGTTTTGTCAGGGTGAAGCTCACGTGCAAGTGCCCGATATTTCTTTTTGATTTCATCTTGGGCCGCTTTTTTATCTACGCCAAGGGTTTTATAGAAATCCTTTTCGTATAAATCTTTAGCTGCCATGTGTGAATTATTCTCCCGCTGGATCTGTTACAGAAACACGCGCTGGTCGCAAAATTCGTTCCTTGAATTTATAACCAGGTTGCAAAATCTTCGAGGCGGTAGCAACGCTGACTTCACTTGAAGTGTCGTGCAACAACGCTTCATGAATTTGTGGATCAAAGGCTTCGCCTTCAGTCCCATATTTTTCAAGACCGATTCGTGTAACTATTGAGTTCAGTTGTTCGGCGACTGCTTTAAAGCCGCCAGTTAACTCTCCGTGAGTTTCTGCGCGATCGATATCGTCGAGAAGTGCCAATAGTTCGGTTAAAACCGCACCGATAGCTAATTCATGAGCAAGAGAACGATCGCGTTCTACACGCTTTCGATAATTTGCATATTCAGCTTGAAGTCGTTGCAGATCGCTAGTTAAGGTAGCAACCGGATCAGATTCCTGATCCGGTGCTACATCTTGAACTTCTACTTCAGGTTGTGTTACTTCATTTTCAGTAGTCATCTATTTAGATTCACTCAACAACTTCAGCATCTTCAACACCATCTTCATTTGGTGTTGCGCCATTTTCACCCTCGGCTGCAGCTCCAGCATAAAGTGCCGCACCTAGGGCCTGACTAACTGTCGCCACTTTTTCAGTTGCAGACTTAATCATTTCGTAGTTTGAACCGCCGAGTGCAGTCTTTAACTCTGCAAGGGCTGCTTCGGTTTCATTTTTCTTCTCAAGTGCATCACCTGAAGAGAGTTTCTCTTCATTATCTTTGATGAACTTTTCAGTTGAGTAGAGAAGTGAATCACCAGCATTGCGGATTTCTGCTTCTTCTTTACGCTGACGATCTTCCTCGGCGTGTGATTCGGCATCGGCCATCATGCGTTCAATCTCTTCTTTAGAAAGTGCAGAGCCACCAGTAATTGTCATGCTCTGTTCTTTTCCAGTTCCAAGATCTTTTGCTGATACGTGAACAATCCCGTTTGCATCGATGTCGAAAGTAACTTCGATTTGCGGAATTCCACGTGGAGCTGGAGGTAGTCCAGTTAATTCAAACATGCCGAGTTTCTTGTTATAAGCCGCCATTTCGCGCTCACCTTGGTAAGCCTGAATTTGTACGGCAGGTTGATTGTCATCGGCAGTAGTGAAAACTTCACTTCGCTTTGTAGGGATAGTTGTATTTCGTTCAATCAACTTAGTCATAACCCCACCTTTGGTTTCGATACCAAGAGATAGTGGTGTCACATCGAGAAGTAGAACATCTTTCACTTCACCCTTAAGAACACCAGCTTGAAGTGATGCACCTACTGCAACAACTTCATCTGGGTTTACACCCTTGTTAGGTTCTTTTCCGCCAGTAAGTTCTTTAACCAACTCGACAACTGCGGGCATACGCGTTGATCCACCAACTAGAACCACACTGTGGATTTGGTTGATTGGAATTCCTGCATCTTTTAGCACTGCTTGGAAAGGCTTCTTGCAGCGTTCCAAAAGCGACGAGGTAAGTTGCTGGAACTGTGCGCGCGTAATTGTTTCATCTAAGAACAATGGATTCTTTTCAGCATCGACAGTTATGTATGGCAAATTGATAGAAGCAGATTGTGATGATGAAAGTTCGATCTTTGCTTTTTCAGCAGCTTCACGAATACGTTGCATCGCCATCTTGTCTTTAGTTAAATCAATTCCATTTTGGGAACCAAAAGTAGTTACTAAGTGATCAACTAAAGCTTGATCCCAGTCATCGCCACCGAGGTTGTTGTCACCGTTAGTTGCTTTAACTTCTACAACTCCATCACCGATTTCTAGAAGTGAAACGTCAAAAGTTCCACCACCTAAGTCGAAAACGAGAATTGTTTGCTCTTTATCTGCCTTATCAAGACCGTATGCGAGCGCTGCTGCAGTCGGTTCGTTAATAATGCGCAGAACATTTAGTCCGGCGATTTCGCCAGCTTCTTTTGTTGCTTGACGTTGCGCGTCGTTGAAATATGCTGGAACGGTAATAACCGCATCGGTAACAGTTTCACCAAGATAAGCCTCGGCATCGCGCTTTAGCTTTTGTAAGATACGTGCTGAGATTTCCTGAGATGTGTATTTCTTGCCATCAATATCTACGGTCCAGTTTGTACCCATGTGACGCTTTACTGAACGAATCGTGCGATCCACGTTAGTTACCGATTGGCGCTTTGCAACTTCTCCAACAAGTACTTCGCCATTTTTTGCGAAGGCAACGATCGACGGGGTCGTACGGGCGCCTTCAGCGTTGGCGATAACGGTGGGTTCTCCACCCTCCAAGACCGATACGCAACTATTAGTTGTACCTAGGTCAATTCCAACTGCTCTAGCCATGTGGGTTGTGCTCCTTTTATCTACGCTCGAGCCTGATTTAGGGTCGATGCCTACTTGAAACCTGAGTCCATCGTACCCAAAAGGTTGAGTCGTTGCGACTCAGGTTTGCTATTAGGAGAACGGCCAACCCCCGCCACTTATTCCCGTTCTTGCTCGGGTTCGCGGTTAATCTTTGCCCATGAACCTGACTCTTGCCGCGCTCTCCTATGGCATCACGATTTTTGCCCTCGTCCTTCTAACTGTGCGAGTACGCCAGTTGCTTGGTATTTATAAGAAGGGTGCAGCAGATCCAACTCGCGGCAATGAAAAAGGTACGCGTTTGCGCATGGCCTTTGGTGAAATTTTTGGGCATACAAAAATGTTCAATTTCACCGTCGTTGGTTTCGCACACTGGTTTGTCATGGTCGGCTTCGTCGTTCTCTTTGGAACCCTAGTTACTGCTTACGGTCAGCTCATTAACCCACGTTTTGTTTTGCCAATAATCGGTCACGTGTGGATGTACGAGTACATCACTGAACTTATTGCTTGGGCTACCGGTATCGGAATCGTAACTTTGATCGGTATTCGCCAAGTTACTCGTTTGCGAAACAAGCGTTCACGTTTTTATGGCAGTGGAATGCTTAAGGCTTATTACGTTGAATTCACAATTCTATTAATTGTTTTTTGTGTGATTGCTCTTCGTGGTTTAGAGGGCGCACTTTCTGAAGAAGTGAAATGGAATCGCCACTTTATAACTACATGGTTCATCGCATCAATGTTTAAGTCGTGGACCTTGACTCAACTCACGTCAACGATTCAATTAGTTGCCGCCATTAAAATTATTGGTTCGATGGCGTGGTTTATTGTCATTGCATCTAATTTAACTATGGGTGTGGCCTGGCACCGTTTCTTAGCACCGTTCAACATTTTCTTCCGTCGCAACGCAGATGGAAAATCTTCACTAGGACCGCTGCCGGAAATGCTTTCACATGGCGAGGTCGTTAACTTTGAAGATCCAAAAGATGACGATGTCTTCGGTCTTGGAACTCGTGCAGATATAACCTGGAAAGGTTTGCTGGATATGAGTTCATGCACCGAGTGCGGACGTTGCCAATCTCAATGTCCTGCTTGGCACACTGAAAAACCATTATCACCAAAGCTTTTAATCATGGCTATGCGCGATCATGCTTTTGCGAAGACCGTTGAAAACGAAGCAATGGTCGGTGAAAATGCTGCAATTACTGCAGATATTTTGTGGTCCTGCACATCTTGCGGTGCATGCGTTAATGAGTGTCCTGTAGATATCGAACATATAGATCACATTGTAAATATGCGCCGTTATCAAGTGATGGTCGAATCTGATTTTCCAAGTGAGCTTGGTGGAACCTTTAGAAATCTTGAACAGTCTGGTAACCCATGGGGTGCAAATAAAAATGATCGTGAAGCATGGATTGCTGAATGTGATTTCCCAATTCGCGTAGTTGAAGGCGTGCTTCCAGATGAAGTTGAATATCTCTTCTGGGTTGGTTGCGCCGGTGCGTACGACGAACGCGCACGTAAAACCACAAAGGCTGTTGCTGAGTTGTTGTACATGGCAGGAGTTGAATTTGCAGTTCTAGGAAAGAAAGAAACATGTACTGGTGACCCAGCGCGTCGTGCGGGTAATGAATTTTTATATCAAATCATGGCGGCAGAAAATATTGAAACCTTCAAAGAGGTTTTTGCCGATCGTCCTAAGGGCAAGAAGAAAGTTGTTGTTACTTGCCCTCATTGCTTTACAACTATCGGTCGTGACTACGCCCAAAGCGGTTTTGAATTAGAGATGGTTCATCACACTCAACTTCTTAATCAATTAGTACGTGAAAAGAAATTACTACCAATCAAAATGAGTCACACCGCGATGACTTATCACGACCCTTGTTACTTAGGTCGACACAACGAGATTTATCAGCCACCTCGCGAAATTCTTGAAGCAACAGGTGCAACCATTACGGAAATGCCTCGCAACAAAGAGCGATCTTTTTGTTGTGGAGCAGGTGGTGGACGTATGTGGATGGAAGAAAAACTTGGAACGCGCATAAATCTCAATCGTGTTGATGAAGCAATTGGGACTGGCGCTAGCGAGCTGGCAGTGGCCTGTCCTTTCTGTCGCGTTATGACTACCGATGGCATGAGCTCGCGCGAATCGGCCATGGAAGTTCTCGATGTGGCTCAGGTCTTGCTGCGCTCAGTTAAAGGCGCTTAATTTACTTTCGGGTTTCTAGGCTCATTCTCAGGAAACTCTCAGAACGTGGGAGCATTGTTGAGCCATGACCACCACTGCCCAAAAGACTATGCAACGTATTCTCGTTGTTGACGATGAATCAAGTATCAGCGAACTAATTTCAACAAGCCTGCGCTTTGTTGGTTTTGATGTGCGCACTGCGGCAAATGGCGCCCAGGCTTTGGCAATTGCCGAAGAGTTCAGACCTCATGCCATGGTTCTAGATGTCATGTTGCCCGATCTTGATGGCTTTGAAGTCTGTAAGAAAATCCGCAACGAGGGTGTTGACACCGGCGTTCTCTTCTTAACCGCTAAAGATGGCATGGAAGATAAAGTCAAAGGCTTAACTCTTGGTGGCGATGACTACATGACAAAACCTTTTTCACTAGAAGAGTTGGTTGCACGTATTAGGGCTTTGCTTCGTCGCACTGGAGTAGACCACATTGAGATAGATGATGAAAAAATGCGCTTTGCTGATCTTGAACTCGATGAGGCAACACATGAAGTTCGTCGTGCAGGTCAGCTACTCGATTTATCACCGACAGAGTTTGCACTCATTCGTTATCTGATTATTAACGCCGATCGTGTTGTATCAAAGTCTCAAATTCTTGATCACGTGTGGCAATATGATTTTCGTGGTGATGCAGGAATTGTTGAAACATATATTTCTTACTTACGAAAGAAGATTGATTCTTTCGATCCGCCACTTATTCATACAGTTCGTGGCGTTGGATATCGTTTACGAATCGCACCCAAGTAGTTGTAAATGAAATCACCTTTGCGCAATTGGTCACTTCGTAACCGCTTAACTGTGGGAGTTGTGATTCTCTCTGCGCTGGGTTTTATTGGAGCAGGTGTTGTTGCCGAAGAAGCCCTACGGGGCTATTTAATTGGCCAAGTTGATAATCAATTGCTCAGTGTTATTGGTGGAACTTCGGCGCGAGTTGAAAAAGCTGGAATTGTTAATGATGAACAAGTAAATCCACGCCATTCAGAAGAGAATGAAGATGTGGCTAGAACTGCCAACGCACCCATTACCCCACTCAATCGCGTGCCAACTACTGTATCGGTGACGCTTTTAGACTCTTCTGGAAATCTTGTAGGTGGAATTGGTGGAGATCTCAATGCTAATCGAATTACAGATTACGTCGTTGGCTGGTTACCAAATGACGTACGTGCATTCGGTGACAAGCCATTTACGGTTAAAACATCGGGGGCAGACTTTCGCGTTGTTACTCAAGTATTGCCAGGTGGCATCGGATCTGTTGTTGTAGCTCAGTCTCTCAATGATTTCGATAACACAATCAGCAAAGTTGGAAGCATATTTATTTTTATTGGACTAATTGTTTTGTTGTTAATTGGTTTTGCTGCCAGACAAGTTATCAAACTGAGCTTGAAACCTTTGGAAGATGTTGGAGTAACTGCTGAGAAAATTGCAGCTGGTGACTTATCTGCACGGCTTGATAATTTTGAACCCAGCACTGAAGTTGGACGCTTAAGTACATCTCTTAACCAAATGCTTACCCGAATTGAAGAGGCCTTTGCTATACGAACCGAGAGTGAAAACAAATTACGGCGATTTGTTGCAGATGCAAGCCATGAACTACGCACACCACTCACATCAATTCGTGGTTTTGCCGAACTACATCGCCAAGGGGCGGTTCCTGAAGGTGAAAAAACGAAAGAACTATTGGGTCGAATCGAAAAAGAATCAGTTCGAATGGGTACTTTGGTTGAGGATTTATTACTTCTTGCACGCTTAGATCAATCCCGTGCAATTGAATCAAAACCTGTCGATGTTTCACACATAATTGAAGAGGCGGTGGCATCAGCATCTGCAGCTGGACCAGATCATGTAATTACTGTTGAAAAACCAAAAGAGAGTTTTGTTTTAGGTGATTCAGATCGTATTTATCAAGTGATTGCTAATTTATTAGCAAATGCACGAGTTCATACTCCGCCCGGAACAGCGATACATGTTCTTGCCAGAGAAGAAGATGATGGGGTCTATATCTCTATCTCTGATAACGGGCCGGGATTAAGTGAAGAAGATCAAAAGCGAATTTTTGAACGATTCTTTCGCGCCGATCCATCTCGAGCGCGCACGAGTCAAGAAGGAAGTGGGCTCGGCTTGTCGATTGTTGATTCAGTTATGCAAGCGCACGGCGGAAAAGTTGGAGTTACTTCTAAACCTGGACAGGGTGCAACTTTTACTTTGTTCTTTCCAACTTCCAAAGTTTAATTGAGTGACTCCATAGCTTTTAGAACTGCAATGCGTTCTTGAATAGGTGGATGCGTTGAGAATAATTTTGAAACTGCTTTTCCATCAAGTGGAGATTCAATCCAGATATGTGCAATCGAGTTTGATTTTTGACGCACCACAGTTGAATCCTGTGCAAGCACCTCTAATGCGCTACGCAAACCTGCAGGGTTTCGCGTAAAAGCTACTGCAGTTGCATCAGCTAGTGATTCACGCTTACGTGAAATTGCAGATTTCAAGAGCATCGCAGCTAATGGGGCAAGAATTAAAATTAGTAGTGAGAAAACTAGTGCGATCGGGTTTGCATTGTTATCGCGATCGCGATTTCGCCCACCGCCGAACCACATCATCCGTGTCAGCATGTCGCTCAAGATTGCTATCGCGCCAGCGGTGGTGGCAGCCACCGCGGAAACTAAAGTGTCGCGATTGGCAACGTGTGCCATTTCATGTGCAATCACACCTTGTAGTTGATCGCGATCCATAACATCCAATATTCCTGTAGTAAATGCAATCAGCGCATGTTCTTGATTGCGACCAGTAGCAAATGCATTGGGGGCATCATCAATAACTATTGCAACTTTTGGCATAGGCAATCCGCTTGCAATCGTCACTTCTTGAATCAGATTAAATAGTTTTGGATTATCTGATTCTTGAATAAGTTTTGCACCGGTCATCGTCAAAACTAATGTGTCAGATCCATAGTAAGAACCCCACACTGAAAAAAGTGCAATTGCAACTGCAACCGGAACAATTGCAGTTGTTGATTGACCAAAGTAGGTGAGTGCAGCAAAAGCTACGAGCCAAACAAGTACGCCCATACCAACAAGTAAGCCAATTGTTTTGCGGCGATTAGCCGCTTGCTGTGTTCTAAAGTTCATTAGAACTTAACGCTTGGTGCTTTGCGATCTTGTGGATCTTCTACTTCATAAAACTCGCGTTCTGTAACTTTCGCAAAACCTGCAAAAAAGTTTGTAGGGATTGTCTTCACTGCGGTATTGAGCGAGCGCACATTGTCGTTATAGAACTGACGACTGAAAGCAACTTTATTTTCAGTAGTTGCCAGTTCTTCTTGTAGTGACATGAAGTTAGCTGATGCCTTTAAATCTGGATAAGCCTCTGCTACTGCCAACAAGCCGCGCAGTGCTTGAGTAACCATTCCATCTGCAGCTGCAGTATCTGCAACAGTTGAAGCACTTGTCGCTTTAGCTCGAGCTGCTACAACTGCATCAAAAGTTGATTGTTCGTGCTTTGCATAACCCTTAACGGTTTCAACAAGATTTGGAATCAAATCTGCGCGACGCTTTAGTTGTACCTCGATCTGTGCCCACGCTTCATTGACTGAGATGTTAAGTCGAATAAGTCGATTGTACTGGGCGACAAAAAACAGTGCGAGAAGTGCGATAACTCCGAGAATGATCAATGTTGTAGTCATGCCTAATTAAACCGCTTTTTGGGCTATTTCATTCCTGAGTTTTATTGAATTTTTGATTTGTGGAAGTTTAAAAATGAGCGCGAAGGCGTTGGGCCTCTCTGACCCTGATAGCGAGAGCCATACTTTTGACTGCCATAAGGGTGCTCGGCCGGCGATGAGAGTTTAATCAAGCAAAGTTGCCCGATTTTCATCCCTGGAAAAAGTTTGACTGGCAGATTTGCGACATTTGAAAGTTCTAAAGTTATATGGCCACTAAAACCCGGATCGATAAAACCGGCAGTGGAATGTGTCAGTAAACCTAAACGCCCCAATGAGGATTTGCCTTCAAGTCGCCCGGCAATGTCATCAGGCAGAGTGATTACTTCATACGTACTAGCCAACACGAATTCGCCCGGGTGCAAAATAAAGGGTTCATCACCTTCGGCAATAACTTCGCGAGTTAATTCGGGCTGTTCCGTCGATGGGTCGATGACGCTGTACTTATGATTTTCAAAAACGCGAAAATATTTATCGAGTCGCACATCGACAGAGGATGGCTGGATCATGGCGTCGTGAAATGGTTCGCAGCCAACACGACCAGCTTTGATTTCGGCGAGAATATCGCGATCACTTAGTAGCACGGGCAGAGCCTATAGGTTTTGGGCTTAAATCAGCGGATCGTTGGCCCAGAGCCAGATATTTCGGTCCGCTGGTTCGCCTGCCAGGAGTTCAATATTGAAAGGGCCGTCTTGTTGTCGTTGCCAATCATTGGCAGCCAACAGGCGCGATAGGCCAGCTAGGGCAACCGGATTAGCTAACTCATCTGGTGTGCCACTAAAGACCACTGGGCCTGCGTGATCAAATACAACAGTCCCAATGGCAATTTTTCCATTGTTTGATTTTACAATTTCAATAGTTCTCGACTGTTGGGGCCAATCGATGTGCGAACCGGTGCGGATCTCCCAGAATGCATGAGACCCGTCACCGTTTCGACTTTGTGTGATTTTATGGTCGTGTACATGTCCCGAGAACCACAAAATAACATTTGGGTGTTTTTCAAGAAGTCTGCGAAGCTCATCTTCCAGTGCTGGTGCGCTCTCTTCTTCTGGCACATATCCATTGAAAAGGTTTTCTAAAGGGTGGTGTGAAGCCAATACCACGTACTTGTCTTTTGATTCATCTAACAAGTGAGCCAACCAATCAAATTGTTCACGATGCAAACAACCTTGCCATCCACCATAACGATTAACGGTATCAAGGGCAATAAGTCGCACTTTGCTACCGATGTTGCGATACCAGTAAGCGGTGTGTGATTGTTCTTTGTCTAAACCGTGATCATGGTTACAGCGCGTATGAACATCTACCCATTCTTCTAAACTCACTAGTGCACGACGTTCATCTGCAGTAACTTCATGTGTTGTTAGATGCTCAATGCCTGGGTAGCGAACCGGGCCGACTGCAGTATCCCCTATGAATAAGTTTGCAAAGTTAGCAAAGTCTTTAATCCCAGATAGTTTTTGTATGCCTTGTGCAATCAGGTTAATTTCAGCTGTCGGCACCGCGGTACCTTGCACTAGTGCATCATGATTTCCATGCACAGCTAACCATTTATGGTTTAATCCTTTAGCGGTGAAGGGATTTTCTGCTGCAGCAAGTGCGCCTCTAAAATGTGGGAAGTCATGCAGCAGGTGGGGTCGATCTGCGGGCAATCCAGATGGCGGACCATCTGGGTGCCAGTAATGAATGTCGTAAAAATTGGGGTTGGATGAGTGTGCCGCCTCTGAACGTGCCGGATCTCCGCTTTTTGGATGAACTAATCCACCATCAAGAATTGTTGTATACCAGTTCAATTCGTTGCTTTGTGCGTTATCCACTACATCACCTGTAACAATCACTGCATCAATATTTGCACCTGTTAATGGGGCTTTTGTAATTTTATTAGCTGTGACAACCATGGCTTCTAGAACTTGTGTTGTTAGAAACTCTTGGGCTCGATAGGTACCAATATAAGGAACCATCGCTGATAGCGGATTGTCGGGATCTGCGATGCGATCTAGGAATTCAAGCCGGGCTGGGGATGCTGCATCACAAATATGCAAATCGCTGAGATGAATAAATGCTGCAATTGCATGTGCATTAATCGGCGCATCACCCAGTGGAGGTTCTCCATGGTCAGAAAATAACTCTTTCCAAGGACTTTCAACGCTGGAGTTTGATCTAACAATCCTACTATTAGTCGTATTAGGCATTTGATACCAGTACTTCTTTGTTTGTTACTTCTAGTTTCACAGTAGAACCTGGATGTAAATCCCCTGATTTGTCGCTACTCATTAAAGATTGAACAACAGTTCCATCTTTTGTTTGGCATACGATATTTGACGATGCTCCCATAAAAAGACGTGTTAATACTTTTGCGTTGGCATCTTCATCTGTTGATTTAATTACAATTGATTCTGGACGCACGAGAGCAATAACATTTCCTGATTCATTACCGTTCTTGAGGGCTGGAATCATTTTACCAAAAAGTTGAACATGGCCATCGCTTAGCTGGGTAGGAATTCGATTCATCGTTCCAACAAAGCTTGCAACAAAACTTGTAGCAGGTTTGTTGTACAAAGCATCGGGAGTATCAATTTGCTCAAGTTTCCCGTGGCTCATAACACCTACACGATCGGAGATCGCCATTGCCTCTTCTTGGTCATGTGTAACAAATAAGGTTGTTGTGCCTAACGACAGTTGCAAACGGCGGATTTCTTCACGAAGATTTACACGCACCTGTGCATCAAGTGCTGATAAAGGCTCATCGAGTAAGAGAATTTCTGGCTCAAATGCAAGCGCTCTGGCTAACGCAACACGCTGTTGCTGTCCCCCTGAGAGCTGATGAGTAAATCGTTTGCTCTGTGAATCTAAACCCACCAGATCCAAAAGTTCATGTGCTTTCTTTAACCGTACCGTCTTAGTCACTTTTCGCATCTGTAAACCAAAGGCCACGTTTTCTTCAACAGTTAGATTTGGAAATAGTGAGTAGGCCTGAAATACCATACCCATGTTTCGCTTGTGTGCTGGTACATCTGAGATGTTTTTATCGGCTACCAACACTGTCCCGGAATCCTGATGTTCGAGCCCTGCTACAACACGAAGCGCTGTCGTCTTACCACATCCTGATGGTCCGAGTAGTGCAACCAGTTCTCCCACACCTACTTCAAGGTTGAAGTTGTCCAATGCATTAACGGTTCCAAATCGCTTTGAAATGTTTCTTAAGGAAAGGCTCTTGCTAGACATTACTTTCTCCCTTGCGTAGAACGTTCTGGAACAAAAAGTGTTATAACTGTCAAAATTAGAAATGGAATAATCAAGGACATCATTGAGATGGCAATAGCGCCAAGGATGTTGTCTTGCGCAACATAAGTAACCCAGGTTGGGAATGTGTCCCAGTGGAGCAATACGGTCAATGTGTACTCACCAAGTGACAAAGCAAAGGTCAACGCAATCGTTGCCATGACCGAACCTCTAATTACTGGAACAATCACAGTCGTAATTGTCCGCATCCAGTTTGCACCTGCGCTGCGCGCTGCTTCAGTAATCGTTTTTAGGGGAATTGAATTAAGTCCGATATCTAGTGACCGATAGGCATAGGGCAGAGCTAATACAAAGTAGAGGAATGGAAGCTCTAGAACGGTATTTTGAACAAACTCAGGGAAAGCAATTTGGGCTCCTACGGCAAATGCTACAACTGGAATAACCAGTGGAAGCAGTGAGATACCATCAATTAATCCACGCACCTTTGAGTTAGATAAGTGCAACCACGTCAGGGTGGGAACTAACACAAATAATGTGATTAGCACTGTTACCCCGGCCAGCCACATTGATCTAAGGATGTAATGAAAGAAATCATCTTCGGTAACAGCCCATATGTAGTGAGTCCATCCATATCCACCAGTTAGCGGTGTGCGGATCGAGTACTCGAAAGCTGACAACATTGGGAGGAAGACGAAGAAACCTAGAATCAGAAGTGTTAGCGCCAGCGGCGGCTGGAACTTAACTCTTAACGCTTTTGCCATTTTGCACTCCTACGTTGAATTGCTAGGTATGGAATAACTGCACAAGCTGAAATCACAATCATCACAACACCTAATGCCTTACCAAGGTTTAATTGCGCTGCTGAAACATTTCCATCTAGTAATCCACCAATTTGTAGTGGCGTTAATGGAAGATTTCCAACCGTTAACGCGTTAGCTGTCGCATAGGCTGAAAAACCACTAGCAAAGAGCAACAAGAAAGATGCGATGAAGCTGGGGAAAAGTAAGGGAATACCAATTCGAATCCAGTAATTAAATTGGCTTGCACCTAGGTTGCGTGCTGCTTCAGACCATTCTCGTCGAAGAGAAACAATTGCCGGTGAAAAAACAATAACCATCAAAGGTAATTGGAAGTACAAATACACGATCAATAGGCCGATAAATGAACCAAGTGAAAATGTTCCTGAATATAAATCCCAACCTAAGTGCTTTAGAACTTTTGTAAGGTAGCCCTGAATTCCAAGGGCGGCATAAAACATAAATGCCAGTGGAACACCGCCAGTATTGGCAAGTACGCCACTCATGACAGCAATGGTCCGGCGCAACTTTGAACTTCCTCGAGTTTCAATGAAGTATGCAGCTAGCGCGCCAGGAAATGCCGCAATCGCTGCTGAAAAAAGACCGATTTTTATCGAGTTAATAAACCCTGTTCGGTAGGGCTCTTGAATGGCGGTCTTGAAGTTTTCAAGTGTAAATGCATTGTCATTAGATAAAAATGATACGTAAATCATACGTGTGATTGGAAAGAGAAAAAAGAAACCAATTATCAGCAAAAGCGGAACCGCTGGAAGAATATTCTTTATAAAAGAAGCGAGGAAGGCGCGGCCCCTTGAAGGCGCGCCTTCCTCTATGACTTGGGAGGTCATGTTTCCTTTTTACAAGCTAGCCCATGAAGAGATGATCTGCTCACGAGCTGTTAGTACGTCGGCAATAGTTGCAGGTCCGACAACCTTTGCTGTTGAAGGAACCTTGAAGTCAAGAAGTGATGGAACAAGTAGCTTCTTCTTTGTCATTGCTGCAGACATGATTGGGTCTGCACCTGATTGCTGGAAGTAGTTCTGTCCACCTTGCATCAATGCGAACAACTTAGAACCAGGAAGTTTGAGATCTGCAGCAGTTAGATCTGCCGCTGTCTTTCCCTTGTTCTGTGAGTACACAAACTCTTGCCACAAACGTGCGTTTGCACAGTTTGGTGACTTGATGTTGATTGCGTTGATGTATGGAGGTGCTTGTAGAACGAAATCTGTTGGGTAAACAAACTTAAGGTCTAAGCCTGCTGCCTTTGCTGCTGGAATGATTCCAAGAGCGTTGAAGTCCCACATGAAACCAAGC
>CAINRW010000121.1 GCA_903852815.1 uncultured Actinomycetes bacterium
CAAGCTTTTAAGCCAATGGTGGAGTTTGCACATTCGCATGGAGTCGCAATGGGAATTCAATTAGCTCATGCTGGCCGCAAAGCATCTACAACTGGTTTGGGTTCAGATCATTTGATTGCAACAAGTGAGGAAGGCGGATGGGAAAGCGTGTCAGCTTCACCCCTTGCTTTCCATGGATACCCAGAACCAAGAGAGTTAACAATCCCTGAAATCAAACAGCTTGTTCAAGATTTCGCAGAGGCGGCAAAGCGTGCAATCGCAGTTGGATTTGATGTAATCGAAATACATGCCGCACATGGCTATTTATTGCATGAGTTCTATTCACCGCTAAGCAATAAACGAACTGATGAATATGGTGGAGATTTTGCGGGGCGAATAAAGTTTTTACTTGAGGTTACTCGTGCAGTTCGTGACGCGATTCCAGATGGTGCGCCACTTTTCGTTCGCATCTCTTCAACTGATTGGGTCGAAGATGGATGGAATTTAATGGATTCAATTGAACTATGTTTGCAACTTAAATCTCTAGGTGTGGATCTCATAGATGTCTCGACGGGTGGAAATTTGCACAATGCACCAATTAAAGCGTCACCAGGTTTTCAAGTTCCCTTTGCGACTGCAATCCGAACCGAATGTGCGATTCCAACTTCTGCGGTAGGACTTATTACCGAGCCAGAACAAGCTGAACATATCTTGGAGACCGGCGAAGCAGATGCAATCTTTTTAGCACGCGCGATGTTAAGAAATCCGAGATGGGCGCTAAATGCATCAGAGAAACTTGGAGTGAAAATTCCTTGGCCTGTACAAATTGAACGCGGTAGAACACTCACTTAGTAAATATTCGCTTGTGCAAATCCATTGCAATTTCCACGGCAGTGGATTTAGTTGAAATTTCAACTATCTTTGTGTATGCTTCGGGAGTATCACATTCAGTGATTCCACTCTTGAAATCAATTAAAGGAAAATATAAATATGTCAGTTCTTTCAACTTTGCCAGCCGGTACTTTTACAATCGATGCATCACACAGCCGCGTAGGTTTTAGCGCCCGTCACGCAATGGTGACAAAGGTTCGCGGATCATTTAATGAGTTTTCAGGTTCAGCATCTGTCGCAGATGGTGTCGCATCAATTAACATTGAAATCAGCGCGGCTTCTATAGACACACGTAGTGCAGACCGCGATGGACACCTTCAGTCACCTGACTTCTTTGATGTAGCTAACTTTCCAAAAATCACTTTTGCATCTACATCTGTAAAAGATGCCGGTGCAGAAAACCTAGTTGTTGAAGGTAACTTGACTATCAAAGATGTAACTAAGCCAATCACAATTGAATTCGCTTACGAAGGAACTGCAACAGATCCATACGGCAATGCACGTTTTGGTTTTGAAGGCGCTTCAGATATCAACCGTAAAGATTTTGGCCTAGTGTGGAATGCAGCACTAGAAACTGGCGGAGTAATCGTTTCAGATAACATCAAGCTGGAGTTTGAAATTTCTGCAATCGCCAATAAATAATTCATAAGAGTTGTGACCCTCGGGAGAAATCCTGGGGGTCATTTCTTTTTTACCAGGCATGCTATAAAATATGTATATGGCCACAGTTACTGAAGTTAATGGCACATACACTTTGGTCTTGTCCTTTTGGGAAAAGCTTGGTGGATTACATTCAAATCCCACGGCTTTGGCTTCTGATCTAATTTCTCAAACCACCAGTGAAAACCCATGGTCAAAACAAGTCCTTCGGGGAGTGCGCGCGCCAGGAACTGGAATACCTTACGTAGTCCTACTAGGAACCATGCGTTTTCGGGGTGGCAAGGATTTCACGGCTATTTATGGCAAAGGGCCAGTTACGACTTATGAATTTAAGGACGGTGAATTCAAGCGTTGGATTATTTCAACGTGAGGTTCTGTATAGTTCTCGCATGACTTTTTCAGGATTAAATTTTCTCGGCGTATTAATTGCCTTCATCGTATCGTTCGTAAGTGGCGCAATCTGGTTTGGCCCAAAAACTTTCTACCCAGTTTGGATGAAAGCAAAAGGCGTGGCATCAGGAGAATTAACTTCCAACCAAAATAAGCCCGCACTTTTATTTGGTGGAACAATTCTTGGCGTAATTATTCAAACGCTAACTTTGGGTTTGATTATTAATTCTCTGCAAATACACCAACCAGATCTTGGCGTCCTAGATGGTGCGGGCATCGGTTTCGCACTTGGAGTGGGAATCGCAATGTTTGCATCACTTAGTCACCGACTTTTTGGTGGAGACAGTTTGAAAGTATGGATCATTGAAACTGCCAATGACGCAATCAATTTAACGATTGCTGGCGCAATAATCGCTTTCTTTAACTAAAACTTAAACCGGGGTCTTTTCCGGCAGAGTTGCTTCATGAAGTGTGAATGAAAGCATTGATACAACTACTGACGGCATAATCCACCAACCAGACGCGCCAACTGCATGTGTGGCGAGGAAACCCACTACAACGGCGGCGGCAACGCGCCAATCATCTCCAATGATGAAGTCGTACCAAAAGAAAAGAAAGCCCCCGACAGATCTGATGAGCAGAGAGGAATCTTTGCTAGGTTGCCTAAAAGTTGGAAGTCTTAATGTGCGCACTTTTTCTCCGCGGGATTTGCGTGCTTTCAACACAGTTATAAGCGCAATACAGATCAGAATAACTGTAGGAATTATTCCAAGTAACGAGAGATCTGAATGTGGCCAGATTGCACCTGCGCCTTCTGAGCCCCAATAGATTCCAAAGGAGGTCAGAAGAACCCCCACAATAAATTTCATTGTGTTTTCGGGAACTTTTGAGAGCGGCTTATGCACTGCAAATCCAGCGATCGCAACTAAGACCACGGCAAGAACCGCACCCCATACGGCTAACTTAAATGCTTGAGGATTAGAACCTTTTTGAATAACTCCAAAAGTAACGAC
>CAINRW010000122.1 GCA_903852815.1 uncultured Actinomycetes bacterium
GGCCATCAATGTGCAGTGCGAATCTTGGCCGACTTCTTGGTAGTAGAAACTTTCTTCTTAGCTTTAACTGAAATTTGAGAAGTTAATCCTGCGAGTTCAAGAAGTTGTGACAAAGTTTCTTCTTTGTCGTGCTTTCGCTTAATTCCTTCACCCCGTTGCAACGAAGCCATTGATTGTTCAATATGTGCTCGATTAGTTGCCGTACGCAAAATAAAGGCAGTCTCAAGAATTGATTCCCATTCACTTTCAGAAACCAGCACTGCATTACCGTTATTTGAGGTAATGGTTATCGGCGCTTGATCCTGATTAACCTGCTCAATTAATGGGAAGAGTTTGGCTCGGGCTTGGGATGCAGAGATAATCATTTGTGCTCCTTAGTTTTCGTAAGAATAGCACCTTGTACAATGATTGGTACAACTTATTGAACGACTACTTGAGGGAATAAGCGGTACGGGCGTTCTTGAAAGCAATTGAGTCACATACATGCTTTGCATCAGCAAGTGACCACTCCCCTTTATCTACCCACTCACTTAGAACCTCATAAAGACCATTTCTAAATAGTCGCGTCCCCAAATAAGTAAGTTCCGGTAATCCCCAAGCATCGGATGAAAACAAGATCTTGTTAAATGGAGCTAGCTCAAGAGATTCAGCAATAATCGCCGGAGAACGTGCGCCCGAATAATTAACCGCTAAACCCACATCCAGATAAACATTGCGGAACATCTGCGCAAGATATCCAGCGTTTCTTTGATATGGGTAGTTATGAAGTAGCAGAATTGGAATGTTGAGTTTTTCGGTAATGCGAATTAATTCGGTCATCAATAGCGGATCACATTTATCGAGATTTAAATCGGGATCGCCGTAACCAATATGAAACTGGATTGGCAGACCCAAATCGATTCCTTGCCAAATGATGTGGCGAATAATGACTGGATCTGTAATCCGCGCATCCTTGCCAGCCGCGATGTCGCTAAACCAAGCGTCGAGAGCTCTTTGTAATTCTTGACCCTCAGGTCGCTTGGGATCAAAATCCAAACCAATGCGATAAGCAGCAATCGTTTTTAACCCAACGGCATGCTTGCCTTTTTCGGCAAGGTGGGCAGCAAAAGTAGAAGGAAAATTCTCGGCAGTTGTTCCACTGGTTTCAGCCCACGACTGCGCCATAGTTTCAAGGCGCAAGACCTCATCAAATTTAGCACCAGTCAATTCCTGCATTCCGGCGATCCCATGAATCTCATCGCCTTTAAAGCCGGTTTCCAATAAATAGTGATCGATGTTTGCTGCCTTTAATAAAGTGCGATTTACTTTTTCATTTCCAAGTTCGATTCGCTTAGTAAAATAGTCATGTGCGCTGGCATGTTTTTCAAGACCAAGCAATGGTGCACACCAACGACGAACAGCAAAACCAACTTGGGTATCTAAAGCATCATCTAAAGTTTTAGGAGTTCTATCAGATTCGGTAATCATGTTAGAAAAACTCTCAACGGAAGGATTGTCGCGAACAACTCCGTGTACGTGATGATCGATTAGTTTAAGTTCTTCGATATGTTCTTTTAATGCCTCAGTAGACGCTGACATAACGATTACACCTTTCTTGGGGTGTTAGGGATTGCAACTCTTTTACTTCACTGGCTCTAATGCCAATAAATGTATCGAGCAAGACTGGATCAAACCAACTCTGCACCGTTGTATCAGTGGAGAGTGCAACTAGGGCTTCATCGAGTGTAACCGGCATCGCCTTTACTTCCTGGGAATCTTCAATCTCTTCATCAATGATGTGCGCAATAGAAAGTTTGCTACTTAAACCTTCATGCATTGCGTGAAGGAGTGTTCCGATAACAATCCAAGGATTAGCAGTTGCATCGGCTGCGCGATATTCAATGTTGAAGGACTTGCTTACATCGGCCGACTTGATTGTTACCTGTGGGCAGATTCGCAGCAGAGCTTCGCGATTTTGTTTTGCAATGCAGATTCCACCCGCGCTCCAGCGATGTGGCTGTAAACGCATGAACGAAATCTGGCTTGAAGAAGTTAAAGCGACAATTGCACGGGCGTGTTCGAGAATTCCAGCAAAAGCTGATTCAGCTTCGACTGAAAGATTTCCTGCGCGTGTTTGTGAATACGTAATTGGTGAACCATCGCGCCATAGCGAGAGGTGGACGTGCACACCGTTGCCTACTCGCTCGGGACCAAGTAGTGGTGCAAAGGTTGCACGCAAATTAAATCGCTTAGCTGTATCACGAACAATTTCACGCAACATGATTGCGCGATCTGCTGCGATTCTTGCCGGAGCTGGAGCAATCGTTACTTCAAACTGGCCAGTTCCATATTCAGGTAAGAAAGTCTCAGGATCGAAACCATTGTCAATTAGAATTCTTAAAAGCTCTTGAGAAAATTCATCTGCATTTCGGTAGGCATCAAAACCAAATGGAAGACCACCGATTTCATCACCATCGGCACGCTCCAAAGCAAACTCATGTTCAAATGAGGCCATCACTTCTATACCGAAAGCTTTTTCTAACTTCTCGATTGCGCTATCCATAAAAGTTCGAGGACATGGACCCCACGGAGTTCCATCAATATTGCGCTGGTGCGCTAAATAGAAACGAGTGGACACTCCATCTTCAAAAGTTGAAGGGAAGATTGCAGTTGCTTCTTTATCTGGAATCAAACGCAGATCACCTAATGCACCAAACGCATTTGGTGAAGCGATTCCACCGAAAGCACTCATTGCTAAATCGGCAGGGACCCAACCAACACCTTCACCAGATTCGATTATTTTCGGAAATGGTCCGCTACGTCCGCGAACGTGACCCACTAGATCGCAGGTTGCAATAAAAGCCCAAGGTTGATTCATCTTAAGGAACAAGCGCAATTACTCGTGCTGGCGAACCAGATCCACCAACAAGTGGAAGCACACCGACAACGATCCATGCACCAATTGGTGGCAGAGATTTTAGATTTTGTAAGTTTTCAAGATGCCACAAACCTTTTGGATGTGAGACTTGAGAATGAACGGGAAAGTCCGATTTATTTCCTGGGTCGATTCCTAAAGTATCGATTCCAAGACCTACTGCGCCGCGATCATTAACTAAATACTGCGCGGCTTCTACGCCAAAGCCAGGAAAATGCAGATCACCTTCAGGTCCTGCATATTTTAATTTATCAGTGTTGAACTCTTCCCAACCCGTGCGAAGCAAAATCGCAGCACCAGTTGGAATTTCACCATTTTTTGCTTCAAAAGCTTTTACGTGTTCAAGAGTTAGAACTGCATCAGCATCACTACCGATTTCACTTGAAATATCGATAACAACTGCGGGGCGGACCAAAGTACTTGCCGGAATTTTGTCGGTAGTTGCTTTGCCCTCAATGAAATGACACGGTGCATCAAAATGCGTTCCGGTGTGTTCGAAAAACGTAACTTTCCGAGCAAAGAAACCATCATGTGCGACAGTGACAAGCGTTTCCATTTCTGGTGACGGTGCCCCTGGCCACATGATGATGTCCGTGCCAAGTGGAATCGTTAAATCGACGACCTTTGCATTTTGTAACATAAGTTATTTCATCCCCCGCAGTTGTTATTGATAGTGAGTTTTAACGCGCCGCTGAAAGGTTTTCGTCGGCTAGTAGTTTTTCGCCAAGCTTCTTAGTCAAAGCTGGACGTGCCCAAACAGCGATGAGACCAACAGCTAGCCAGATTGCACTAACGATTGGATACATACGTGCCGCTCCACTTGCTGGGAATGGAATCACATTGCGATACAAGGTGTAGACCAAAACAATTAAACCAGCGATTGGAATAATTATTTCCCAAGTAGCAGCACGCTTTGCACCTGAAAAGAATAGGAACTTGATTGCACCAATAGTTGCAAGAACATAAACGGCCACCAAGATTAGTGTTCCGATTACGCCGCTTCCAAGGAAGATATCAAATGGCTTAGCTCCACCAATTAATGCCCACAAGATAACGATCAGAGCAACTGCTCCAACGATCAAACGTGTTGCAGAAGTTGGTGTTCCATTCTTTGCAGAGACTGAAGCCAATGCAGAGTTTCCGCTATCGCGACCGATTGCAAACAACATACGTGATGCGCCTACAACGCAAGCCAAAGCGCAACCAAATGCACTGACTGCTGCGCCGAGTGTGATGATTGTTCCGATCCATGAACCTACATATTGAGTTCCAAGATCACCCATCAATGAACCTGAACTTACAAAAGCTTTAACGCCAGCTTCATCAGTTCCAAAGCCCATTACTTCAACTGCAGTTACGAATACGAAGTAAACGCCACCGAAGATTGCAGTTCCAAGCATCGCGCGTGGAATGTCTTTGCGTGGATTCTTAGCTTCTTCACCCAAAGTTGCTGCAGCTTCAAAGCCAGCAAAGGAGAGGAAACCAAAGACCACACCAAGAAATACCGTTGAGCCACCAGTTCCCTGTGGAATTGAAAAGACCGACCAGTCAACGCCAAGACCATTAGGGGCTGAACCACCGATGAGCTTTGAAAGCACGATGAATGCGGTGATAAGAATTAGCACAACGGTGACGGCTTCAACGGTGAGAAGAATACGAGTTCCGTTACGAGCAGGAGCGATGGCGAGGAAGTATGCAAGTACGAGTGCAATTGCGCCAACTAAGAAGCCTGCAGTATCTGGCTGATTGTTCCAAAGACCAATTTCATCGAGGAATTTTGAACCGAAAATTCCAGCGGCCATTGATGTTACGCAGCCGTAGAAAATATATGTACCAATTAATCCCCAACCAGCAACTACGCCAGAACGAGGACCTGTTGTTGCTCCAACAAATCCATACACGCTACCTGCGTGGTGGAAGTTTTGTGTGAGGCGAACGAAACCATAAGCAACAAGGAGAACACCGATCGTTGCGAGCGCAAATGCAACAGGAACTGCGCGACCTACAGTCGTTGCAGTGCCTTGCGGATTGATGTTTGCTGCCATGGATGGGGCCATGAGTGCAACTGAAATTCCAATTGCTTCCCAGATATTAAGGTTCTTGATTAAACCTTTTGCTCCTGAATCAGACATTAATTCCTAGCCTTTCCGTACAAATGTTGATAGCCGAATTGCTGACCGCGTTAGTATTCCAGCGCAGTTGGCATAAATGAAGGGACTTCTGGAAGTTTTTTCAGGAAATTTCCCGCATAAAACCCCTACTAGAAAGTAGAAAAAGTCGCTTTTCGGGCCCAGTCGTCGCCTTCCTTGGAAGCACGTGCATATTCGGCACGGCGAGTAGCAAGGATGCATCGGAGCATTAATTCACCAAGACCAGAGGTGATGACGTCGTTTTTCTCTAACGCCTCAAGTGCCTCTAATTGATTGCTTGGTAATGGACGAATGTTGCACTCTTTTTGTTGCTCAGGAGTCAGAAGAGCGGGATCGCGATGAGCAGGCTTTGGTGGTGACATCTTCTTATTAATTCCATCAAGGCCTGCCAAAATTACCGCCGCTAGTGCAAGGTACGGGTTGCTGGTTCCATCACTTGTCTTTAACTCCAAGTTAATTGATTCAGCTTCGCGTCCTGTAAATGGACTTGCAACACGAACTGCGCATTCGCGATTGTCGTATCCCCAAGAAATTGTTGAGCCGGCCCATGAGTGTGGTTGCAAACGTTGGTAGGAAACAAATGATGGACAAGTGAGTGCAATGACGGCGGGCATATTTTCTAGCAATCCTGCAACAAAGTTTTTGCCAAGTTCTGAAATCTCGGTCTGTGCCTCTGGGTTATGAAGCAAGTTGGTCTTGCCATCTAGTGACCATAAGGAGAAGTGAAGATGAGCACCCGATCCGATTCCATCGGCAAAAGGTTTTGGCGCAAAGGATGCGTGCAGGCCGTGATTAACTTCAGCGGTTCCCCGAATTGTGTCTCTGAACTTTAGATGTTGATCGGCAGCACCTAATGCATCGGTGTATTTAAGAACAATCTCTTGCTGCCCTGGGCCATATTCATTGATTGCTTGCTCAACGATAAAACCTTGCTCGGTTAAGTTATCGACCATCTCATCAACGACATGACTTGCACGATCCATTCCAGAACTTGAATACACGGGACCATTTGCCCACGGTTGTAAGCCAGTCTCGGTTTCTTCGGCTAAATAAAATTCACTTTCAAATGCGGCGAAGACTTGTATGCCCGCTTCTCGAGCTTTAGCAATAGCATTTTTTAGAACGGTGCGCGTGCACCCGCCCCATTGACTTCCATCTTGTTCGCGTAAATCACTGAGCATGCTGGAAGTTCTATCGAGCCACGGCAACTGGGTATAGGTATTGTGATCAGGAATTATTCGAACTTCACCAACGGGTTCCATGCCATCGACTTGAATCAAATCTTCAAAAAGATTGACGGCATTCTGCGCTCGCGTAAGTCCAACCCCTTCATCGAGTTTAGATTGGATCTGAGAAGCGTGCACAGTCTTACCTCTGATTACCCCCGCAGGATCGCAATAAAGGAATCTAATAAGGCGGATATCAGAGTGCGATACATCGTCAAGAATCTCTTTGCTATTCATTGCGCCATTATCGCTGGGAAACAATGTGTCAGCAAGACTAATTTCTATTACCATTTGACGGTGCCTGCCAAAGACCCTTCTCGTGAAGCACATTTTCCTGCCATAGAGAATAGATATGGCGAAAAGATGGATTTCTGGTTTGCCGTAATGAAAGATGTCGAAGGCCAGAAATATCCAGAACAGATCGCGCACTTGCGTGAAAATTATGGATTTAGCCAGGCCCACGCAAATGCGTTAGTAATGTATTCACGCGGTTCGGTTTCGGCTAAGAAATTTGAGACACCAGCTGCCTATTACAAAACCGTTAGTCCAATGCAGGCAAAGACTATGCGTGCAATTTTTAAGGCGATAACCACTAAATATCCAAAAGCCGAGCTAGTGATTGCCTGGAATCAACCAATGATTCGCGTAAATGGCCACTACATTTTCGGTGCCTCAGCTGCCACGAAACACATACTCATTGCGCCGTGGAGCACTGATGTCATTACTCAATTTGCCGACAAGATGACGGATTTGGATGTTAAGAAAAAGACTATTGGAATTCCGAATGACTGGGATATTGATACAAGATTAATTCTAGGAATGGTCAAAGCCAGATTAGCGGAGTGTAAGTAAAACTATTTCATTAGTTCTGCTAGCTTTTCCTCTACCTCTGGATATTTAGCCTCATCTACCAAAATCTTTTCTAAATCCTTAATGGCCATGGCTTTCTTGCCCAGTCGCATGTAGGTCTCTGAACGCTCGAACAGTGCGCGGTGAATTAAGCCTTCGCTGCGGTCTTTATGGGAAATTGCTCGCTTTAAACATTCAAGTGAGGCGTCATTCATTCCCTTTTCGCGAAATGCGATTCCACGAAGCACTAGAAGCATAGCTGTTGCATCATCATCATTTTCAACATCTTCAGTGGTCTCAATTGCATCATCAAATTTTTTATTTGTGATCTCAATATCAGCAATAGAAATAGCTACCAATTGCGTAGGAATCATCTGATACAACACCTCAAGCGCTTCATCAAACTTTTGCTTTCCTTGGAGTAATTCGGCATAAATAAAACCTAAGGTTTGAGCATTGTAAATTTCGTTCGTAGATATTCCTCGAGTAATTTGGGCAGCCGGTCTTAAACCATCAAAGTATTTTTCGACTAACGGATGGTTGAAATAAGTCGCACGATTAGCCCAAAGATCTTTACCAAGTATTTCAAGGTCAACATTCTTTACATTGTCGGTAACACCGTGAAGAAAAGTAATCAGATCTGCAGCAGGAGACAGTTCTGGGAAATTAGCTTTTAAAATCGCTGCTTTATCAACAACTTGTTGTGGGGTATCGGTACTTTCATAGTTGTAAATATCTAGTAGAAAACTATTCAAGGCGCGTTCATCTTTTCTAGCAAATAATCCTGGGGCAGGTGGACCTGTGCGCTCATTTGCTAAAGCTGGTAACGGGGCACTGGTGGATTTGGTCTTTCGGCCACTGCTCAATGTTTCAACGCTATACAGGCCAGTACCTGGAATTCCTGCAGAAATTGTTCTTCGACCTTTTGAATTCACTGTGTAATGGGCGCCTTTTACTCCCACTGATAATCCAATTGAATCTTTATTGAAATTTAGTCGAACTCCTGGAATTAATTTCATGGAGCGGCGAAAGCGAAGACTCATGGAGTTAAACCTAATTGCATTTTCGTAAACTACCAACGACTTTTGAATCTTTTAGCGTAACTTCTTAAATTAACTGGTCATTCTTTTTATGATTAGCCGAATTACACCGATGACAATCACCATTCCACCAATTGGAAAAGTGAGCATGAGAAGCCATAAGTAAGCCCCTGTTCCAGTGCCTTCGTTGAACATTGATCCACCTTGAAATAGTGAAGCAATAAAAGCAATAAGAATTGGGGATGCTGCAATCGATATTCCAATGCGAATAAGTGGAAGGCGCTTCATAGGTCAAATGTAAGCATAGTTTTAATGGATTGACCTAACTCTAATTTCTCTGGAACTCTTATGGCGTTCTTGATTGGTACTAAATACGGCCCATCTTTAGGGATCAAGGCCGTTCGCCAATGCGATTTATTGATAGTTACATATGTATGCAGCACGCCCCACCCATAAGTTTTAGCGGCGGCAATCACTTTGATTTCAGCGGTAATTTTAGGTGGCGTTTGAATAAAGTAAAAAGGTGCGGGGCCACGCCATTCGATTAGTTCGCCGGTAAAGCGCAGCTCCATGGGCAAAGTTTAAGCAATATGTCAGTGATTGGACATAGATTTGGTCAATGCAAAATCTGCGTCCAAGAAATTTTCTCTGGTATTTCTAGTTATTTAGTTCTGATATTAGTTTCCTATGGGGCCATAAATCTTCTTGGACTGCTTACTGGCATGTAATTAGCGCCTACGGATTTGGCTTAACTGCGTGTGCCCTAATGGCATTGGTTTTTGGCGTTGGTCATGTTTGGACTAGACCAGTACCTTAGGGGTATGAAAAAGATTGTCGCGCTTATTCTGACCGCATTTATTTTGGCGCCAACGGCGGCCATTGCCATGGGATCGGGTGACAAGTTTTCAGATGCCCAAACAGGTCTGACATATTCAGTTTATAAGCCTACAAAAACTTTAGGGATGGCGGCCGTGACATTTTCTTTGTTGCCCTGCCAACCAGGTAAAGAAGAATGGATCTATCTTAAATATGGCGGTAGCAAGAGATATATAGAGATTATGCAAACTATGGGTGGAGTGAAATGCTCTAACCCTGGTCTTTCAAAGTATCTGCGCACAGTCGTAGTAAATGGTGCAAAAGCTAAAGTCTATGTTTATTGCGATCCAACAATGCCTGCAAGTTATAAGAAATGTACAGTTCTAGATATTGGTCGAGTCGGTGGCTATCTCATGTTTATGACTAAGGCAGTCAAGCCATATAAAAAGACCGAGATTCAGGTGCAAGGAATTGGTGGAGTTACATACCTTCAGTTGTTGACAATTGCTCGAGGTTTAAAGCGAGTTTCAGCTAGCGGAAATACTTTCTCACAAGTTGTGGCTCCAGTAATGATTGATCCACTCACTACTGCAGAGGTATCAGTTCGTGCAGGAAATACAGTTGTACTGACTGTGAGTGATCCGGAAAACTGGAGCGGTGCGGTTGAAGATTCTAAAATTGCTGAATTTATAGCGGGTGGAAACCAAGGAAGTTATGTCTCTAACCCTGGAATTAAAGCACTCACATTAGGAAAAACTACTGTTCATTTAGTGCATGGCAACGACAGCTTTGAACTTGAATTAACGGTTACGCCTTAGGGTGCGCCAACAACCATTTCAATACTGAAGTAGAAAAATTTGAGTCAACAATTGGTCCGTGCGCGCCACCTTTAATGCTCCATAATTCAACGCCTGCATCACTGCAGGAATAAATCGTTGGAACAGTTTCAGCTCCACTCAAAGATGGAACTAAATCAAAAGAGTTGCCTGTTGTTGGTAACTCTGCACAACCATTAGTTGCCGCCCAGCGTTGTGCTCCTTCAAGTGCGCTTGTGTATGAATTGCCAACTATTGCTCCACCTGAATAATTAATTACTTCATCACTAGTTCCATGAAGTTCAAGGACACTAACTGGCTTCTGTGCCCCGCAAAGCGTTGCATCGCTATCCATGGCACCAGCTAATCCTGCAACGGCTGCAACAGTATTTGAATAAGTGCAGGCAAATTTGTAGGCCATGAATGCACCATTGGAATGGCCAAAAACAAAGATGCGTTTTTGATCTACCGAAACTTTTTGAGAAATTTCCGTTATCAAAGACTGCAAGTAAGCAGCATCATCGACCGTACTTCCATAAAAATTACAACATGCCTTTGAAGCATTCCAGAATTGATAACCCTGCGTATCAGGTAGACCATCAGGGGCGACATAGATGACACCTAATTTTTTAGCTGCAGAATCCATCATCGCAAAACGTTGGTGATTCACGCTTGTACTCATGTACCCATGTAAATCAATAATCAGTGGGGCAGGATTTGACTTCGAATAACCAGTTGGAAGCGTTACAAAAGTTGGGCGGTCTCCCCCAACACTAAATACGGATGAACTTTGAGTTGCAGTTGGTTTATTTGCATAAATGAATCCAGCAAGCATTAATAAAAGAATTGCAATGCTCACAGAAGCGCTCTTGCCTAAACGCTGTGGCAATCCACCGATGTTACTTTCGCGATCTTCCTTTAGATCCTTTATGACATTCAAGAAATGAAAAGCTGTTCCAAGAATTGCACCGATAATGACAATATAAAGTGGTGGGTTTTGCCCAGTCGCAAAATAAATGGATGCGGGCAAAGCGGCGCAAGCTATTACATAAGGGAGAAATGATATAAAAGTAAATTTAAAATAGAAGTTGTAGGCAATCCCGCACCCCACACCCAGTAAATACACTGCCCCACCTTTGAAACCTAGCGGGCCAACTATGTTTGCAGCTATCGCAATTGGAAGAAGTAGAAAAATCGCATGATGAAGTTCGGTAGCGGTCAGATCACCAGCAACGAGAGGTTTACTTGCTCTTCCATGTTTTAAATCATCTTCGTAATCGTAAAGATCATTGCTCCAACCAATGAGCAGCTGACCAAAGAAAACGGTAAATGCGATTACGTAAGCAGGTCCTTCCCACCACAAAATGCTGGCGAGAATGAAGGAAATACCCGTGACGATTAAAGTTGGCCCAAAGTGAGCCGCCTTTAAGAACGCTCGAACTTTTAGCAATGACATGTTGGATCAACTGGCGTTGAAGGTGCAACATCCATTCCGGGACTACGTCTGAAAAAACCTGATGGCTTTAAATGAAATCCAGTTCGCTCGACTGGCATCACTGGCCAATCCTCTGTGCGAGGTATGTGATTTGTTCCAAAGACGTGCCAAAGAACTACATCCGTATTAGTGGTTGAACGATTGTTCTTGGTCCAATCTGGCAAACCTGCACCACCATCATGTTGGAAAGGATAATCCCCTGCTGGGTAGCGCTCTTCCTCAGTGTTAGGAGTAACCCATAAGTGGTTGTACATAAATCCTGCACGTTTTCCCAAAACTGACTCTTGGTGAGCAAGTGGATACGTGGTGTGACCAGGAATTAATTTATAGCCAACGCTGTGACCAACGTGATTTTTCTTATTGGGATTAATGATTTTCCAAAAACGACTCTTCATAGGATCGATGAGTCGCTGAGCGTTTTTCTCATTCTCCAAAATAGTCTCGCGCGTTTCATAAGCGCCGCCATAAGGGTTTTTTTCACCAATTGGATGTGCGAAGGATTCAATTTCAACAACACTATTGTGCGTACCATCTATATCTAAATCCATTCGTGCACACAAAATATGTTGATGATAAGGCGCCCATAGACCTGGCTCTAGTTCAGTTGCAGATGGGTGAGGTTTTCCAGGTGTATCAGCGAGAGTCAAAACAATGCCCGTTAACTTAGCTTCGAACTCTATAGATCCATCTTGATAGAAATACCAAAAATATCCGTACTCATAATTGTTGACTGTCACGATAGATGAGGCAACAAATCGACGACCTCGGCGAACTTCAATATGGCCATCAACATCGATGTGTTTCCAGAGGATTCCGAAATCTTCTTCGTGCATACAGATCGCGTTCTTAATGGTGCGCACTGTGCCATCGCCCTCAGTTACTGCAGTATCTAAGTAAACAATTTCACCTAAGCAATCACACCCAAGAGTTAATGAGTTTGTGAAATTTCCTAAACCAAACTCACCGGTATCAAAAGCATTCTTGCGATAGGCGCCTTGTGCGGGATCGCCGTAAGGAATGACAAGTTCGGCAATCGAGAGTCGGTGGGCAATCTTGCGTGGCGTACCTTCATCGGTGAAATGCACGTCATGGATAACTAGTCCTTCGCGTTGATCAAAGCCAATTCGAAAGGACCAACGCTCCCATTTTATGTTCCAACCTTCGACATCAAAAGATGCGCCGTCTGGTTGATGAATCATCAACTCTTTAAGTTTTACTGTGGCGCCTGTTTGCGATTCACGATACGGACCTGGTGTCTGTGGGATTGGAACTTCGGCATTATCTTCAAGACCTACAACTTCTTCGGCATCGATATCAACAATTGCATGGAGGCCATGAATTGGGTGCGCGTAAAAATTAGCATCGGGAGTTGGCTGATGCCACATCGGAGTCCAGATTAATCTGCGACCATCATCTAAATGCTGTGGAATTTGCGCACCGATTGGCCACGTTTCCATGTGCACTGTAGAAATATCATGAATGCCACGGCGGGCTAACGCATCCTTAACCGCTTGATCTCGGCGCACTACATCAAGGGCGATTACCGATTCAACAACACTTACAGGTGACTTTGCGCCAGGGATTTCTTTGTAATCAGAAACAACTCCTTGCGTGGAAATAACACCTTCGGTGACAACTGCCTTTTTGCGATCCCAGATAGTTACGCGGGCATTTCGCGCAAGTTGATCACCAGATGCTAACTCGGCTTTAGTTGGCTCATGCAGTTGAAGCATTGCGAATAAATGATGTGCCTCTAGATTCCAAGCTTTACGTGCGTGCGCAACGATTAACTCTTGTTCGGCATGGCTGAGTGGATCTAATGGGTGCGCGTGTGTAGACATTGCGAAAGTATATGACTGAATCGAGATTTTTCATCGAAATCCGTGAGCTTCAAAGTAGTATCACCATATGGTTCGGATTGCATCGGTTCAGCTTTTTCTAGACGTCTTAAATCCCAAGAGCTGTGCCGAAGCGGCAACCGCTGCGATTAACGATGCTATTTCAGCGGGTGCCCAGATAATTGTTCTGCCCGAACTCTCTAACTCAGGCTATCTTTTTGAGGTAATGGAGGAAGTTCGGCAGTCAGCTACAACTTTAGATTCTCAACTTATTTCTACATGGAAGGAAATTGCGCGCACTAGCGATGTCGTCATAATCGCTGGCCTCAACCTCCTAGAAGATGGAAGTTACTGGAATGCTTCAGTAATTATTGATGCGACTGGATTGTGTGGTTGGTATGCCAAAGCCCATCTCTTTGGAGAAGAAGCCAGATTTTTTACTCCAGGTTCAAATTCCCCACTTGTTGTAGATACCAAATTTGGTCGGATTGCAACGATGATTTGTTACGACATTGAATTCCCAGAATGGGTTCGATTGGCCATGCTAGATAATGCCCAACTTTTAGCTATTCCAACTAATTGGCCATTGATTGGGCAAACAATCACCGTTCCGGCTATGGAGGTTGTTCGAGTTCAAGCCGCAGCTTCACAAAACAAATTGGTGATTGCCACCGCAGATCGGACCGGTACCGAGCGTGGACAGAGTTGGGTTTCGGCAAGTGTCATCACAACCGATGAAGGTGTAATAACCGCCCTAGCCAATCCAGTACTAAATTCGCACACTCAAATA
>CAINRW010000123.1 GCA_903852815.1 uncultured Actinomycetes bacterium
AATACTCTTTCGGCGCGATCACTTCGCCCCGTCCAAATACCAAGAGCTAAACCGACGATCATTGTCAGTAAGGTTCCAACAATAGTTTGAGTAAGTGTAAGCATGGCTTCAAACCAAAGCCCAGAAAGCACAATGGCAATTGCTAAGACAAAGGCAAGGATTGCCGTACGAATATCGCCAATTATTAAAGCCAGTGCACAGATCATTGCAACCGTTAAATACCAAGGTGAGGCTGAAAGTTGGCTCTCAAGGGGATTCAAAATCGAGTAGGAAATAAAGTCTTTAAAGCCCACAGTAAATATCGAAAGATTATTAAGAATCCAATTTGTTGCATCATTTGTAAATCTGGCAACTTGTGGTGCGATATTAATTTCCTTTGGCCAAACGGCGGCCCACAAAATAATTCTGGAGAGAATTACACCTACGACTGCTAGAACTGCCGCGACAATTAGTGAAACACGCTTACGTAAAATATCTCGCGCGGTTGGCGGAACGAAAGAGTTTTGGCGCTTGGCTGCAGCGCTCGTGCTTCGATCCATCAAGATTGCTAGAAAAACAACTGCGAAACCTGCAACAAATCCATCACCAACATTTCGAATGATGAGTGCGGAAATAACTGGCTTACCTAGGCCAGGTGCGCCAATGAGTGCTGCAACAACAACGAAGGAAACTGCGGCCATAACAGTTTGATTGATACCTAGGACAATCATTTGTTTTGCCATCGGGATTTGTACTTTAGTCAGCGTCTGCTTTTGTGTAGAACCCATCGATTCTGCAGCTTCGATGGGTGACTGATTTAGGTTTCTAATCGCGTGGCTAGTAATTCGAATACAAATTGGAATCGAATAGATCATCGTTGCAATCGTTGCTGATGCTGCGCCAATCATGAAAACAAGGGCGATTGGGGCCATGTAAACAAGCGTTGGCAAAATCTGGGCTAAATCTAGAAATGGCGTGAGCAGTTTCAAAACTCTATCCGAAAGTCCCGCCCAGATTCCTAACGGGATACCGATTACTAGCGAAAGAAGAACCGCGGCAAGAGTCATGGCAATTGAATCCATTGTGAATTGCCACATGCCAAGTGCGCCGCAACCTAAGAGCAAAGAAACTGAAAGCAGTGCAGTGCGCCATTGACTGGTTGCGAAAACTATAAATGCCACGATTGCAACTACGCCTAGCCAACCAATTACAGGTATTACTGAATTAGGGGCAGGAACCGCGATGATGTTTCTGATGAATTGAACAAAGCCATCGATTGTGGCTCGTATGGGATTAAAGAAATAAATAAAAGCTGGGCTCTCGGTACGGTTTCCACGTAACTCCAGCGCTTTTTTTCCAACGAAACTAGTAAATGAAGTATTTTCATACGTATCTAATTGCAAAGTGTTTTTACCATGCAATAGGCGTCCAAGAAGAATCCAGATCGTAACGGACGCGGCAAGTAGATATGACTTACTGATTTTCATTATGCAACACCAGAAATTAACCGCAAAACATCCTCACTCGATACAACACCCAGGAATTTTCCGTTATCGATGACGCGAACAGGCTTATGAGTCTGCAAAATGACCTGTGCCGCTTCTCGAATAATTGTGTTGGATGCAAGCTCGGGACCATCTACAGCTTCTCCGGGTTCAGCAACTCTTGCTAAATGTGAAAGTGTTAAAACATGAGATTTAGCAATATCTCTAACAAAGTTTGCAACGTATTCATCGGCGGGATTTGCCACTAAATCTTCCGGAGTTCCAACTTGAACCAGTGCACCGTCTCGCATAATTGCAATGCGATCTCCAACTTTTACCGCTTCAGATAAATCATGTGTAATGAAGACCATTGTCTTTCCAAGTTCACGATGAAGACGAATGACTTCTTGCTGCATATCCCGGCGAATCAATGGATCGAGTGCAGAGAAAGGTTCATCCAAGAATAAAACTTGAGGGTCAACTGCAAGTGCTCGTGCTAAACCAACTCGTTGCTGCATTCCACCTGAAAGTTGTTCGGGATATGCATGGGAATACCCCTGCAAACCTACGAGTTCGATAACTTCATTGGCGCGGGCATGTCGAGTTGCTTTATTAACGCCATTGATTTCAAGTGAGTATGCAATATTGTCGATGACATTTCGATGCGGAAGTAAACCAAAATGTTGGAAAACCATTGAGAACCTAGTTTTTCTCAACTCACGAAGTCGGGCGTTATCAACTTTCAAAATATCTTCGCCCTCGAAAGTTAATGTGCCTTGGGTAGGTTCGATAAGGCGCGTCATGCAACGAACTAAAGTTGATTTTCCTGACCCAGAAAGGCCCATGACTACGAAAACTTCACCCGGAGCCACATCAAAAGAGACATCACGAACAGCGATTGTGTTGCCGGTCTTTGCGCGCAGTTCGGAGCGAGTTAAATCGGCCAATGGAGAACCAACTACCTTGTCGGCATTTGCACCAAAAACTTTCCATAAATTCTGAACAGAAATCATTGGTGCGCTAGCCATCATTTAATCTTCTCCCCCGTTGTCATCTGAAAACCATCCAGATCTACTAGGTGAATTGTTAGTCCAAATGTGTTTGATTTCAAGGTACTCACCCAAGCCATGTTCGCCTAATTCACGGCCAATGCCCGATTGTTTGTACCCGCCCCACTCAGCTTGAGGGCGATATGGTCCGAAGTCGTTAACCCAGATAGTTCCATGACGAAGTGCTCTTGCAACGCGAGCTGCCTTAGCTAAATCTTGTGACCACACTCCACCGGATAAGCCAAATACAGTGTCATTTCCAAGCGCAATCGCTTGTGCCTCAGTATCAAATACTTCAACCGTCATAACTGGTCCAAAAGATTCTTCTTGAACGCAAAACATTTTTGTATCGCAGTTATCTAGAACGGTGGGCAAGAAATACCAACCTTGGGCATGTTCTGCATTCTCGCTTCGTTTTCCACCAACTAATAAAGTCGCACCCTCTGCAATACCTTTTTCAACATAACGCGTAACACCGTCCAAATGCGACTTACTAATTAGAGGTCCCGTTTCTGCAGTTAAATCCGTTGGCCCTCCAAGTCGAATCTTTGCTGCGCGGCGAACAATTTCACTAACAACTCGATCATGAACTGAACGCTCAACAATTAATCGCGTGCCGGCTGAACAGACTTGACCTGAATGAAGGAAAGCTGCAGTTACGGCATTATCTATTGCAGAATCTAAATCGGCATCAGCAAAAATAATATGTGGGTTTTTGCCACCTAGTTCTAGAGCTAAACGTTTGACCGTTGCTACAGCGGCTTTCATAATTGTTTGACCAGTATTTAAGCCACCAGTAAAGGAGACCATATCGATTCGAGGATCTGAAATAAGTGGTGTACCCACTACTGAACCGGGACCCAAAATTAAATTCGCAACCCCTTTTGGAGTTCCTGCCTCTTCTATTGCATGCATCAACGCAATTGCACTTTGTGGCGTTAACTCAGATGGCTTAACAATAAATGAGCAACCTGCAACAAGTGCCGGTGCCACTTTCCAAGCAATTTGCAGAAGCGGGTAGTTCCACGGACCAATTAATGAAGCTACGCCAAGCGGTTCATGAACAATTCGACTCGTTACATGATCTAGACCTACATCGACGGTGCGTTCGTGTTGCTTAACACCTAGGGCAGCAAAGTGGCGAAAGGTAGCGATGACATCGGCGATGTCATACTCGGCTTCGATAATTCGCTTGCCGGTGTCATCACTTTCTTTTTTTGCGATTGCTTTTAAATCGCGTTCGAGTAAATCGGCAATTTTGGCTACCAATGCACTTCGCTCTTCAAAGCTCCACGAAGTGAAAACTCCGGAATCAAATGAACTTCTTGCAGCAGCAATTGCATCAAGCACATCTGCTTGAGTGGCTTGCGAAACTGTGGCAACTACCCGCTGGTCATGTGGACTGTGCACATCATGTGCAGCTCCATCAGCTGCCTCGCGCCAGGTGCCATCAATATAAAGCGTTGCTGCCATTTACTTAATCTAGTTCGCTTTTGCGCTTTGCCACAAACTCATCAAGTTCTTGTTTCATACGTGGATCCATATCTGGCGCTACATACTCTTCAAGTTTCTTTTTATAAATCTCAGCGGCGCGAGCGGTGGTGTCTTTTGCACCTAGTCGAACCCAGCGTTCGTAGTTATCGCTGTTAGTTAAGAATGGGCGATAGAAACAATCGCGGAAACGCTCCATTGTGTGGGCTGCACCTAAGAAGTGACCGCCATGACCAACTTCGACATGTGCATCAAATGCAAGTGAGTCCACATTAAATTCAAGTGGGGTGAACTCGGTCATGAGGGATTGAAGAATTTCGATATCAACAATGAACTTCTCGTAGCAAGAAACTAGTCCACCTTCTAACCAGCCTGCAGTATGCATAACCCAGTTAGTTCCAGATAGAAATGTAGGCATCATTGTCATCATTGTTTGATAAGCAGATTGTGCATCAACAGTTTGTGATGAGTTAAGTCCTCCGCCGCCACGGAAAGGCAAATTAAAACTGCGAGCAATCTGACCGGTACATAACAAACCGATTCCAGATTCAGGTGTTCCGAATTGAGGCGAACCTGATTGCATATCGATATTTGAAAGGAAAGAACCAAAAACGATTGGGCAGCCTGGTCGAACTAGTTGGGCAAGTGCAATTCCAGTTAGCGCTTCAGCAATTTGCTGCGCCAGCGTTGCAGGAATTGTTACTGGACTCATCGCACCCATCAAAAGGAATGGAGTAACTACAACTGGTTGACCTGCAAGAACGTATTCACGCAAAGAATCAAGCATGCGATCATCCCAGCGAAGTGGTGAGTTGCAGTTAATGAGGGAAATAAGCGCAGGAGTTTCTTCAATGGCACTTCGACCTCCATGAATAATCTCTGCCATTGCAATTACATCTTTAGCATTTTGAGCGGTAACAACATTGCCCATAAAGAATTTGTCGGTCAAGGTTGCTGCGGCATATGCCATATCTAAGTGGCGTGAATCGAGTGAGAGATCATTTGGCTCACAAACTACGCCGCCAACGCTATCGAGAGCGTCATAACTTTGGGCTAACTTGCAGAAGTTTTCATAATCTTTGAAAGTCGCATCACGTCGAACATCACCTTCGCGCACAAATGGAGGTCCATACACACCACCGAAAACCATGGAGTCTCCACCAATTTGTACATTGTTCTTAGGATTGCGTGCCCGCAAATTAAACTGGCTTGGAGCTTTGGCAACTTGCTTGAGGATCCACTCTGGATCAAATTTAACGTTGTCACCTTCAACTTGCTGTCCGGCTTCACGCAACAAATCAAGTGCCCACGGACTCATGAACTCGATACCGATTTCAGAAACGATTCGTTTCCAACCAAGGGTCAAAGTGGCCATTGAT
>CAINRW010000124.1 GCA_903852815.1 uncultured Actinomycetes bacterium
GCTTTAGAAGATGCAGTCACTTTCGGTTTAATTCGGCAAGGCCGCAAGCCCGAATAGTTTAAGCAACCTCTGGCGTACGAAGAAAACGAGCCTTATAAATCTTTGATGCCTCTTCACGTCCATTGCAGTTGAGGTTTGAAAAAATCTTTACAGTCTCTTGTCGAATAGTTGATTCTGAGTAACCAAGCAGTTCGCTTATATTTTGGTTAGTTCGCTCTTCGCTCATCATTTTGAGGATCAAAATCTGGCGTTCGGTTAACTGTTTAATACTTGAACCGAAGATCTCGATGGTCGGCTTCATTTCAAGGTTGCGATGTTCTGGAAGAGAGTCAATCTTTCGATACACATGTAGTGAAAAAATTGCACCGATGGCCTTTAAGAAAGCATCAATTTCAGCATCGGGATGGATTACGGGTTTGAAGAAAATTCCTAAAGCGGCGACTGGAGTTCCACATTTTTCGATAGGGAAACAAACAAAAGTCTTTTCGCCCGTTTCATGAGGCGTATTAGCCAACATCGGATATTCACAAGGCCATTGAGGTAACGTATTGATCCACACTATTTTACGATTTCGAATCGCGTCACACACTGGGTAAGCATCTTGCAAATTATAAAATTCAGGGTATTCCTTAATAGTCGCCTGGGTTAATCCGAAGCGGCCTAAGTATTCGATGGAATTCTCGGAGTTTAGCTGCGACATAAAAGCCGAAGTGGCTTCCAAAGGGGCAAGAGTTCTTAGAACCATGTGTGCAAGCATCTCTTCCAACGTATGTTCTTTGATTGACAAAAACTCTACAAATTCTGAGACATAAGGGAGAAACAT
Source organism: uncultured Actinomycetes bacterium (assembly GCA_903852815.1). Lineage (GTDB taxonomy): Bacteria > Actinomycetota > Actinomycetes > Nanopelagicales > Nanopelagicaceae > Planktophila. The sequence continues at coordinate 824 of CAINRW010000124.1, forward strand.
TTTAAAACTCATTTCGTTGGTTTGAAAAACACTTAAAGTGTTTAATCAAAATCAAAATCACTTGATGAATTAAATTCTATGGATTAGTTACGACAATGTTGGCTAAGTTGAATGCGATATCCCCCACTGAAACTTTGAGTGCACGCTCATAATTCATTAATGAGAGTTACCCCGAAGAATGTGCGCTAACCCCCGACAACTTTTAACGACCAGTTGATGACCGGACATTTACGAATACATAAACCCAATCTATTAAACACTCACTCTGAAGTCATTAATCAACTCTGATTAATGTTTAGACCGGAGTAAATACCATGTCAACAATAATGACGATAAATCAAAGATCGAAAAGATCTATCACAAAAAAACTGTCAAGGTTGTTGACATTATCTTTAATTACAACTGTTTTTGTTGCGGTTCCTGTTGCGCACGCAATTCCTGGCACAACCATCACTACTTCAGCCGAACTAATTGCGGCTGGAATAAATCCAGGTGTCACAACGGTAAATATCGCAGCAAACATCACACTAACTTCCAACCTAGTTATCAATCACAGTATGAGTGTTTATGGTGGTGATGGCGTCGTGTCGAGCTCAACTCTTTATGGACACGGAATTATTATTCAAAATAGTGCAATAGTTTCGTTGAATCATTTACAACTCCAAGGTGTAGTTTCCCAACCCGATGGAAATTATGGAGTTATGATTCAGGATTCCTCATACGTGTCTGCACATGGCATCGTTATGGTTCTGAATACTCCTGGAAATGACAATGACGCTTTTAATGTCGCATCTGGGTCCTCGCTTATATTGGATTCTTCAAATATTTCTTGGGGATCTGCAATAAGTCATGGCACTCAACAATACGGTGTATATGCACAATCAGGCGCAACATCAATTAGTTTCACAGGCGATAGTTTCAATTTTAGTGCTCCGAATACTGCTGGTGCACATTCATACCTAATTGGTATGCAGGGAGCATTGATCGCAAATTATCCAGCGATCACAATTGGAACATCTACCTATAACTCTGAGATGAAACTTTTGCTCAATGGTGCGGATACGGTTGTCAACAAGCAGGCATATGCCAAAATTCACTCGGTCGCAGTAACTACCACCAACAACAAAATAGGAATTATGGATGGCACAAATGATGGCATCTATACCTATTATGCAGTTGATGGCTGGGGGTTAAACACCGAGGCTCAATTGCGAGCAGCTCTTTTGACTCTAGATTCAGATCTCTATGTTGGAAAAGATATTGCTCTAACAACTGATTTGTCTATCGGGCGCTCCGTCACTGTTCATGGAAATGGTTTCACATTTACGGGAGCAGGAATCATTACTTCAGGCGCAGCACACGTTTCACTTAGTGCTTTGCATCTGAGCGGAGTGGTTCATCAAGTTGGAGATGGAAATTATGGAGTCATGGTTCAAGGAAGTTCTCAATTAACTGCTGATGACATCACAATGGTGCTCAACACACCTGGTGAAAATAACGTCGGCTTTAATGTTAATGCGGTTGCTACTTTGGCCTTGAGTAATTCAAATATCTCATGGGGATCCGCAGTTGCTACTGGCACTCAGCAATATGGTGTCTATGCACAATCTGGTGCAGGGTCGATTTCTTTTACTAATAATGCATTCACTTTCAATGCACCTAATAGTTCAGGCGCTTATTCATACCTGATTGGCATGGAGGGCGCATTAGTGAGTAATTATCCAGCAATAGTTCGAGTTGATGCAGCTACAACGTATCTCGTCGGAATGAAATACCTTCTCTCAGGCACTGACACTTGGGCTAATAAAGAAATTTATGCCCAAACTCATTCGCCAGAAATCACGACAGGTACTTTCAATGTAGGAACCATTGGAAGTGCACCAGGTAAAGCAGATGGTGTTTATGCTGTGGATGCAGTCAATTGGGGTGTTCACAATCAAAGTGAATTAATATCTGCAATAGCAGGCTCCGAATCTCAAATTTATTTGAGAAATGACATTGCGTTATCGTCTAATGTTTCTATCGGCCGCAGTCTGACTCTTGAAGGCAACGGCTACACACTTTCTGGTGCCGGGCTAATCACGACTGGTATAGCTCATGTTTCTTTAAGTTCTTTGCAGTTGACCGGAGTTGTTAATCAAGTAGGCGATGGAAACTATGGAGTCATGGTTCAAGGAGCTTCGCAATTAACTGCTGATGACATCACGATGGTACTTAATACATCTGGTGAAAATAACGTCGGCTTCAACATTAATTCAGGAGCATCTCTGATTTTGAATAACTCTCAGATCTCTTGGGGCTCAAATGTGGCAACTGGCACTCAGCAATATGGCGTCTATGCACAATCTGGAGCCGTAGCCATTGCGTTTACGGGTAACAGTTTCGTATTTAGCTCTCCAAATTCCGCCGGGGCACATTCGTACTTAATCGGTATGGAAGGTGCATCAGTGACTAACTATCCAGCAGTTACTATCGAAACATCCACGTACAACTCTGAAATGAAATTGTTTATGTATGGTGCTGACACAGTCATGAACAAACAAAGTTACGCAAGAACACACTCAGTAACGTCAACTGAGTTTGATAATAAAATAGGAATTGTCGATGGAACTAACAACGGCATCTACACCTATTACTCCGATGGTTGGGTCGTTTATACCGCCACAATCGGGGGAATTGTTGCACCAATTATTGGTGCAACTCCAGTAACAACATCAACTGCAACTAGCCAATTTACTGGGACAGTTACCTGGGCGCCATCAGTTGCAAGTACGTTTGCTGGAAGTACGAGCTATACAGCCACAATCACTTTGACTGCAATCAATGGATATACATTCGCTCATGTACCTGCAAATTTCTTTACTGTTGCAGGTGCAACGACGGTTACAAATTCCATCGGTTCGGGCGTAGTTATGGCAGTATTTCCGGCTACCTCAGCTGCTCCGATCTATTACTACGCACAAGTTGCATTAGTAGCAGTTCCTGCAGCAACAACAGTTCAAATAACTAAGACCACTACATTGAGTACTACAGGTGGTTCAGGAACTGGTGCAGTTACATACACAACTTCAACACCTCTAATCTGTTCAGTAAGTGTTGGAGTAGTCACTGCTATCACTGCCGGAAATTGCTTAATTACAGCAACTAAGGCAACCGATGGTAATTATTATTCTGCAACTTCATCTGCAATCACAATTATTGTAAGTGATTCAGATGAAGTAGCTGCAGCCGCAGCAAAAGTAATTGCCGATAAGTTAGCTGCAGATAAAGCTGCCGCCGACAAGGTGATCGCTGATGCAGCAGCCGCAAAGGCCGCAGCGGATCAAGAACTTGCAGATAAAGCAGCTGCTGACAAGGAATTAGCAGATGCAGCCACTGCCGCCGCAGCTGTACTTGCTGCAAGCCTTTCAAACACGATTGTTGTTTCTGCTGCGAGTTGGGCTAGTTCACAACAGATCAAGATAAATCTTGACTTCTCATACAAATTTGCATACCAGAGCGCCACAGTGCAGTTTGGTACAAAATCTGTAAAAGCAGGCAAGACCACTTGGAAGTACGTCGATTACTACCACGTAATCTTTGATGCAAAAGGCAACGCCGTGTTCGCACGAGTTGTTTCAAGCAAAGGCGCACTTGTTCTAAAGGTTGGAATGCAAGTACGAGTAGTAATTAATGGCAAGGTGATTAAGACAAACACAATCACCAAGCTCTAAGACACACTACGCAGGTCCAAGCTACCTCTCCCAGACTTCGGGGAGAGGTAGTCTTGCGTTGTGGCCAATAATTTCGATGAGTTGCTCGATACTTTTCAAGATTATCTAGAAGGCGAACGCAGTTTATCTGTCCACACAATTCGTGCCTATGTCGGAGATTTGGCATCACTGCTGAGCCATTTACAAAACCTAGGAATCGATGAAATTTCAAAATTAGAGCTTTTGCACATACGTTCTTGGTTGGCCAATCAACAAGTCAAGGGCAGTTCACGGACTACCATCTCGAGACGAGTTGTTTCGATTCGTTTATTTACGAAGTGGGCGGTCAAGAATAAATATCTAGCACAGGATGTGGCTTTTTCGCTGGCAACCCCCAAGGCGCATCGCACATTGCCAGAAGTTTTAGGTGTTGAAGATGCAAAAACAGCCATGGACTCATTAGCCCTTCGTGCAGGTGAAGAAGAGAGCCCACAATCACTTCGAGATGTCGCGATGGTTGAACTTTTATATGCCTCCGGTGCCCGCGTTGGGGAACTGTGTGGATTGGATTTAGGTGACATTGATTATGATCGTCAAACGATTCAAGTCTTGGGTAAAGGAAATAAAGAAAGAGTCATTCCAATTGGAAATCCAGCCATTCGTGCTTTAAAGCGTTGGATTGAAATTGGCCGAGAACAACTCCTCAATTCAAAATCCGAGCAGGCAGTTTTTCTTGGAACTAGAGGAAAACGAATCGATCAACGTGCAGTCAGAACCGTTGTATATGAGGCATTATCTGCCATTGAGGGAGTTGAGCGGATGGGCCCTCATGCACTTCGCCACTCTGCGGCAACTCACTTGCTCGAAGGTGGCGCAGATTTACGGACAGTTCAGGAGATTTTAGGTCATGCATCTTTGGCAACAACACAGATTTATACTCATGTATCAACTGAACGCTTACAAAAAGCATTTAAGCAGGCACATCCGCGTGCTTAAATTTGACCGAAAATTTCAGTTAGCACCCATGATTTCCTCAGGTTTATGTATGAGGATTTTTGTATGAATACACCTAAACGCTTAGTAATA
>CAINRW010000125.1 GCA_903852815.1 uncultured Actinomycetes bacterium
TAGGTGGACCAAACGCGCACGTGTTGCCAGTTCCAATGATGAACATTCTCAATGGTGGAGCACATGCGGATACAAACGTTGATATTCAAGAGTTCATGATTGCTCCAATTGGCGCACCGACTTTCCGCGAATCACTTCGTTGGGGTGCAGAGATTTACCACGCACTTAAGTCAGTTCTAAAAAAGCGCGGTCTTGCAACATCTGTTGGAGACGAAGGTGGATTTGCTCCAAACCTTGAAAGCAATCGCGCAGCACTTGATTTAATTTTAGAAGCTATCGAAGCTGCTGGTTATAAGCCAGGAACTGAAATCGCACTTGCAATGGATGTTGCAGCAACAGAATTTCATGACAACGGCAAGTACACATTTGAAGGCGCATCAAAAACTTCTGCCGAAATGATTGCTTATTACACATCTCTAGTAGATGCATACCCAATCGTTTCAATCGAAGATCCATTAAATGAAGAAGACTGGGCAGGTTGGACCGACATGACTCATGCGCTTGGTTCACGTATCCAAATCGTTGGTGACGATTTATTCGTAACTAATCCAGAACGCCTTGCTCGCGGAATCGCTGGCGGAACTGCAAACGCATTGCTTGTTAAAGTAAATCAAATTGGAACTTTAACTGAAACAATCGATGCTGTTGAAATGGCACATCGTGCAAATTACCGAAGCATGATGAGCCACCGTTCAGGTGAAACTGAAGATACAACAATTGCAGATTTGGCAGTTGCCCTTAATTGCGGACAAATCAAAACTGGTGCACCTGCACGTACTGAACGCGTTGCTAAATACAACCAACTTCTACGCATTGAAGAAGAGCTAGCAAGCGGTGCCAGATATGCCGGTCGCGACGCTTTTCCACGTTTTAAGGCCTAAGTGAATTCGTGGCACGTCGACAATTAAATTTCCAACGTCGACGTACCTCTGGTCGTGCAATCAGCTTGTGGTCAATATTTTTCGTATTGACCCTTGCTGTTGCCCCACCAATAAAGCATTACTTCACACAGCGAGCACAAATAAGTGCGTTAAATGCCCAACTGACAAATGATCACAAAGCCCTTGATGCCGCCAGAAAAGAACTTCAACTCTGGAAAGATCCTGAATATATAAAGACCCAAGCTCGTGAACGTTTGCATTTCGTTCTTCCAGGTGAGCGCCAGTACATCGTTACCGAAAATGGACCAAGTGCAGATACTGCACCAACAAATAAAATCGCAACCTCACTCACTGATGGTCAACCTTGGTATTCGCGACTTATTGCTTCAATAAATGGAACAGGTTGATCACGTGCGTGAAGTAACTCAATCTGATTTGGATTGCATTCAAACTCAACTAGGTCGTACTCCAAGAGATGTTCATGCAATTGCCTATCGCTGTCCATGCGGCAATCCAGCAGTAGTTGAAACTCCACCACGACTTGCTGATGGCACACCATTCCCAACTTTTTATTATGCAACCTGCCCGCGTTTAACGGCAGTAATTTCAACGCTTGAAACAACTGGGCTAATGGGTGACATGAATGCACGTCTTGAAACTGATGCCGAATTAGCTGGTGCCTATCACGCAGCACATGATGATTACATTGCGGCGCGATCAGCCCTTGGAATAGAAGTTGCGGAAGTAGAAAATGTTTCAGCAGGCGGAATGCCTAAGCGCGTTAAATGTTTACATTCTTTAGTTGCACATTCACTTGCTGCCGGGCCAGATGTAAATCCACTGGGCGATGAAGCGCTAGCAAAACTTCCAAAGTGGTGGGAGAGCAATCCATGCGAGTAGCTGCAATAGATTGCGGAACTAATTCAATCCGCTTGCTGATAGCCGACATCGAAGATGATTCTTTTCGTGAAGTTTTACGAACTATGGAGATTGTTCGACTAGGGCAAGGTGTCGATCAAACGGGTGAATTTCACCCCGATGCAATCGCTCGCACTCTTGCTGCCGTCGATTTATTTGCAGCAGAAATTGCAAAGCGTGGAGTTCAAGCGATTCGTTTCTGTGCCACAAGTGCAACAAGAGATGCGACCAATCGCCACTTATTTGTTGATGGCGTTCGTGAGCGCTTAGGAATCGAACCTGAGGTTATCAGCGGTGAGGAAGAGGCTGCGCTTTCCTTTGCCGGTGCGATTCAAGAATTACACCCATCCGATGGTCCATTCCTTGTCGTTGATATTGGTGGTGGCTCAACCGAGTTCGTGTTTGGCACTGAAAAAGTCGAATATGCAAAGTCTGTAAACATTGGATGCGTCCGCATGACGGAGCGCCACTTTACAAATGATCCAGCAACCACTCAACAGATTGAATCAGCACGGACTGATATTCAAAATGCTATTGCCGTCGCCGCAGAAATTGTTCCAATTACTAAAGCTAAAACTCTCATCGCTGTTGCTGGAACTGCAACAACTGTGGCAGCAGCTGCGTTGAATTTGCCAAATTATGATCGCTACGCAATTCATCTTTCACGCATTAGTTCTGAAAAAGTTCTTGAAACTGCACAAATGTTTTTAACATCAACTCGCGACGAACGCTTATCTCTTGGTTATATGCATCCAGGTCGTGTCGATGTAATTCCAGCCGGTTCACTTGTTCTTGCCGAGATTATGAAGGCAACGGGTGCGAGTGAATTTGTGGCTTCGGAATCAGATATTTTGGATGGCATCGCCCGTTCATTAGCTGGAATAACTAAGTAGAAAATCAGGGTAGATTTACCCCTTGTTACACGTGGCCCCGATAGCCCAATGGCAGAGGCAGAGGACTTAAAATCCTCCCAGTGTGGGTTCGACCCCCACTCGGGGCACAGTAAGTAAAAAAAAGTAGCGCCAAGTCCCTAGAACAATTGTTGAAAGGCCGAGGACATTGAGAACTAAGAAATTTACTAGCCTTATTTCGATTGTGACTTTATTGTGTTCACTGAGTTTTGTTGCAAATACGGCAATCGCGAGCGAGAGTTCTGCGCGGCACCTAATTAAACTCGCAAAACCAAATGGAGTTACAGCTACTCCTTCTTCAACTTCGATTGCAGTGTTTTTTAACCCTGTCGTAAATGCAACTTCCTACACCGTGCGGGTCTATATAGGTCGTGGCGAGCAAATTGTTGGATTCGCGCACACTAATTTCAATTCTGGCGATCTAGTTACAAATTTAACTCCACTAACTAAATACAAAATAACGGTCCAAGCCATTGGTAATGGAATCAGATTCTCAAATTCAGAGAGCTCTGGAGAACTTAAAGTAACGACAACTTCTGCGGTATTGAGTTGCGCAGATGGTGGAACGTGTGGACCAGGCGATGCCGGGCCAGGCGCAGGAACGGTTTTTTATTATTCGAGCACAGGTTTTAGTTGCGGTCAGACTTTTTCAACAACAGGAAGTCCGACATCAGGTCTCTGTCATTATTTGGAAGTTGCCCCAAGTGGATGGAATACCGGCACAGATCCTTTAAGAACATGGGCAATTGCTCCCACATTTACCGATTCAGTAGTTCCAGGTTTAATAAATGATCCCTCTCCAAATAACACCAGTGCTGCTATTGGAGTCGGGTACCTCGATTCTTTAGCAATCGTTCTACAAGGAAATGACAGCAGTACTGCAGCAGGTTTAGCTCAGGGCTATGCCGGTGGTACAAAGACAGATTGGTACTTACCTTCAGAAGCAGAACTTAATCAGCTCTGTAAATTTGTTTCAGGGCAATCATGGATTTCTGATGAAACGGTATGTACGGGTTCTGCGACGCCCACACTTGGTTTTGTTGCAGGCACCTATTGGGCCTCTTCTGGGGGTGGCGCTAGTTTTGCTTGGGATCAGAGTTTTTTGAACGGAAATCAGAGTTATAACACCAAAGTCCAGAATTATTACGTACGCCCAATTCGCGCTTTCTAACTAACGTATTTACCTATTTTCAATTTATGTTTACTCAAAGTTAACTTAGACGGGCTCATTTAAGTCAGAGAATTCATTTAATCACCCTATTATTCGCCGATGATAATGAAACCTCGAACGATTGCTATTCGAGCTCTTCTTACGCGTTCATTAATTTTGGCGGCCGGAGTATTGGGCGCTTTTGCATTAATTTTCGGCTTGTTCATGGCTCAGCCAGCAGGTGCAGCCGATCCAACTTACACATTGATGGACTCTTCACCATCCACAGATTCTGGCTATCAATTGGCAGGGTCTAGTTCTCTTGCACTCGGAGTTAAAGCGTCAACAATTTGGCCAGGAAAAATAACGGCAATTCGTTTTTACAAATTTTCATCAAGCAGCGATTCGCACACCGTCAATGTTTGGAATTCATCGGGAACAAATCTTGGAAGCCAGAGCGTCACAAATGAAACATCAAGTGGATGGCAGGAAGTTCAGTTAGATTCTCCAATTAGTATTGATAGCGGTGCGACTTTTACTGTTTCTGTTTTTGCATCAGATTTCTATTATGCAAATGAAGCATTTCCACATACTAACGTTGGGCCATTAACTGTCTTGGGTGGAATGTACGCGTACAGCGACAAATCTGTATTCCCTGATGGAAATAATGGAAGCCATAATGGAATGGGTTCAAACTATGGAGTCGATTTTGTCTTTACGCCAACCATAGAAAATGTTTCTTGCGGGACTAGTGGAACCTTCCAAACATCGGGTACTCATGTACTTGGAAATAAATCGTGCGTAGGAAGTGTCGACATACCTGAGGGCATAACAACAATTGATGTGGGTAGCTTTGCTTATTCAAGCGTTAACGCAGTGACGCTTCCCTCCACATTGGTCACCATAGGCGATACGGCATTTCAAAATAGCTCAATAAAATCTTTAGATATTCCAGAATCTGTTACAAGTATCGGACAAGGCTCCTTCATAGCAAATCAAATTACAACATTAACTATTCCAAGTACAGTTACTTTTATCGGAGGAAATGCGTTCAGATTTAATCCATTAACATCACTCACTCTTCCTGAGAAACAGATCGAAATGGGTGAATACGTCTTCTCATCGACTTCATTAACGTCACTGATTGTGCCTGTCGGAGTTACAGAAATATTTCGCGATGAGTTTTCTTATACAAGTGATTTAACTTCAATTTCATTGCCTGAAGGACTTACCACAATTGGAATTGGTGCATTTGTCGGTTCAGGTTTTAGTTCAATCACTATTCCGGATAGCGTAACTTCAATCGGTGTCTTTGCCTTTGTAAGCATGCCATCACTTTCATCTGTAACTTATTGCGGAACATCTCAAAGTGTTTCGAGTTTTCCTTTTGCAAACGGAACAGTGGTAGCTACATGTTCGCGCCCAAAAATAACTTCTAGCACCACATCGTTAGTAGCGGGAGTTGGAACTGCAATCACTCCAGTTACATTTACTAATACAGGTGGGGAGATTGCATCGTTTGCCGTATCTCCTGATTTGCCAGCTGGGTTAGTTCTTGATTCAACAACTGGAGAAATTTCAGGTACACCAACAGCCACATCTGCCTCTTCGACTTACACCGTGACTGCGACCGGCACCGACTTGGGTAAGTCAAAAGTCGATCTTGAAATTACTGTTCACACCCAAATAGTTCAATGCAGCCTTGGTGGAAGTGTCATTATCGATGGAACGCATCTCATTTGGGATGGTGTTCACTACCACGAATGCGCAGGAGCACTTGTAATTCCTAAGTATGTAACTGATATTGATGCAGAGGCTTTAGATTATGCACACTCATTAACATCATTGAGTTTTGAAACAGGCAGTTTATTGAAGAGCATCGGTCAAGAAGCTTTTTACAATGACTACAATCTAGTAACTGTTGCGCTGCCAGAAGGTTTAGAAGTTATTGCACAAAATGCCTTTGGAACAGATAGCAAAATCGCCTCGATGAATATCCCTTCGACGGTTACAACTATTGGGCATGTGGCTCTAAGTTATCTCAACCTAATTACTTCAATAACTTTGCCAAAGGGTCTAACTACATTTGATGGAACTCCCTTTAATGGAACGCCACTAACTTCAGTCAACTACTGTGGTTCCCTATCTAGCGTATTAACATATTTTGCTACTGACTTTTCATCTTTGAATCTTCGTACTGGATGTATTGGTACTGATCCCCAAAATGCATTTTCAATCACTTCGAAATCTGGAAATCAGGGAGTATTACTGACTTTGGTAACAACTGGCGGATCAGGTATCGGTGCAATTTCCTATTCAGTTACCAATGCAGGCACTGCAGGATGCGCTTTATCTGGAAATGATTCGATTATGGCTGCAACGATCGGAACCTGTGAAGTTACTGCAACAAAGGCCTCAGACACAACGTATTCAAGTGCTTCCTCAACACCAACGACACTTACTTTTGCAATTAATCCCGATGTTCTTGCAGCACAGATTGCAGCCGAGGCAAAAGCCGCAGCCGAGGCAAAAGCCGCAGCCGAAGCAAAAGCCGCAGCCGAAGCAAAAGCCGCAGCCGAGGCAAAAGCCGCAGCCGAAGCAAAAGCCGCAGCCGAAGCAAAAGCCGCAGCCGAAGCAAAAGCCGCAGGAGAAGCAAAAGCCGCAGCCGAAGCAAAAGCCGCAGGAGAAGCAAAAGCCGCAGCAGAGGCGGCAAAAGTAAAGGCAGCCGCAGAAGCTAAGGCCACGAAAGCAGCAGCCATTGCCGAAGCAAAAGCCGCGGCACTGGCTTCTCCTTCACCAACGCCAACGCCATCACCAACGCCTTCTCCAACAATCACAAAAGGTGTATTCAAAATTTCAGCCGCAAAAGTAAGTAAGTCACGTGCAGTTATTAAAATAACTGGTTTAAAAGTTGGATCAAAAATTAAAATTACGATTAAGAGAGGCGTTAAGAAATGAGACGTTTTCTACTTATTTTTATCGTGATGTTGAACTTTTCTACCCTGAGTGCAGGAGCTGATGATCAAGTTTCAGAGGTTACTGCAACAGATACAAATCAGGATGTAACAATCGATATCCCAGAAGATCTTCCTGCGGGATACCACATTGCTACAACTGAAGTAACTGATCCTGAAACTGGTGAGGTAACTTCACAAGATATTAGTTTTTGCAAAGACAATTCAGGAGACATTCATTGGGACAATATTTGCCCTGATTTAGAAACTGTTGTCGATCCAGCAACTCTAGAAAATATAACTAACCCAGAAGAATTGCCCGCATATAGCCCAGCATCTGAACCAGAAAAAACATCACAGACACAAGTTGCGGGTTTCACCGCGTTAAGTGTGCTTTCTGCTGGAGGTGCTGCAGCAGCATCTGGCGGATTCTCAGGTGGAGGAAATTCAGGAGGAGGAAGTGGTTCTGGTGGTGGAGGAAGTTCGGGTGGGGGTTCTTCTCGCGGTGAAGCTAAAAGAAATGAACGCGAAGAAACACCAGACGTCGAGGCTGCAGGACATGGCGGGCAAGCAGACCATAAAGATCGCAGTGATTTCGATGATCTGGAAGAAGGCGAACATAGCAAGAGACTTCTAGACGCGGCGTACTCTAAGGGCAATGAGGTAACAGGAATAGGTGACACATCCTTTACTTGGAGAGCTCCGTTAACCCACACTTTTGACACAATGTTCATTGCTGCATCACTTCGCGTTTCGAAGGCATCGCCACTTCTTTCTAGAATTCTTATCGATGCTAATTACTTACGCGCAATGTTTGGATCTGTATCAGCACTAACAATTCCTTTTGGATTTATTCTTGGAGCACAAGCGGTTGCAAGTGCTCATTCACAAGCCATGCCCCCCGCTTGGAACATCATGGCTGCCATGCTCGTGCTCGGATTAGTTGATGCTTTTGCAGGTTTAATTTCAACAGTGGTTTTTGTTTTTGGAGTTTTGGTTGCCGGAAATGTAAATAACTTAAGTCAACTATTAACACTCCTTGCTTATATGGCAATCTGTGCATCTCCTGCGATTATTGCCGGATCTTTTAGGCCATTGCGCAGAAGAATTGAAAGCAAAGAGCATCCCTGGGAACGCATTACGGATTATGTTCTTGCATCAATATTGACAGGTTGGACGATTTCAAAATTCGTGGGAACTCTAAATATAATTGCCGGTAAGCAACTTCCGATTTCGGGCCATACATCAGAAATCGGACTAATAATCGGTATTGCCGTGCTTATCCGCATGCTTTCTGAAGATTTATCAACATTCTTGTATCCAAAACGTACATCCAAATTAGTCGTTATGCTCGAGCAGCCTTCGAAAAGACAACAATACGTTTCTCTTTTCTTAAAAGGTGCAATCTTTGCAATAGTTATGGAGACTTTTGTTGGCATAAATATCCAACTATTTCTCGGAACAATGTTTTTTATACTTCCCAACATTCTCAAACTTTCAGCTGTACATATTTTGCCTAAGAGTCGCTTACTTCATTTCGCAGTACCTAAAGGCGCTATGAAAATAGTTGCAATGACCGTATTCGGAACCTTATTTGCTGCGCTGTCGAAAAAACTATTTACGACACCTCACGACTTTCTGACTTGGGGATTCGTATTGCTTAGCTTGCCGGGATTCGTTCTTTCTCTGTTGGGGCTTGTATCAGACGACAAAAACTACAAGGGGATCAAGGGTCATGAATTTGGACGGTGGGTATATCGGATTGGCGGACCAGTAGTTCTATTCCTAATTGTTCAAATCGTGCTGGGTCATGACATTTTGGCGCTCATAAAGCGGGCGTTTGGAGTTTAGTAAGCACTTTGGGAATCTTTCTAGCCCTAGACTTGTTACACAAAACAAAGGCCAGAGGTTCTGGCCGAACTACAAAAGGAGAGACAAGATATGCGCAGTTCAAACCCTGTTTTAGGACGGGCGTTTAATCAGCGTGGATACGCTGCATTTGATCCGAGCACGATTAACTCAGACCCAGCAGCGCTAGAAAATCTTTATAACGCACCTGCTGCTTCTTCAATGCGCACAGGTCGTATGACTATTGACGATGTCGTCACACGTACTGGAATTTTGTTTGCAGTCCTTGTAACGGTTGGTGCAGCAGCCTGGACTATGAATCTAGGTGCAGGTGCGATGTTGCTTGGAATTATCGGTGGCTTCATTCTCGCCATGGTCAATAGTTTCAGCAAAACCGTTAAGCCAGCTTTAGCGATTGCCTATGCAGCTTTTGAAGGTTTAGCTCTTGGCACAATTTCTCATATTTACAATAATTATTATGAAGGCATTGTTAGCCAAGCCGTTATTGTCACAATCTGTGCATTTACTGGAATGCTTTTTGCATATAAGAGCGGACGCATTCGCGTTACACCAAAATTTACTCGAGTACTCATGACTGCAATGGTTGGTTACTTAGTTCTTGGTTTGATTTCACTCATCGGGTCATTCTTTGGTGCGAGCATTTACAACATTGCAGGTTTTGGCTTAATCCTTGCTGCAGGTGGAATGGTTCTTGCAAGCTTCTTCTTAATTCTAGATTTTGATCAAATTCAAAATGGAGTTAAGGCGGGATTGCCAGAGGCTGAATCATGGCGTGCAGCTTTTGGTTTGATGGTCACAATTGTCTGGCTGTATATGGAAGTTCTGCGTCTGCTTTCTATATTGCGCAGCAACGACTAGTTAGAGATCTTCATCGAGGGGCCTCAGGCTTTTTGCCTGGGGCTCTTCGACGTTTCTAGTCTCTGGAATTTGATAAACCAAAACAAGTGAGACCAAGAATATTGCTGCAGAAAGAGCAAAGGCGGTTCGATAAGAGTAAATATCTGAGATTGCGCCAATAACAATTGGACCAACCATCATGCCGGCATCTCCTGCCATCTGGAAGATGGCAATAACTTTTCCACCTTTTCCTTTAATAACATCGCCAACGATGCTTGCTGGAGATGTTGAAAGAAAAGCACCGCCAAAGCCAAGAATTGCCATAGAGATTAAATACATCCACACATGAACCGAGAAGGTAAGAATCAATAGAGCAATCAAAACAACTTGTGCACCAATAATTGATGCAGCACGACGACCTTTTTCATCCGAGAATCGCCCCGCTCGAAGCAGGATAGAACCTTGAATAATCGCTGAAAGCGCTAAGCCGTAGCCAACAACAGCAGTAGTTGATTTAAGTTCTTCAGTCACAAAAATCGGCAAAATTGATGCGCGCAAGCCAAAGAAAACCCAACTGCCGATAAAAGCTAGAACTAACGCTACGCGATATGACTTCATTGCTAAGGCTTCGCGAACAGTTGTGTGCTCGGAAGTATCGACGTTCTTATCTACCTTGCCAATCTTGTCGCCTTTAAGGAAAAAGTAAGCAACAGTTCCTGAACACAACAACATTGCAGAATAAACAAAAAATGGTGCGCGCAGAGAGATTACTGAAAGCAAGCCACCAATGGCTGGACCTGCGATTCCGCCAAGCAAGAAAGAACCTTGGTATACAGATTGAGCACGACCACGGTGGGCATCATCAACTGATCGCATAATTACCGAGCCGGCAGCAACTGAGAACATCGAAGAACCAAGACCACCAGCGGCGCGAAAAATAAGAAGTTGTTCGTAGCTTTGTGCAAGGCCAGCTAAGAAAGTGAAAAGCGCGACCATAAAAACACCTGAAGAGAAAACTGCTCGCTCGCCGAATTTATCTACCAAAGTTCCAGATATGAGACCTGAAGCGAATCTAGTGATTGCAAAGGCCGAAACCATTAAACCAATCGCGGCATTATTGACACCAAATGATTTCGCAAAAACTGGAATTGCAGGAAGGACGATTCCGAAACCAACGGCAACAAAAAAGGATGCCGCGACAAGTATTGAAACTTCTCGCGGCAGATCCTTAAATGGTGATTGCATTAACCAATTGATTCGCCAGCAGCCTCTTCACGCGCTGCTGCATAATCTTGGGTAGTACGAAGTGGCGTTTCACGCAACATGAGCGCTAACAGTAATCCCAGCAAAGTCACTGGAGCAGCTGCATAGAAAACAACATGGAAAGAGTTAACGAAAGCTTCCAGCGCGGTGTTTTTGATGACAGGTGGGAAAGTCTTTAAAACTGAGGTATTTGTAGTCAATGCCCCAAGTTTTGATTGATCAAAACCTTCCAAGGCTGCTGGATTGCTCTTTCCTAAGTCAGCAAAACCTGTTGCCATGTAGTGGGTGACACGGTTAGTCAAAATACTTCCAAAGATTGCAGTTCCAAAAACTGAACCAAGGGAACGAAAGAAAGTATTTGAACTGGTTGCTACGCCCATGTCCTTGAATTCAACCGCGTTTTGCAGCGCGATAACGATTGTTTGCATTGACAGACCAAGGCCTGCACCCACCATGATTGCGTAAATTGAGATTTGCCAATATGGAGTATCAATTTGCAATCTAGTCATGAGCAAAATTCCAACAGTCATGATCGCAGTTCCCATAATTGGAAAACGCTTGTAGTGACCATGCTTTGAAATCATCTTTCCAGAGACAATCGAAGTTGAAACGATTCCAAGCATGAGTGGAATCAATTTAAGTCCAGCTGATGTTGCTGAATAGCCTTTTACTACCTGGAAATACAGAGGCAACATAACGATTGCTCCGAACATGCCTGCTCCAATAACTCCACCTAAAAGAGAGGTAATAGAGAAGGTGTGATTTTTAAACAAGTGCAAAGGAAGGATCGGTTCTTTCGCTTTGCTCTCCCAATACAAGAAGACAACTGCAAGCAAAATTCCAACAACTAGGTAAGAAATTGTTCGGCTATCTCCCCAACCATTTTGTGGGCCGTAAATTGATACTGAAAGCAGAATGAGGCAAACAGATACAACCATCAATACTGCGCCGAGATAATCGATTGTGTGCTCGCGTTTAACTTTTGGAATATGTAGAACAGCTGAAGTGATAATTAATGATGCGATACCAATCGGCAAGTTGATGTAGAAGATCCAACGCCATCCAGTTACGCCAAGAATTGTTTGGTGATCGGAGAAGAAGCCACCGAGCAACGGACCGGCAACTGATGAAAGTCCCCAAACGGCACCAAAGTAGCCCTGGTACTTTCCACGCTCACGTGGTGGAACGATGTCGCCGATGATGACGAAAGTAAGCGCCATCAGACCGCCAGCACCCAAACCTTGAAGCGCGCGAGTTGCAATCAACTGAGACATGTTTTGAGATGCACCAGCTAGGAATGAACCTAATAAGAAGGTAACAATCGCAAATTGGAAAACCACGCGGCGGCCGTAGATATCTGAAATTTTTCCGTAGAGCGGAGTTGAGGCCGTTGATGTCAAAAGGTAGGCGGTAACAACCCATGTGTAGTGGTCGAGGCCATTGAACTCTTCAACAATATTTTTAAGGGCAGTCGAGACAATAGTTTGGTCAAGGGCTGCAAGAAGCATTCCAGTCATAAGGCCGCCCAGGATGATCATGATTTCCTTGTGGCTGTGTTCCTTAGCTGATGCATTTAGAGGCTGATTTTTAGACATGTGGGTAAGGTTACCGTGTGAAAACTGTAATTGCCGACCACCTAGTAAAGACCTACCGAAAAGGCGAAGTTAAAGCCCTCGATGATTTATCCCTAGACGTTGAAGAGGGAACCGTATTAAGCGTACTTGGTCCAAATGGTGCAGGAAAAACTACAACCGTTCGAATCCTTGCAACTCTTTTGAAACCTGACTCTGGAAGTGCAAGCGTTGCAGGAATAGATGTCATAAAACATCCCGACAAAGTGCGTGAAGTAATTGGACTCTCGGGTCAATACGCCGCAGTCGATGAAACGCTAACTGGCTGGGATAACTTGGTGATGTTTGGTCGGCTGTATCACTTAGGTAAAACCGCTTCTATAAAGCGAGCCGAGGATTTGCTAGAAAGATTTTCACTTACTGAAAGTGCGCGCCGACCAATTAAAACTTATTCAGGTGGAATGCGCCGCCGATTGGATCTAGCTGCGTCACTAATTGTTCAACCAAGAGTTCTATTTTTGGATGAACCAACTACTGGTTTAGATCCACGTGGTCGACAAGAAATGTGGGAAGTGATTCAAGAGTTAGTAAAAGGCGGAGTCACGCTTTTATTAACAACTCAATATTTAGAAGAAGCAGATCAACTAGCAGATGAAATTGCAGTTATTGATCATGGAAAAGTTATTGCACGTGGAACTTCAGATGCCCTGAAAAAACAAGTAGGCGGAGAGCGTTTAGAAATTACTGTTGAAACTGCAGATTTAAGTAAGGCAAGTGAAATCGTAAGTCGCATTAGCGGTAGTGCAATTCATGTCGACGTCCGCACAATTAGCGCACCGGTACTAACTGGTTCGATTGCTTTAATGGAAGCTCTGCGCGCTCTTGATGAAGCAAAAATTCACCCACTGGATATCGGATTAAAGCGCCCATCACTTGACGATGTTTTCCTATCGCTCACTGGTCATACGGCAGAGGAAGTTGAGGCAAAGGCATGAAAAACGCAATTACAGATGCGCTTGTGATAACTAAGCGTCAACTCCTTCAGTTAGCTCGAGTCCCTGAAGTCTTAATTTTTTCAACGATTCAACCAGTTATGTTTGTGCTCCTCTTTCGTTATGTATTTGGCGGCTCAATTGCCACCGGTCAACCAGGGGGATATGTCCAACTATTAATGCCGGGAATCTTCGTGCAAACTGTTGCATTTACTTTGGCAGCAACTGCCTCTGGACTTGCCGAGGATATGAAAAAAGGTTTGATTGATCGCTTTAGATCTCTCCCTATTTCGCGATCAGCACTAGTTGTTGGTCGTACTTTGGGTGATTCTCTTCTTAACATTGTTGTCTTAATTGTTATGGCAGCAGCTGGCTATGCGGTCGGATGGCGTCCTACGTCTAGCCATTTATCTGTTTTGAGTGCCTTCATTTTCCTGTTGATGTTTGGCTATGCACTTTCTTGGACTGGAATTTTTGCTGGGTTGGCAGTTCGAGATGCACGTACAGTTCAAAACGTGAGTTTCCTGATTACCTTTCCAATGACTTTTCTTTCCAATGCATTCGCCCCAACAACTGGCATGCCTAAAGCACTTCAGTACGTTGCTGAGTGGAATCCAGTCTCAACCATGGTTGCGGCATGTCGCCAACTTTTCGGTTTGGAAAATCAATTTGGCGCAACTGCTAATTCGTTTCCAAGTCAGCATCCGCTGACAACTTCAATCATTTATATGGTTGTAATTATGGTGATTTTTATTCCACTCAGTGTTAGAAAGTATAAAAACTCTTCTAACTAACGCCTTTTAAAGCAATTAAATTTTGCCAGCAAAATGTGAGTGGAATTTT
Source organism: uncultured Actinomycetes bacterium (assembly GCA_903852815.1). Lineage (GTDB taxonomy): Bacteria > Actinomycetota > Actinomycetes > Nanopelagicales > Nanopelagicaceae > Planktophila. The sequence continues at coordinate 14,190 of CAINRW010000125.1, forward strand.
GAGTCCCAATTCTTCTTAATGCTTTGTATTGCTTCGCCATCTTGGCTCAAAGGAAAAATGCTTCCTTGAATTTTTCCACCTAATCTCGTTAATTCATTGAGAAGATCTGCATTCTTTTTAACATGCTCAATTACACCGTCAGGGGATTCAAATTCTTCCAAAACGACACATTGCTTGAAATCTTCGGTAAAAAACAGGTCATATCGCAGAATATTTCTTTGTGCTTGAACATTGGCTAGCACCTTGGTCGCAACAGCCTTAAATTCAATTAAGTTTTCAGGAAGGATTTCTGGAAAAATCGCAACGGCCCGCATGCTATTCATGAAACTCCTTGCTCAACCTTCATCGTTAAATTATTCTACATAAGTGAGTGTTCATTATCCCAAGCCCATCAAAGTAATTACCGGGCATAAGTCAGTGCGTGAAGCTTTACGCGATACACAAAGCTTTTCCTCTGATCTTCAAGGTGATGCCGATGTTAGGGATTATCGGCAGTTACCCTTAGAGGTTGACCCTCCACGGCATCATCTTTATCGGGTGGCCTTGGCTCCATATTTTGTAAAACCAACGATTGAAAAATTGGTTCCGATATTTAGAGCACATGCTGATCGCTTACTTCAGGAGTATTTCAAAAACCCACCAGCAGATGTAATTTCAACCCTTGCGCTGCCACTAGTAATGCATAATCTTGGCGCAATTTATCGGCGCCCCCAAGATGTTGCCGAGTGGATTAGTTGGGGACCTGATGTGTGGACTGCCGAGTCACATGTGCGTGATGGGAAAGTTTTACATGAGTATCTTGATCGAATTTACGAAGAAGCGATTTCTGGCCGAACAAATGATGTGTGGCATGAGATTGCACGACTTGAAATTGAAGGAAAGCAAATATCAGCCGCTGAATTTCGTGGCATAGCTGGCGTGATGCTGGCGGGTGGACGTGACACAGTAGTCAAACTATTCACCGGCATTATGTGGCATTTTGGTCATAACAAGGTTGATTTAGATTTATTACGAAATAAACCTGAACTGATAAATAGTGCAATTCAAGAATTCTTACGGTTTTTAACTCCGCTACCTCAGATGAATCGAACAACGGTACCTGAGTCCACAACGCAAGATCTTCCAGATGATAGATACGTCGGTATTAGTTTTATCTCGGGAAATTTCGATGAGACAGTCTTCGAAAATCCATTTCACATTAATTTAGCGCGCGGAAGAAATCCACATCTGAGTTTTGGTTTTGGTCCGCATACTTGCCTCGGAAATCACATTGCCGAAATTGAAGCGAGAGTTTTTCTGGAATCGTTATTGTCTTCTAATTACACATGGAAAGTTCATGCCGAGGACATCCATTTCCATATATCAAATCTTGAGTCAGTACCTGATTCATTTAGAAAATTGGAATTGAGACTAATTTAGTTTTGGAAATTGTAATTCACACTTTGTAGAACTAACTCAACATAAGTCATATCTGCCCAAGAAAACCAAGCACGTGTAAAAATATTCTCATCATCGGCATGAAAAGATTCATGCATCTGGCCAGTTGCAGCATCTGTTGTTTCTAGTAAATGTAAAACCTCTAGTTTTCTTGAGCTGCTACTTGAAGTTAAAGCCTCCATCGCTAATGCAATTGGCCAAATATGATTTGTTGGAGTGTGTTGCGAACCAACTCCTTTAGCTCTGCGACCAGTAAAGAAGTATGGGTTTTCTTTGGATAAAACAAAGTTTCTTGTTGCTAAATAAATAGGATCTGAATCTGAAAGAGCGCCTAAATAAGGAAGACTCAGCAATGACGGCACGTTTGCATCATCCATAAATAGTGCATTTCCTAGCCCATTAACTTCGTAGGCATACCTGCCATTAAAGAGGGCAAACTTATTAATTCCATCTTGTATGTCTGCGCAAAGTTTTCTGGATTCTGAAGTCTTGAGCGCTTGCGAAATAGAGCGCAACTCATTGAGAAAGAATA
>CAINRW010000126.1 GCA_903852815.1 uncultured Actinomycetes bacterium
CGAAAGGTAACCTTCAATGGGTTCATTAAAGAAGCTATCTGTCAGCGTAATTGCTGCAGGTGTTGTAGGCGCATTGCTTACAGGAACAGTTGTTGCACCAGCACAGGCCGCAGCTAAGAAGAAAATCGCATTCGTTATGGGTGCAGAATCTGATCCATTTTTCCAGGCAATGAAGGTCGGCGCAGTGGCTGCAGCTGCAGCAAATAACGTTGAACTTATTTGGCAGGGATATCCATCAGAATACTCACCAGCAACACAGATTCCAGTTGTTGATCAAGTTCTTGCCCTAAAGCCAGATGCACTTGTATTAATTCCAACAGATCCAACAGCTTTGCAGCCATCAGTTGCTAAAGCCAAGGCTGCGGGTATTCCTGTTATCAACGTTGACACTCACGTTGGCGATCTAAAAGATGTTCTTTCTTTCATCACTGGCGATAACGCTGACGGTGGAGCTAAGGCTGCAGATGCTCTTGCAAAAGCAATTGGTTGGAAAAAGGGTAAGAAGTACAAGGTTGTTGTTGGTCTAACTTCAGCAACTGCAACTACAAACGTTGCACGTCTTGATGGTTTCTCAAAGCGCATCTTGCGCAACTACCCAGGAATCAAAATTGTTGACAAGGCTTATTCACAATCTCAACCAGCAAAGGCAAACACAAACGTTTCAAACTGGTTGACAAAGTATCCAGATCTAGCAGGAATCTTCGCAATTGATGGAACTAATGCTGCAGGTGCAGCGGCAGCTCTACAAGCTAAGGGACTAACTGGCAAGGTTGCTCTTATTGGTTATGACGCTTACAAGGCAAACGTTGACCTAATCGGCAAGGGTGTTTTCACTGCTCTTGTTGCTCAGGATCCAGCTGCTGAGGCAAAGCTTGCTATCGAGTATGCAGTTAAGTACTTGAATACAAAGTCAAAGTCAGGCATTAAGAAGAACGTTGTTATTCCTAACGTCGTTCTTTCTAAGTCTTCAACTGCTGCTGATCTTGCTAAGTACACATACGTACAGAAGTAATTTCACGGATTAAAAGAACTGCACAATCGCAGTTCTAGTATTAAACGGGTCAGCGCCCCCATAATTGGGGGCGCTGATTCAATACTTATAAAGGAGAAAATGAGTTGAGCACAGTAGAAAACACAACCACAATTAGGAAGTTTGCAGGCAATCAACAATTCCTGTTGCTCCTTGTTTGGTTTGGCATGGTTGCTTTCTTCTCAGCCTTTAACTCAATCTTTTTCAGCACTGCAGTCTTTGGAAATATCCTGCTTGATTGGGCACCAGTTGTACTTATGGCGGTCGGCCAGAGCTATGTAATTATCTCTGGCGGAATCGACTTATCCGTAGGCTCAACTGTTGGTCTATCTGGAGTTGTCGCCGCTTTTCAGATGCAACACATGATGGAATCTGGAAAGAACCAATGGTTGGTTATCGCCATTGGCACAATTGTTGCTGCATCAGTTGGTGTAATCATCGGTCTAGTAAATGGATTTCTCATTACTAAAGCAAAAATAGTGCCCTTCATCGCAACGCTTGTAACAATGGGTGCAAGTGCTGGATTAGCAATTATTTATTCAGGTGGTGCACCGGTTGCTGGAGGCCCAGAAAAAGCGATCACTCTGAGTGTTCCGTGGTTCGGTCCATTATCGACTCCCGGATTAATTGTTGTAGGAATTGTTTTCATTTGCGGTCTTTTTCTTCATCGTGCTCGATTTGGAAGATATACCTATGCGATTGGTTCAAATGAATTTGCGGCTAGAAGCGCCGGTATAAACGTGAACCGACATTACTTAAAGGTTTACGCACTCTCTGGTTTTCTTTCTGGGCTTGCAGGTATGTATTACTACTGTCGACTTGGATCAGGTGCACCGACGTCTGGTTATGGTGGCGAACTTGATGCAATTGCCGCAGTGGTAATTGGTGGCGCAGCTCTTTCAGGAGGAGTAGGAAGAATTTCTGGCACAGTACTTGGAGCATTAATTCTGACAACTACAACTAGCGGTTTAATTATTATCGGTGTTGCTCCAGACTGGAAACAAGTAGTTGTTGCAATTTTAATTGCGGCCGCGGTTCTGCTCCAGGGGGCAAAAGGGGATTCGAGAGGAGCCAGAAAATGAGCGCACCTCTTTATGAAGTTCGCAATATTTCAAAAAAATATGGATCTGTAGTCGCGCTAGATGGTGCAGATTTTCAAATTCACGCCGGCGAAATTGTTGGATTAGTTGGCGACAATGGTGCAGGAAAATCGACTCTTGTAAAATGTTTATCAGGAGCACACAAACCAACTTCTGGTTCCATACTCTTAGACGGTCAAGAAGTTTCATGGGATTCACCACGTGATGCAATTGAAGCTGGCGTAGAAACTTTGTATCAGGATTCCGGTTTAGCACCACACTTAACAGTAAGCGCAAATGTATTTTTAGGTCGCGAGAAATTCCTCAGTGGCCCATTGGGAAAATTAGGCTTCTTAGACAACAAGGCGATGAACAAAGAGGCTCACGAAGATTTGGACCGAGTAGGTATTGCAGTACCTGCTTCAAATAGATCCGTCTCGCAACTCTCCGGTGGTCAAAGACAAGCGGTAGCAATTGGACGAGCAGTTTCCTGGGCATCGAAAGTGATTATTCTCGATGAACCCACTAACCATTTAGGTGCCAGACAAGCTGGAGAAGTTCTTGAGGTAATGAAAGCGGCAAGAGCTAAGGGCTTGGGGGTTGTATTTATTTCTCACACCTTGCCGCATGTACTACAAGTCACCGATCGCATCGTTGTGCTTCGCTTAGGAAAAATTGTTGCGAATGCCCCAACTTCAGAGTTCGACGCAGAGAGATTGCTTGGAACAATTACGGGGCTGAACCAAGTACAGTAAATACCGATGAAAAGCGCAACCAATCGCGTCCGCCCCACAATTCGTGAAGTGGCTGCATTATCAGGTACGAGTATTAAAACTGTTTCTCGCGTAATAAATGGCGTCAGTACTGTAGACCCCAAGTTAGTTAAAAAAGTCGAATCAGCAATTAAGAAATTAAATTATCGACCAAATGCAACCGCCGGAAGTTTGAGGCGAGTTAATGGGCGAACTAATACAATTGGTATTTTGCTCAAAGATATAGCTAACCCTTTTTCCTCCGAGCTGTATCGTGCATTTGAAAATTTGGCTAGAGCTAAAGGAATAGATGTTTTTGCTGGAAGTATGGATGAACAGCCAGAGCGCGAAGCCGAACTTATTGCCACATTTATTGCACGACGAGTTGACGGGTTAATTATCGTGCCAACAACTAGTGATCATGCCTACCTTGAAACTGAACGTAAAAGTGGAATGCCCATGGTCTTTATTGACCGCCCCGCTAACAATTTCATTGCCGATACAGTAATTGCCACTAATCGAAAAAGTGCCAAGGGTGCAACCGAACACTTAATCAGTCACGGACATACGAAGATTGCATATCTTGGAGATAGTCAAGAGATTTATACAGCGGTCGAAAGATTTGCTGGTTATAAAGACGCTTTAAAATCAGCTGGAATTAAACTCGACAAGCAGTACATTCATCATGGAATTGAAAACACAATTGAGTTGCAAGATTTCATTCAAGGGCTCTTTAAGTTAAAAGACAGACCAACCGCTATTTTCTCCAGTCAGAACTTTGTAACAATCGAAGTGGTACGTGCGCTTCGGGCGGCAAAACTTGAAAAGTCCATCGCCCTTGTGGGTTTCGATGATCTAGCTTTTGCCGATCTTGTTAACCCTGGAATTACTTTAGTTACTCAAGATATCTCCACGATGGCGCAGATTGCTTCCGAACTTCTATTTGCCAGATTATCGGGCAAGAAAACTCCAGCAGAAACTCACGAAATTGACACGATTTTTACGCAACGCGGATCTGGTGAAATTAGCGCTTAGCCAACTAAATCACGATTGCGTTTAATTTCGCGATCGTGTTTACACGGCATATCCAAGTGTTTGTCATAACAAGGTTCACAGAGAAGAACTAATTGATGACACTCTGGCTTCTGGCAGTTTCTAAATTCTTTAGTTGGTCCCTCACAATGGGCGCACTTTCCAATTAACTTTGTGTGGTCACTAAAATCTATCGTTAAGCGATCATCAAAAGTGTAAAGCGAGCCCTCCCACAGGCCATCATCACCAAAAGCATTTCCATATCTGACAATTCCACCCTTTATTTGGTAGACCTCTTTAAAGCCGCGGTTTTTCATAACAACGGAGAGAATTTCACAGCGAATACCACCAGTGCAGTATGTGACTACAGGCTTATCTTTCATGTGATCGTACTTGCCGCTTTCAATCTCTTTCACAAAGTCATGCGACGTTGTCACATCAGGCACAACCGCATCTTTAAACTTACCAATTTTTGCCTCAAAGGCGTTTCTTCCATCAAAGAAGAAGACGTCATCACCACGCTCTTCAACGAGTTTATTAACTTCCTCGGGGCGAAGGTGGATTCCACCACCAATGACTCCGTTTTCATCAACTTGAATCTCACCTGGATTACCAAAGGCAACTAATTCGCTCTTGACTTTAATTTTCAGTTTTGGAAAATCATTGCCTGTGCCCTCTGACCATTTGAAATCAATTTTCTTAAAGCCGGGGTATTGGCGGGTTGCCTTAATATATTTCTTAACATCGTCCATGTGTCCGCCAAGCGTGCCGTTTATGCCATGCGGTGAAACGAGAATGCGACCTTTGATATTGAGAGATTCACATAAAGTTTTTTGCCAAAGTTTTACAGCTTCCGGATCGGCAATTGGCGCAAAGCCGTAATAGAGGATGACTTTATTAAAGTTCATATCCTTACGCCCTTTCTGCTAAAAGTAATGAAACTAATTCGTGCGGTTCAAATTGTTCTGGCCACTTAGGGTTTTCACGACCCACACCATGTGCAACAACAAATGAGGCACGTTCTTTAGCACTATCTCCGCCATGCCCGCCCTCATCAATGTGCCCATGATCTGTTGTGATTACAACTAACCACGGTTCATCCTCACTGGCGCGAGCACGTACTGCTTGAAGCAAATTATCTAAGTAAGCATCGATTCGCGCAATTGCCCCGCTATATTCTGGTCCAATTGCACCGAAAGCATGACCTGCTTCATCTACTCCGCAGAAATATATAAAGGAAACATCGGGACCGTGCTGTGAAATTGCATAAAAGGCCGCAGCCGCGATTTCGGCATCAACCTGGGTATATCCGTAAGTTTCCCCATCGCGAACTAAAACACGGTGGCGCAGCGCTTTTGCTTGTTCGCGACGTTCATGAATAACTGGGCCATGACCGATGGGATCAACAAGAGGGGGCCAACCAGCAGCGGCAAAAGTGGTCGTACTTTGATCTTGATAGAAAGCACGTGATAGTAAATCAGGATGATGTAAAAGTTTGTGGCCGACAAAAGAGTTATCTAAAACCCCATGCTGTTGATGCGTCGTACCCGTTAATAAAGTCGACCAACTTGGTCCGGACCACGTTGGAGGATCAATTGTGAGTGGTGCGAAATAACTGTCGCTTCTTAACTTTCTTAAAGTGGGAGAGTGTTCTAAAGCCGTATCAAGATTTAGGCCATCAACACCGATGAGAAGTATTTTGCTTTTCATTTAAGCAATTGCAGCAGATATTGCTTGAGTATGTGCAGGTGATGAACCACAACACGAACCAACAATATTCACGCCAAGATCTTTCATCTCTTTGGCATAACGTGCCATTTCTTCTGGAGTTCCATCGTAAATGAATTCATCACCTTGAAGTTTTGGTAATCCAGCATTTGATTGCGTAATGATGAATACGCCTTCTGGACGTGCACCCACAAGTTCTTTAGCAATCTGTGACATTTCATCAGTTCCGCGGCCACAGTTCGCTCCAATGATTCGGACTCCAAGGGCAGATAACTGTTGAACCGCCATTGCAGGTTTTACGCCCATCATTGTTCGCAAATTTGTATCAAAACTTAATGTCACAATAATGGGAAGTTCTGGAGCAACTTCTTTTGCGGCTAGGACTGCGGCTTCCACTTCACTCAAATCAGACATTGTTTCAATCAATATTGCATCAATCCCGCCCGCAACTAATGCACGAATTTGGGCAGCAAATAAATCCTTACCACTTTCAAGAGTGAGAGTTCCCATCGGTTCCATCAATTCACCTGAAGGTCCAATATCGCCCATAACAAAACAGTTCTCATGACGGTCGGCAACTTTTCGGGCAATAGCTGCGCCAGCTTTATTTAACTCCTCAAGGCGATCTTCAAGGCCGTGCATAGCAAGTCGTCCTGCAGTTCCACCGAAAGTATTTGTCGTGATGAAATTTGCGCCTGCTGCTGCATACGCTTCAAGAACAGCTTCAATTTCTTCTGGTTTTTCTACATTCCACAGTTCAGGTGCACCGCCATCGGTTAATCCCCGTGCCTGCAACATTGTTCCCATAGCCCCATCAGAAGTGAGAGTTGCATTCGCAAGTGCTTCATAAATTGCAGACATTATTTTTCTCCCATTGACTTAATTAGTGCATTTAGTTTTTCTTCGTCTAGCTCTTGTTCAAGTTGTTCAGCAATTTTCGATGCTAATTGATCGGGAGTAACGTCAGATTGAATCCAAGCATCACGCTTCCATCCAGCAGTGTAAGCATCGGCATCGGTTTCACCCATCTGCATAGCAGCTTCATCTATTGCCTCTTGAAATCTGGAAGCCAACATTACTTTTATTGTAGTTTCACCTTCACGGGCGATGACCATTGATGGAATCTCATGCCAACGCATAACTTGATACTCGCTCATTGGCTAATTGTATATGTGATTTAGCGGGCGTTAATTTTTAGAACAACATTTCGGTCACTCGGTTTGCCTAGCCACCAATCCACGTGGTGAGTTGCTCCTAGTTCAGGGCGTTTTTGCCAGACATTTGCACTTAGTGTGCGAGATAGCGCCGCAATTTCTAAGGGTGATTCTGCGTTGTGGTAATCGATTCCCGCAGCATGATCGATGACACTAAGACCGAAGATAATGTCACCAGATTCGTTTTTTACAATTTCTACAGTTCTAGATTGCTGCGGCCAATCAGCATGTGAAGCTGTCTCAATCTGCCAAAAGCCCGATTCCTCTTCAACGTCGCCAATCCATTCGATGTGATGGCGATGTTCGTGTCCAGCCAACCAAGCGATGACCTTTGGATATTTAAGCAACATGGTGCGAATTTCATCTACACAGACTCTCCGACCTATCGGTGCGTAGTCGTTAAACATTTTGCTAAGTGGGTGATGGGAGGCAAGAACAACGGGTTGTTCTGATTCCGAGATTTCTTTTTCTAGCCATTCAAATTGTTCGCTATCGAGTGAACCTTGCCAGCCCCCAAAGTGATTGACGCTATCAACCACAATTAGTTTTACTCCTTGAATATGTGTTGAGTAGTACATCGTCTTGTTCTGGGCATTAGTTTGCGTGAAACCATGACCTTTAGGTAGACCAGGAGAATCCAAATGCATTTGTGCAAATTCTCCGCGTTCAACAGCTCGTCGTTCTACATCTCCTGTGACGTTGATAAAAGGCGCATCTCCAGCAGCTGGGTAACCTGCGGGTCCGACTTCTTGGAATTGCGAGAGAACTTCAAGGAGAGTCGTTGTGGAAGGTAAATCCGTATAGCGCTTTCCATCAATCATTTCAGCAACGATTATTGAATCGGGTGCAACCGTTCCTTGAAGCAGAGCATCATGATTACCGTGAACTGCAAACCACGGAAAATTTAATCCAGTTGCTTTAAATGGAGCGCGGCAAGAATTTAATAAATTAGGAACAATCGGGAAACCATATTTTGCGCGAGCATCATCATCACTTTTTCCAGCTGGTGTTCCATGGGGGTGCCAGTAGCGGACGTCATAATGTTGCGCACCATCATCGATGCTTCCTTCGTATTTGTTGAAATCTCCAGAGTCTGGTCGAATTTCTAGTCCATCGAGTAATGCTAAATACCAACTCACTTCATTTTTCTGTGCATTATCTGTTGTATCTCCAGTGATAATCGCACCAGCTATTTCGTGACCTGAAAGCGGTCCGGTAGTGATTTTATTAAGTGCCTGAATCATCGACTCAACGACATGTGGCGATAACATCGAATGCGGACGATATGTGCCAATCGTTCCTACCAACTCGCGAATAGGGCTATCGGGATCAGCATGGCGATCTAAGTATTCAGGGCGAGTGGGGGATTGGGCATCACACACGTGTAAATCTGATAAATGGTGGAGCAGTAACAAAGGCGTACTTGTTGTCGGAAATGCATGACCACAATGAACTTCATCGGGAGCAACTTCCAAATTTCGCCAACCTTTGGAGTCAGCTTCACCACGTCGAAATGCCATAGTTAGTATCCTAACCAAATGGAGAGAAAAACTGCCAGCATAATTGTTCTAAGTGGTGGAACTAGCAAGCGTTTTGGCTCTGATAAATCATTAGCAAAAATAGTAAACAAGCGATTAATAGATTTTGTAGTTTCTGCCATTCCGCCAGATTTTGAAATAATTATTGTTGGTCCAGATCCTCAAATTTTAACTGCGAGTTACATGTATATGTTGGAACACCCGGCCGGTGGAGGACCGGTTGCTGGAATTGAAATTGCATTACAGCATTGTTCAAGTGAACTAATCGCAGTTATCGCCACAGATATGCCTTTTGTCATGTCCCATATGCTTCATTTGCTCCGCGCATTTGCCGTGAATGATGAAGCTGTGATGTACAAAGATTCCGATGGTTTTCAACAACCCCTTGCCGCTTTTTACCGCCGCGACGCCTTGGAAAACGCCATTCACTCTTTAATTCCAACGCAAGGTCGATCGATGCGCGAATTGCTTGCTCAGCTCAAAATCCACGATATTCCGATGAGTGCCGAAGTAGAAAAAGCCTTCATAGATATTGATACTCCAGAAGATTTCGAGCGCGCAGTGCAATACTTTAAGACATTATGAGCACACTAATTGAAGGC
>CAINRW010000127.1 GCA_903852815.1 uncultured Actinomycetes bacterium
AGTCGGTTCACTTATATTGCCTGGGGTGACTATTGGTAAAGGTGCCACAATTTTGGCCAGATGTAAGGTTTCGAAAAACATTGACCCCTACGCCTTAATAAAAAATTGAAGCTCCAGATTAATTACTGATTTCCATTATTATTCGTGAAAAAAGTTCGGCCTTCTTGCCTACTTGAAAATTATCGAGAGCATAATTCCTCGCTTCTAATTCATGAGTTTTTATTGATTCGAAGTCCAACTTCATAATTTCCTGAACCGCCTGCTCTACGCCAGTTGAAGAAGGGTCGAATACTAAACCACCTGCATCGAGAACTGCTTTCGAGGCCGCATTCGATAATGGTGCAAATGCGACTATAAATTTCCCAGCGGCAAGGTAAGAATATGTCTTACTTGGTACCGAAAATTCAGACGCACCTTCCTCCAGCAACATGATCGCAATGTTTGATTCTGCCAGTAAATCATTTAACTCATTCAATTCGACAAACCCTCTAAGTGATATTGGATCAGAACTTTCTATTGATTCACTAATAAAATTCGCTCCGTCACCCTCAGAGATAATAGTAAGAGATGGGTTTAAACCTAGAGAATTAAGCCCCCTAACCAAATCGATTAGAATCTGTGGATTGTGCTTCAAGCCTAAAGTGCCAGCGTAAATCAAGGATTGCCCAGTATCTATTTGCCGACTTCTTGGCACATACACTATTTGATTCAAAGGTGCCCAGTTTTCAATCATGGTGACTTTTCTTAAGTCGACACCCCAGACTTTGTAAATTTCCATAAATGCATCGGAAATACAGACAATTTTTTCCGCTTTCCCCACCAAATCTATTTCAAGAGCTTTAACGAGTTTTACTTGAAGATTCTCTAGTGTATTCGAGTTACTTGAATTCTGTTTCGAGCGCATTTGTATGGCAATTGAAAAAACATCTTGATGCCACAATATAAATTTTGACTTCCTGGTGAACAACTTAAAAAGCCATGCAGAAATTAACGGTGTATTTGCAAAAATCGATACTTGTGGCTCAAAGGATCGGTGTATTTCTAGTAATTTAAAAGCAATTTTAAACTCAAAAACTATTCTCTTAAGCAAGTTCTTATTTTCATACTTTTGCCTTAATGAAATCGCTTTGAAAGTTAGTCTTCCTGTGCCATGAATATCCGTAAGACTCGCTTTTGTGGGGCCTGAATGAGCGAAGAAAGAATGCAGAATATCAAACCCAACGAATGCCAATTCATTTGAAAGTTCAGCTTGGAACGGATGTCCAGCAAAGTCATGGACATGAATTTTAATTCTAAGCGATTCGCTACTCATGCTTCAAATTTTACTTCAGTATCAAATTTAGAATACTCGTACCACTCGTTCAGGCTTGCTTGTAGATCATATTCCCACACAAAACCCATACGCTTTAGAACTGCCGCTTCTATTCTCGTTGGGAGAAGCAGTTTTTCAATACGCTTACCTATGTGTGACAACGGATATCCAAGGCGCGTCAGTACTGGAACGATTCGGCGCAAAGGGAGGGCGAATGGCTTACGCCATTCAGCAATAGAAGCCATTGCTGAAGATATTTCTCCGATTGTAAGGAGGCTGGGAAAGCAAAAATTGTACGTCTCGGAAGTTTTGGCACTTTTAATCATGAAAACTATTGATCTAGTCAAATCTCCAACATAGCCGCTTGACTTAACTAAATTTCTTGAACCCGGAATTAAGAAAAGGCCAAGTTTTAAAGCACGCGCCATACGCGAGTAGTTTCCTTTTTCTCCCGCTCCAAAAATCACTGCAGGCCTGCAAATTAAAATTCTTCTTCTATTTGAGTTCTCATTTTGCCAAGTTAGAAATATATTTTCTGCAAGTAATTTCGATTTTCCATATGCATGAATAGGCGTCAATGGTGAACTTTCATCCTTTAAGTCTTCACCTGGACCGTACACCGCAATCGAACTAGTAAAAACAATATCGTTGACATTTTTTTGTGTTGCCCAGTTGACTATATTTGTAGCTCCAGCAACATTTGATACAAAGTAATCATCAGATTCATGACCTGGTGTCCTATGAACGGCTGCTAGATTAATTATTAAGTCCGGTTGTTCGTTAAGTTCAATATCAATCTCATTACGAACATCACATAGGTGAAAAGTTACATTGTTATTCTTTGTTGGAACAATATCTGCAATATGCACTGAATATCCATCTTCCTGAAGTTTAGGAATAAGATGGTTTCCAACAAATCCACTTCCGCCGAAAATAACTACTACTTTTCTATTTATGGATTGAGACACTTTCTTATTTTACCTTCCGATAGAAAACAAGACGATTGACTATTTTAATTATTTCGGTTCTGATTTAAGACATTATGTCATGCATTGCTCACAGAGATTCTTTGAGAATGTCTAAAGAATTTTATCATCACAAATAGACCAATGGTATTAAGCACTAAATCTCTCCAGTCCGAACTGCGCCCAGGAATGAAATGTTGCACGCACTCGATACTGATCGATGCGGCCACGCAGGTGAGGAAATTATGTCGCAGCGATAAGCGGGGGATAGCCTTATAAATCAGTATTGGCAGAGGCATCAGTAAGAGGAGATTGCCGAACCAGGCCAAGAAGCCACCAAGGTACAAAATGTTATGGGCAGCTGTAGGAATTGCACTGCCACTGTAAGTCGGTGGTGGTAACACGCCAGTCATATCTAGATCTCGGCGCGGAGTGAAAACGGCGAAGCCAAGAATTGTTAGATATATCAGCAATAGTGCTCGATACAACTGTGGCATTGGCGGATTCTATAGATGTTCTGGGGGGGGGCATAAGTGACTAGTCAGGCGGCTCTTTGAGTGAGATATTTGTCGGGGGGTAACTTTAATATTCCACGAGTCAGCAAGGGTTTTCCCTTGTAGTAACTACATAGATTGCGGGTATCGCACGTGGGTATTGGAGATAATTTTGCTTCTTGGCTTTGCACGCACCCTGAAATCTGTGAGATCTCACGTCATTTAGTTAATGAAAGTTTCGCCGAATATGGCGCAGTGAGTTCGCGTATTAGCAAGATTAACGCCGATGGATCGCTAACTTTTATTGCAGAGTTTGGACACAGTGAAGTTTTATTGGATAAAACTTTTTCTGCAGAGGAATGGCACACATGGCGCGGTGATGCTGCAAAGTTGGCATTAGGAATTGAATCAGGGCATTGGGATCCAGAGCGCAAATTAGTTGTAACTGTTTTGATTGATTATGGAACTGTTCATGGATTTGTAGTTGTTGATTTTAAAGAGCGCGTAGAAGATCCAGCGAAAGTTTTACAGCAGCTTCGTTCGCTTTCATATCCACTCAGTTTGTATTTAGTGGGAGAGCGCATTATTGGTGGGCGTATTAAAGAATCTGTTGCGCCTGTAAGTCAAACATTAATAAATGTAGAAGATGGCGAACAGATTCGCAAGCAGTTATCAGATCGACAAGTAAAGGTTTTACTTTCAGTTTCAAAGGGAATGACCAATAACGAAATTGCAAAACAGTTGGGTTATTCCGTATCAACAATTCGCCACGATGTCATGCATCTATTTCGCGTGTTGCGTATTAGTGCACGTCATGAAGCTGGGAAAATCGCATCAGATTTAGGAATTATTTAACGTATTTCACTTTTGCGAGAGTGCTAACCCTGATTCATGCTAATTAATTAGTATTTTCGGTCAGAGTTAAATTACCCGTCAGTACAATTGGGATATGAGTACAAATACGCCTGCACGCAGCAATCGCCAGTACCGCCGACTATTAGGTATAGGGACAGCCTTATTGATGGTTGTTTCTATGGTGGCAGCTTCTCCTGCTAGCCAAGCTGCCGGGGGCACGCCAGTGGTGGGCAATGCGCTGGCGACAACGGATTTGAGTGCACCAGGTGCATCGGCGGCAATACTTGCAAATTTGTTGATTCCTGGTGGTTCAGGAATTACGGGCATAAGTAATGTCAGTTTTGTTGGTGCAAATAATCAGGCGGGCTCTATCCATTTAGTTGATCCCAACATTGTTTCCTTCAACGATGGTGTGATTATGTCTAGCGGAAATATTGCAGATGTAGTTGGACCAAATAAATCCGATAGCACGACAACTTATCAAGGCAATGTTGGCGATACTGATTTGGATCAGTTGATTAAAGATACGCAGACGGTTTGGCCGGCGACTTATGATGCAACATCGCTCTCCTTTGACTTTACCGCTCCTGCTGGTGCGCATGATCTTTACTTCACTTATGTTTTTGGCTCTGATGAATATCTTGAGTGGGTCAATCTTTATAACGACGTTTTCGGTTTATTTGTAAACGGGCAGAACTGTGCGGTTGCACCTGATGCAACAAATACGGGAACCGTGCCGGTAAGTATTGACACGATTAACAGCGCAGTGAATTCGAACTTATTTAGAGACAACGCATTTATGTATGGCTCTAATCCGCTGAACTTTGAATCAGATGGTTTGAGCGTTGAAATGGTGTGTCATGCAACTATTAATCCAGGTTTGAATCACATCAAGTTTGCAATTGCCGATACCAGTGATGGTGTTCTGGATTCAATCGTGATTATTAAATCTGGAAGTTTTTCAACAACACCTATCGAATCTTGTAACAACAAGGTCGATGATGATGGTGATAGCGCCGTTGATATGGATGACACATATTGCACAACCACAACCGTGGCTGCCCCACCGGGAACTTCAACGTTGCCAGTTGATCCAACAACTAATTTGCCGGTACCAGTGCAGGATGTTCCAACAGAGTTTGGACCAAGTGCTATTAGCACTCCACCATTTACTGGTAACGAAGGCAGCCCAATTTTGCTTGATGGAAATCTGAAGGGTTGGAAGGCGATTAATGCCGCAGCTCCAGGAGAGCCTTACACCGTGTCGACTGCATGGACAGTGACTGGAATTAATGGAACAACTGGAACCTGCGCCGTGTATCCAAGCGGTGCGATTCCACATGCATATGGAACAACGACAATCGAGCTGGCATCTGCGGTTTGTAGCCAAGAGGGTGAATACGTGGCCCGACTTGAAGGCACCGATAGTGAAGGTGGAAATGACATTAGTTATGACATTGATTTCTTTGTCCATAACGCGCCGCCAGTTGTTTCTGTCGATGGAACAACGCCGGTATCGATTGAAACGGGAGTTGCCTTTGATTTTGTAGCAAACGTTGTTGATCCAGGTGGAGATGCGACGACGTGCAAAGTTAATTGGGGCGATGGTTCATCAACCTCTGTGATGACGGTAGTAAATGATGTGTGCCAAGCAAGTCATACGTATTCAAAGGTGCCAGATATTGGAACGGCATTGATTGCGGTGATTGCAACAGATAGTGCCAATGCAACTGCAGCGGCGTTGTCACCAATGGAAGTTTCGCTCAGTTCAAACATTGTTGTGCCAGATGCACCAACAACGCTGGCCGGCGTTTCAGGAGATGGCTCAGTTGCCCTCAGTTGGGTTGCACCAACCTTTGATGGCGGAGATGCCATTGATCTTTACTCAGTTACACAATCAACAACGCTCGGTGGAGCATATGTTGATAGCTCGGCTAGTTGTGTGTCGATTGCAGCTCTGACCTGCACAGCAACTGGCTTAATAAATGGAACAACGTATTTCTTTAAAGTTATCGCCCATAACGCTGCAGGCTGGTCAGTTGAATCTGCGGCAAGTTCTGGCGTGATTCCTGCAGGGCCGCAAAGCCCACTAGTAATTACCAATACAACGCTCTCAGTCAATGCCGGAACTACGGTGACGATTTCTAAGAGCGGTGGATCTGGAAGCGGTGGCTATAGCTATAACACTTCATCTGCAAATTGTGCGGTGAGCTCTGCCGGAGTCCTCTCATCGAGCTTTCCAACTAGCTGCACAGTTACTGCAACAAGGGCAGCAAGCACTGGCTACCTAGCAGTTACTTCTGCGCCTGTGACATTTACTTTTGTCGGACTTGCCCAGGCAACGGTGACAGTCAGCAATGCGACAAAATCTGCCGCATCAACTGCAACCTTCACATTAACTGCAACGGGTGGAACGGGAAGCGGTGCCTATTCATTTGCCGTTACTGGCACAGGCTGCGTAATCGGCGGAGCATCTTTGAATATTTTAAGTAAGACGGGCGGGGCAGGAACTTGCTCGGTCATTGCAACGCGAGCTGCAAGTGGCAACTATGCATCCAAGGCAAGTGCAGCCGTTGTCTTTACTTTCACTACCGTGGC
>CAINRW010000128.1 GCA_903852815.1 uncultured Actinomycetes bacterium
GGCGATGTTCCTCTTAACTTGGAATACAAGTTGGAAGTTTGGGATTCACCAAACTCTGCAGGTGTACTCATCGATGCACATCGCTGCGCAAAAATCGGTCTAGATCGCAAGATTGGTGGAGCATTGCTTTCACCTTCAAGCTATTTCATGAAGACACCACCTACTCAATACACCGATGAGCAGGCTCATGTTAAAACTGAGGATTTCATCTCAGGAAAGTTAGAGCGCTAAAAAGAGTTAAAAGTAAGCACGAAAAAGCCCCCTGGTTTCCCAGGGGGCTTTTTCTAACCCCTCACGGAGAGTTGAGGGTTAAATCGTCGCATCCTCAGGAGTGCGACGAATATTTCTAAAGCCAGCAAGTGCGAGCAAAAGGAATAGAACTCCGCCGACAAGTGCTGCGATTGCGGCATAACCGGCAATAACACCGAGAGTGCCGAATGCATATGCCTCAAGAAGCATTCCGCGCAAAGTGTTTCCTTGGAACAAAGTTTCACGAAGGTCAGCGAGCTTTTGCACTTGCTCAGGAGTTGTTACTCCATCACGTTGAGCAGCCATGTAAGCAGTTGATACTTCTGAATAAGTTGCTGGCTTACCCATTACGGCGGTAGCTGAAGATTTCATATGTTCCCAAATAAATAAATCAGAATAATCGCGTGCCATTTCTCCAGTGGTAACTTGCTTACCAGCCCATTTTGCTAACTGATCTTTAGTCTCACTTGGCAATCCACCCTCAGCAGGAAATGCAATATTTTGATTTTCTAACTGGCTCTTCACTGAATCGTTTGCAAAGCCGGCACCGAAATTAAGCAGGCCTGCAAAAATCAATAGAAGTACGGCTAAACCTAAACCGACTGAAGAAACTAATTTGTCAAAGGTTCTACGTTTCATTTAATAACTCTCCCTCTTAGGCATCACGTGTATTGATGCACTGCATAGTTAACTCCGCTAACTATGTGTGGAAGATTGAAAATGCGAGGGGTATCTCTCGGACGCAAATTCTAGGAAGTGTGAGAGGGGTAGCGCTCAGTCGGTGTGATTTACTCGACAGAAATTAATCGACGTGACGGTTGCAATACGACTTTCCATCTGGACCAATTTCATGATGTGCACAAGCAACTTCTAATGCATCAAAAGCTTTATCACCATAATGTGTTCTAAATGCAAGAGCTAACAAGACTCGCAAATTTGTTTCTGCATCAGATTTAATTCCAAAAACTTGAGCACTTCGACTGACGGTATTTTCAATAACTTTTTCGCTGTGCGCAGTTTCGCCAGCGATCGATGCATTTGATTTGCCTTCACATAAAAGTTGTAAAACCAATTGCTCAAAAGGTGAAAGTTCTCGAGTTGCGATTGTTATATCTCTTGCCATGTCTATGCCACCTCTCCGCGGTTCCCTTATTCTCCTACTTTCTTTGTGTGAATATCACCCCTAAGATGCCCAAATGAGTGAAATCTTGACCACACGCGCTGGCGATATTTTAACGCTTTCTTTCAATCGCCCAGCAAAAATGAATGCTTTAACCCGAGAAATGTATGCCAGTCTGACTCACGGCCTCAATGAGGCAGCAGGGGACTTTGGAATCCGGGCAGTTGTGCTCACCAGCGAGGGTGACCACTTCACTGCCGGAAACGACATCGCTGACTTCATGGCTAACCCCCCATCGAGTGATTCTTCAGAGGTTGCGCAATTCTTGGCATCACTTCTCAATTTTCCAAAGCCTCTTATCGCAGCCGTTAAGGGAAATGCCATTGGAGTTGGAACAACAATGTTGCTGCATTGTGATGTAGTAGTCGCCGCTCCGAGCGCTAATTTTTCAATGCCATTTACATCTCTTGGTTTAGTCCCCGAAGCTGGTTCGAGTTTCTTATTTCCACAGTTAGTTGGGTATCAGAGAGCAGCAAAGATCTTCATGACAGGTGAATCATTTGGTCCAGATGCAGCACTTGAAATGGGATTGATTGCCGAAATAGATTCAGATGCCGTTGCGGCTGCAACTCGAATCGCACAACATATTGCCGAACAACCACCTCAAGCCATCATCAACACCAAGGCTTTGCTCAAAGCTAAAAATCACGATGCAGTTGCTGCGGTGATGAAAGCTGAGTTTGAAATCTTTGCGATGGCTTTGCAATCGGATGAGGCAATGCAAGCTTTTATGAAATTTATGTCCAAGAAGGGCAAACCATGACTCTTGCAGGTAAGCGGATATTTATAACTGGAGGTTCACGCGGAATTGGTTTAGCCATTGCACTTCGCGCCGCCGCCGATGGCGCATCGATTGCAATTGCCGCTAAGACTTCTGATCCAAATCCAAAACTTCCTGGAACTATTCATACCGCGGCAACTGAAATTGAAGCAGCAGGCGGAAAGGCCCTAGCAATTCAATGCGATTTGAGAGATGAGTTGCAAATTGAAGCGGCAGTAAAGCAGGCTGCCGAAGCTTTTGGTGGAATCGATATTTTAATTAATAATGCAAGTGCTATTAATTTAACGAGAACGGATCAAACTCCGGCCAAGCGATTTGACTTAATGTTTGATGTCAACGTTCGAGGAACTTTCTTGACGTCTCAAGCCGTGCTTCCGTATCTAAGAAAGTCGGCAGAAGAAGGTCGCAACCCACACATTCTAAATTTGTCTCCGCCACTTTCTATGAAGCCAATCTGGTTTAAAAATCACGTTGCATACACGATGGCAAAATATGGAATGAGTATGTGCGTTCTTGGTATGGCCGAGGAATTTAAGCGGGACAAAATCGCTGTTAATGCCCTGTGGCCACGCACGGTGATTGATACTGCAGCGCTTCAAATGATTCCGGGAATTGATGCATCTGCTGGTCGAACTCCGGCAATTTTGGCCGATGCGGCTTACATTATTTTCAACCGCCCATCCAGTGAGTGCACTGGAAATTTCTTTGTCGATGATGAGGTGCTTGCCTCCGAAGGCATTACAGATCTTGAGAAATATTCTGTGACACCAGGTACCAAGGACTTTCTCCTGGACTTCTTCTTAGAGTAGGATTCACGAATGTTAAAACGAACTCTTGCAATTCTGGCCTCCGTTTTTCTGACTTTTATTTCACTGAGCAACGCTTCGGCGCATGGTGAAATTACTGAAGCCGTTCCAGCGGCAGATTCAAAAGTGCTTGCAGCTCCAACTGAGGTTTCAATTAATTTCGATGGCAAATTGCAAACCTTGGGACAAGAATCTATTAACTCAATAACCGTGACAGATAATCAGGGTCAGGTTATTTCTAATCCAGTATCAGTCGTTGATGGCACAAAGATTTCCAACAAACTCTTGTTAACTGACATCACGGGATTAGTTTCAGTTCATTATCGAGTTGTTTCTGAAGATGGTCATCCCGTAGAAGGTGATTACTCATTTACTATTGGTGAGACTCCGACTCTATATTCCGTAGCTGATGAAGAAGGTGCAGAAGCTGCAAATGGAATTTCGGAAGAGAGCGGTAGCAATTTGTTAGTCAATGGCGCAATTGGACTAGCAGTACTTGGAGCAGCGTTCGCAGTTTATAAATGGCGTAAGAAGTAGTCTTCAAAAGTGGTAATCGCTAGGGCAGTCCGATCAATAGCGCTTGCCAGCCTTTGCACCCTAAGTATGTTGCTAGCTCATTTACTGGGGGGTGGAGATTTAACTCTAAATTGGCTTGCTCCAAGCTTTTTATTCGTAAGTTTTGGCGTGTTCTACTCTTTGAACAGCCAAGAATTTAGTGGACCAGTTCTTGCGGCAGTTTTATTAATTTTTCAACTTGCCGGACATGTCGCCTTAGGGGCAAGTCACAGTGACAGTCGCATGAGCTGCGCACATGGTTTGGCGTTGTTTGTCAGTTTCCATGTAGTCCGCCACTTCGAAGCTCTTGTTTCACGAGTGGAGTCTTTCTTTTGTGTTTTAAGAATTCTCACTCCAACTACAATTCCACTTTTTGAGACCAGGTCTATTTTTGCCTATCGACACATTTATTCTCCTTTAGTTTGTTTGAATCATCTCTTTGAGCGAGCACCGCCAATACTTGCAGCCCTTTAGAAGAACTTAACTCGCGCGGTTTTTCTCGGCTGCTCTTAAGCGAACTCCAATCCAAGAAAAGGGATCACTTATGAGAAAGAAAATAGCAATTGTTGTTTCCGTATTTTTACTAATTGCAGGCATTGGAATTTATCCAGCTTCTGCACATGTTGGCACTCAAACTAGAGGCAATACATTGCAAGCTGGACAATCAAGTCGTATTTACTTGAGCCTTGGACACGGCTGCACATATAAAGATAACAAATATGGAACTTCAGTTTTTATAGTTGAAGTTCCAAAGACTGCAGGTAAGCCAACGCCAGGTTTCCAACACGGGTTCAAAACAAGTGTCGTTGCTTCATCTACTGTAGATGCCAATAAAGTACCTGACTTCTATACAGTTACTTGGACCGCTAAAGCAAAATCCTGGATCATCGATGATGGCACATTTTTTGACTTTGGTTTAAAAGTTAAATGGGATAAAACTCCTCAAGTAATTCCATTTAAAACTACTCAGATTTGTTATGCGACACAAACAGATGGCAATAAATTGCCACTGTATTTGAAGTGGCAGATTACTGATGGCACAACGAAAGCAGCAGAGCCAACAGTCGAGTGGGGTCCTGCACCTTCAGTTACCACGACGCTCTAAAACGAAGTAATCCTCGAGGGAAAACAGGAGACCAATGAGAAAGTTATTTATATCGATTGCAATTCTTGTTGGTCTTCTGTTCCTTCAACCACCGAGTGCTTGGGCGCATGCTCAACTTTCAGATTCGTACCCTAAAAATAATGCGGTTCTACAATCAATGCCCACAGAAGTTTGGATTGAATTTGATGGTAATTTAACTGAGATTGATGGTGCAAATGTAAATACCTTGCTTGTTAGGGACACTTCAGGCAAGGAACTGCAGGCATCAAGGGCAACAGTTGCGGGTGCGCGCATTATTACAAAAATTTCAAATGCGACTGGGACGGGAAAAATTATCGCGTCGTATCGAGTGGTGTCTGAAGATGGGCATCCTGTTGAAGGCGCAATATCCTTTTCTATTCAAGGCAATGAATTGCAATCACCTTCTCCATCCGTCTCTGCTTCTTCGACAAAAGTTCATAAAGAAACGCAGCCACAAGTATCACCTTCGAAAAATGAAGAAACAAAGCCGGCAAGCATCGATGTGCTAGCAAACACTGATATCCATGCAAACCACAACTTCTTGCAGAGGCACGCTGGTCACTTGATGGAGTTCGCCGTCGGATTTGCCATTTTAGGAGTCTGGTTCATATATGACAGACGAGTAAAGAAGTAGACTCCCGCAATGCCAATTTTCGAACTAGAGCTAAATGGTCCAAATCTCATCAAAGACTCTGAAAGAAGTGGCACAGCTAAATCACTTTTTTGGCCTTGGTGTGGAGCAAATGTTTCACTTTTGGCACTCTCATATGGCGCTTTTTTTCTTGGTTTCGGAATTTCTTTTGCTCAAGCAACTTATGCAGCCATAATCGGAACAGTTCTATCCTTCTTAGTTGTTGGTGTGAGCTCTTTGGCCGGAAAGAAATCTAATGCACCGACCATGATCTTATCGCGTGCCGCTTTTGGGGTTAAAGGCAATATCGTTCCTGGCGCACTGTCTTATTTAGTTTTTGTCGGATGGGAAACGGTTTTAGTTTCACTGGCAACACTTGCAACCGGAACGGTTTTTACTCGCTTAGGACATATCAACCACAATCTTTCATTGATTATTGGCTTTGTTATCGCAGTCTCTCTTACTGTATTTGGGGGAGTGCTTGGCTTTTCAACAATCATGAAGATTCAAAAATGGCTCACCCTTATTACGGTTTTCATGACGATTGTTTATATTGGACTGACTTTCGACAATGTTAATTGGTCGGTTGTGACAGCAATTAAGAATGGATCTACCGAAGGTTTCGTTGGCGCACTTATCTTTGGAATTACAGGTATTGGTTTAGGGTGGGTTAATTCGGCAGCTGATTATTCGCGCTATCTACCGCGAAGTGTTTCTAGCAAATCAGTAGTTGGTTGGACGGTGCTTGGTGCATCGATTGTTCCAATAATTCTTGTTATTTATGGAAGCGCACTTGCAGGAAGCAGTAAAGAGTTAAGTGATGCGATTGCGATGGATCCCATTGGAGCTCTCACTACATTACTTCCAACATGGTTCCTTATTCCTTTTGCCCTTGTTGCGATCTTAGGTTTGGTCGGCGGCGCGATTCTTGATCTCTATTCATCAGGTCTTACTCTGGTTTCAATTGGCTTACCCGTTAAACGTCATATCGCGGCGATGATTGATGCCTGCATAATGTTGGCCGGAACTATCTATATTGTGTGGTTTGCCGACAACTTCTTCTTTCCATTTCAAGGCTTTCTAATCACTCTTGGCGTTCCTGTCACAGTGTGGTCAGCGATATTTGTTGCTGATGTAATTTTGCGCAAGCAGCCATACTCAGAAACCGATCTCTATGATGCGAATGCAAGATACGGAGCATGGAACAAGCGATCACTGATGCTTATGATTATCGGCACAATTGTTGGGTGGGGATTAGTTACAAATACTTTTGCAAGTTGGCTTTCTTGGCAGGGATATTTCTTAAATATTATCGGCGGCAAACAGGGACCTTGGGCATTTGCAAATGTTGGAGTGATTGCAGCATTGCTCATTGGTTTCTTTGGTCATATCGCACTGTCACGTAAAGCTATTTCGTCGCAGGAGTCCTTCTAAGCCATACATATCCAGCACATCCAGAAATAAACGCTGAAATAAATAGCCCTAGTCGAAGTTGATCCAGTTCGAGCGGACTTGTGGCTGCGATCTCTGCAATAACGAGTGCGACAGTTAAACCCATACCAGCAAGAGTTGCCACACCAGCGATTTCCTTAATTGAAATTGTGGCACGACCACCAAGTTTTAATGCCACCCAGGCAAAAAGAGTAATTCCTATTATCTTTCCAAGTGACCTTGCGATAATTATTGAAATTGTAATACTTGAAGTGAAGGCACTGAGTTTTAGGTGCCAAGGAATATTTACTATGACGATTATTGGGACAATGAAGTACGTACTAACGGGGCTCAGTACTTTGATTGTTTTTTGTAGGACATGCGCTCGTAGCGGAAGCGCAAAACCAATTGCTGCAGCAACAAGAGTTGAAAACGCACTGCGAGGATCTAAGTCATTTCCGTAGAAAAGCGCCAGGACAATTAGTGAGAATAAGTCATCTGCGATTGCCAACGTTAAGAGAAATAGACGAACGTGGGGATTTACACGACTTCCCAACAAAGAGAGCGCACCTAATGCCAGGGCAATATCAGTGGGCATAGCCGATGCCCATAAGTTAGATCCTGGATTAATCATTAAGTAAATCGTTGCTGGAACGAGCATTCCGCCAAGGGCAGCAACGATTGGCACAACTGCACTACGCAAATCTTTTAGCCCTGATTTAATCTCTAAGCCAACAAGAAAGAAGAAAATCGCGATCAAGAGATCCATAATCATGTCGTGAATCTACTGGTTACTTTGCGTGTTTGAGCGCTTCTCGGACTGCGACCTTGCTTAATTCTGGGTGCTCGCTAAGAAAACGAGTCACAGTTGGGCGATCAAAGTGCGCCAAATCGCGCAACGCCCAGCCAATAGCTTTGGCGATAAAGAAGCGTTCATCATCACTA
>CAINRW010000129.1 GCA_903852815.1 uncultured Actinomycetes bacterium
CCATAAGTGTCAAGAAGATTCTGTGGGTAGTGGCCAGTTGAAAATGCATCGATCCACCAACGATTTAAATTTTCATCAGAAAGTTGCGCAAATGCTAAAACCTCTGAGTCCTCTGGATTTTCAATATTGTTGTTAGTCATATTAAGAGTTAAACCAACTTGAGCTTGTGGACGAACAGATTTAATTGCACGAGTTCCTGCAGCGTGCGCGAGTGCAGTGTGGTGAGCTGCGGCAATTGCTAACGAAAAGTCTTTCTTACCTGGTGCGTGCACACCGTTTGAATAGCCTAGCCAGGAAACGCACCATGGTTCGTTCAAAGTGATCCAGTTAGTAACTCGATCACCAAAAGCTTCTGCACATGCTTTAGCGTAGATTTCAAAAGCAGCTACAACTGAACGATTAGCCCAACCGCCAATATCTTCAAGTTTTTGTGGCAAGTCCCAGTGATACAACGTAACCATTGGTTCAATATCAGCAGCAATGAGAGCATTGATGAGTCGATTATAGAAATCAAATCCTCGTTCTTCGCGCACCGTATCGCCAGCGGGAAATAGTCGAGGCCATGCAATTGAAAATCGATATGCCTTTACTCCAAGATCTTTCATGATTGCAATATCTTCGTCAAATCGGTTGTAGTGATCACAGGCAACATCCCCTGTGTCTCCATTTACAACTTTGCCTGGAGTTTTTGAAAACGTGTCCCAAATACTTACTCCGCGTCCGTCAACATTACTAGCGCCTTCAATTTGATAACTAGCAGTAGCTGTTCCCCAGAGAAAATCATCCGGAAAATGTTGAGTCATATGCTGTGTTGTCCTATTCTTGATTAAGTCTTTTGAACAAGGAGTTTTGTAGAAAACGGAAACCGGTTTCATGTACTATTGAAAGCGGTTTCATAAGGAAAAGCAAGCCCATTTTCCAGATATTCTGGATTTTTACTTAATCGTTATAAAGGAGTGATTGTGAACACAAATCCAGAGCGAAAGCTTCTTTGGTTTCAAGATTTTTCTAATCATTCTCTAAATAGCATTGATGAAAATATTTGGAATTATGATCTCGGAGATGGTTCACATGTAGGTCTTATTGGTTGGGGAAATAACGAACGCGAGTTCTACACAAAAGGTTCGGTCTCGGTGCAAAGTTCTCTAATTATTCAAGCCACGCACCAAGGTGATGAAAGCCCCATTCAAACTTATTATGGACCAGCAGAGTGGACTAGTGGAAAAATTCATACTGCTAATAAAGTTGGATTTAAATTTGGATACTTAGAAGTTCGCGCAAAGATGCCACATGGCAAAGGAACCTGGCCAGCGATTTGGTTGCTCGGTGACTCGCTTAATCATGGAGTTGCTTGGCCAACGTGTGGAGAAATTGATATTTTTGAAGGTACCGGAAATCATCCCTTCCAAATTCAGGGAACCTTGCATGGGCCCGAATACTTTGGAACTGATGGTGCGACCATGATATTTCAACACTCGAATGAACTCTCAGAAGATTTTCACACGTATGCAATTTCATGGAGTGAAAACCGAATGGAGTGGTTCTTTGATGGTGAAAGCTATAACACAATTTCGCGCGAAGATGAGGTCATGAGAGATCGTGAGTGGCCATTTAACGCAGAGTTCTATTTGATTTTGAACTTAGCAATTGGCGGCTGGTTTGCAGGTGATGTTGACCCGGAACTTCGATCCGCTCACTTTGAAATTGACTGGATTAAGTACTTTTCCGAAAATGGTGTTGGTGAATTGTTCTTGCACTAATGCTTGATAATTTCACCGACACCATTAATTGAGTAAGCCCGCACATAATCAAAAGACATATTTGCTTGTGTAATTGCTGGGTCAACGTCTCCACCAAAGATTCCGCCCATAGCCAAGTTCATGATTAGATAGAATTCATGGTCAAAAACCCAGTCTTTGTCAGTCTTATTAACAGTTGCATAAAGCTGCCCATCTAGGTACCAAGTGATTTGATCTGGCAACCAATCGATTGAGTACGTGTGGTATTCATTAGAAAAACCATTATCCATGGCAACCGTGCCACCTCGGCCTCCTCCCTGGGAGAGAGGACCGTGCAACGTTCCGTAATTCACTTTTGGATCACGGCCTAGAAGTTCAGAAACATCTATTTCACCACAACCGGGCCATCCTCGATCATCGATGTTGGCACCGAGCAACCAGAAAGCACCCCAGGTTCCCCCACCAACAGAACCTTTAATTCTTGCTTCAATCCGACCATACTTAAATCCAACTTTATCTTTTGTAACAAATTTGGAAGATATCCATTCGCATGGTGCTTTGTAGTAGCAAGTAAATGCATCAGCCCCTTGTCGTGCAGCGTTAATTACTAATGCCCCACTTGAATCAATTGATGATTGAGTCTCTGTGTACCACTGACGTTCTCTGTTTCCCCAACCTTTGTTTCCGAAAGCAACTCCATCACCATTTTGTGGAACCCAGATTGAAGAGTCAACAGTCGATCCGACTGCACCGTTAAACTCATCGGCCCAAATTAAGTTGTATTCCCGCTTTACTAACGGGACCGTAATTCCTTGTGTCACGGTATTAACAGAACTAAAACCTTTAGCTGAATAACTTACTGCAGCAGTTATTTCTGAATCTTGGTCGGCAGTCGCAACCAGATACTGCGGTCCAGTTGCTTCTTTAACTTCAAAAGGCCCGCGAAACCAAGTAACTGTTGCTTTTGCATTTGCCGGCACTGTTTTTGGCAAATTAACAATAATGGTGGTCGAGGTCGAATCTGTATATGCCATGGTGACCGGTCCAGCTAGAAAGACTTGCCCAATCACAATTACATTTGATTCGGAATTAGTCTTACCAACTGATTCTACATATTGAAGTTTTGCTCCTTTTTGTTTTGCACTAGGAGTAAAAGAGAGTTTGCCACCTGAAATTTTTTTGCCGTTAAGAAGCCACTTATAACTACTTTTAACGCCAGAACTCCATTTGGCCGGAGAGACAGAAATTGCTTTCCCATTACTAGAGAGAGTGATCACGGGAGCTTGTTGTACTTGACCTTCTGCAAAAGAAGTAGTGGGTGACAAAAGAGTAAGAAGAAGAGCGGCGATTGTTCCAACAATTAAGTTGGAACAAATCGCCGTCCCCTTTCTAACAGTTTTCTTGATTATGCACGCTGCTTTCTTTATGGCTTAACGATGTGAGCCCAAATAATATCTTTGGTCTCATGGGTTTCGTCTGTGCCCAAGTGAGCAGTTAGCGTGATCGTTGAGTAGACGCTGGATACTGAGCTAGGTTGTTCAACATTTAGCGCACTTGGCTTTGGTTCAGCTGAATTTGCACTATTTGTATTCACTAGTGTGAATGTAACGTCACCATTGTCATCCGTGATTCCACTTATCTGAGTTTCTCCCAGATCAGTTCCATGTGCAGTTACATTTGTCACCAATCCATTACGTTCGAACGTAAAGGTTGCTGCTTGGTTACCGCCATAGTTCTTATTAACAATTAGCCAAACATTGTAATAAGGAAGTGATTGCTTAGTCTTTGAGTCAGTCACGTGGTACTTCAGGGTCGTAGTTGATCCTGCAGTCAAGTACTTATAAAAGACTCCAAGCCCGCCATCTGCTTTACCGTAGTACTGATCCCAGTGGTTCTTGACTGGGTCAGCGCTAAAGTCGATGTAGTCGACTGGGCTTCCGGCAGCATCCTTTAGAAGAGCTGGAGAAACTAAGCGCATAGTTACATCAGTAGGTAAACCAGAGTTCGCTGAACTCTTTGGAAGGCGCTTGCCTACGCGTGCAAGTGTGACTACCTTAGATGTGGACTTTGCTACACCATTTGAATTTCCAGTTTGTGTAACACAGTTGATTAATGCGATACGGCCCTTGTTCCACGATGGTGCAATATTCCAATATGCCGTGGTCAAGGTTGCGGAGTTAGCAGGAACATCAATCTGCTTAAAGATTCGCGATCCAAGGAATTCACCGCTTCGCTTAGCGGCTATCAACTTGTGATTTACAAATAAGTAAAACGCTGCAAAAGTTGCATCGCTATTACCTTCAGGTGCTTCACAAGAAATCTTGTTAGTTACAAGACTGTAATCGATAACTGCTTGTGAACCTTTATTTAGCTTATATGCATTTGGGTTCACACTTGGTGCAGCTGGGGTTGGAACAGCGGTTGAGTAGAAATACGGCCACAGATTATCAATGGTTTCATTCTGCAGAGCCGCATCGCTACTTCCTGTTCCCGTAGTTGGATAGAAGTTTGACTTTACCCATGTGGCACGGTCGATTGTGTCAGGATCTGATGTTGCACTCGCTGGTGGTACAGAACCTGTCGCATTGGTGTTAACCAAAGTGAAGGTGACATCTCCTGAAGCATTTGTGGTTCCCACCAAAATCACTTCGTTGGTTCCGTTTGGATAGTCGCCTGGGTTGGCTGCCGCATTATTAAATGAAGCTTTCGAATCGCTGTAGTTCTTACCAACGATTAATCGAATGACTTTACCTACAACTGGATCTCCAGTTGCTCCGATTGCACCATTGTCTACGTGATATGTCAGAGTGAGAGTTGATCCCACTTCTGCGTAATAAACATAGGCATGATCGGATGCACCGTTAGCAATAGCTTGATCACCATGACTTGCAAAATCACCACGATAGAAACGTGCTGAGGCATCAAAACTATTTCCAGCCATTACTGGCGAAGTTAGTTTGATGTTGTAGTGAGCATTAGCTTCACTTGCAACTGCTGGTGTTGCCGCTCCGTTGAAAGCAACATCATCAAAATACCAAGTACTTTCATTGGTGGCATCTGGGCCATCGCAGGTGAAGCCTAGGAAGACTGTTGCCTTGTTATATGTGGATGTGTTTTGCCACCCAGCAGTGACCGGAGTTGTGAAATCAAATGCAAGCGTTTGCCAGCCAGCTTTAGTAGTCAAAGCATCTTGCTCTACGTATTGATTTACGTCCGCACTATTTTCGATTTTAAAGCGAACTTTTTGTCCCGCTGATGGTGCATATACGTTCATCGAAACAACTTTGTTTCCGACTGAAACAAGTGTCTTGTTGGTCCCGCCGAAATTTAAGAATGAAGTTCCTGCCCAACAAGCAGCACCGACATCTGTTCCACCTCCAGCCTTAACAACTTTTGCCGCCTTGAGTGAAGCACTGGATCCTCCAGCAGGTGCGGTGGTCGAAAGTGATGAAACTGCACGACCAAAGTCAACAGTGCCATCAACTCCAAGTGAGTAACCAGTTGAATCTGATGTCTCGAAGTTAACAAGAGTTGACGGAGCCGTTGGACCATCGCCACCACTTCCAGCAGCTTTTACGAAGTGAAGATCGATGATGTCTTGATCCTCTACAAGCTGGCTACCACCTGGCAAAATTACGGTTATCTGGGAATAAACCCCACCATCAGCAATATCGCCATCTAAATCGGCTGGACGAGTTTGACCGACAGTATCTGTGTTAGTCAACGTCCAACTAACGTCACCACTTGCATCTGTAGTGCCTGAAATAATTTTCGCATCAGTTGCGCCAGTTGAAGCAGAGGTGCTGAAACTTGTCGCTCCTGTATACGTTGTGCTGTAAGAGGCTGATGAAAATGAATAGCTCTTACCTACGATCAGATTTACTGCTTTGCTTGCATAGGCAGCGCCTGAAGTATCAGTGATGTGCCACTTCAGAGTGACAGAAGTTCCAACTTCTGCAATCGCTGTGTAGTACTTAACACCAGCTGAATAATATTGGAACCAACCCTTTGCGCCTTTGTCATAAGGTTTTCCGAGTAGTCCAGTTGAGCCAGTCGGAACAAAGCGATGTGCTACTGGAACAGTTGGAGCTGTATCGCCCCCTCCAGTTGCAACTAATGTGTAGGAAACATCGTCGAGGAAATATAGCTTTGATTTTGTTGCAGAAGTAGTTGCGTTATTTCCATCCCAAACATCGTGGCCTTGTCCAGCTTTAGCATTTGTTGGATCAAACATCAGATCTAAC
>CAINRW010000130.1 GCA_903852815.1 uncultured Actinomycetes bacterium
CTCAACCGAGCAGTCAGCAAAGCCAACCGTCACAATGACAGCCAAGCGCATGCTTGGCTTGAAGTAAGGATCGTGAATTAAATGAGAGTAAAACGTGGTGTCCACGCCGCTAAGAAGCGTCGTACAACTCTAGAACGTGCCAGCGGATACCGCGGTCAACGTTCACGTCTTTTCACAAAGGCGAAGGAGCAAGTTACTCACTCAATGGTTTATGCCTTCAATGACCGCAAAGATAAGAAGGGCGATTTCCGACGCCTTTGGATTCAGCGCATCAATGCAGGTTGCCGTGAGCACGGACTTACTTACAACCGCTTCATCCAAGGCCTAAAAGCTGCAGGAGTTGAAGTTGATCGTCGTGTTCTTTCAGATCTAGCAACAAATGATCCAGCGACATTTAAGACACTTGTTGAAGTTGCTCGCAAGAGCCTTGTATCTGCTTAATAGATTCCAATGATTGAGAGCCTTAACTCGCCACATATTGCGCGAGTTAAGGCTCTTATTGGTTCTAAAGGAAGTAAAGAGCGCAGAACATCGGCACGCTTTGTCGCAGAAGGCTTGCAATGTGCACGAGAAGCTTTAGCAAGTGAAAACGGGCCACGCATAGATGTTGTCTATCTGACGCAATCTGGACGCAACAAACTTGAAAGTGATTTTGACTTAACTCTTATTAACACAATTGATGTTACTGATGAAGTTATGAAATCAATGTCAGAGACAGTTACGCCGCAAGGAATTCTTGCGCTTTGTAAAATTCCACATAACTCTTTTCAATCACTGCCGCTTAACGGACGTCGAAAATTTATTTATCTTTCTGAAATACAAGACCCAGGCAATGCTGGAACAATCATTAGATCCGCCGATGCTTTCGGTTTTGATGCGGTAATAACTTCGCCGGGAAGTGTTGATATTTATTCTCCTAAGGTGGTCAGAAGCACCGCTGGATCTTTGTGGCATGTAAATGTTTTCGAAGATGTCGAACTGAACGATCTTTTGAAGCTAGATATTCAGGCGTTTGCTTTAGGTGCCCAAGCTGCAACTTCACTCAGTGATTTTGCAATTACCAAGGACTGCGTAGCCATCTTTGGTAATGAAGCTAGAGGTTTATCGACACAGCAATCAATTGGTGGGATTGATTTAGTAAAAATTGAAATGCCTGGCAATGCTGAAAGTCTCAATCTTTCGGCGGCAGCCACGATTGTTATGTATCACTTAGCAAATATCCCGACTTCTAAAACTCTCTCACGATAGAGTTCTCCATATGCGCCAAGAAGAGGTTATGGGCTGGGTAAATGAGGCCCGCACTGCATTTACTGCCGCCACTGAACTCGATGAACTCAAGGCTGCCCGCTTGGCTCACGCTGGGGATAAATCGCCAATAGCTTTGGCATCGCGGACCCTGGGCTCACTCTCACCTGAAGAAAAAGCTTCTTTCGGCAAAATTATTGGAGATGCCAAGGCGCACATTGCCCAAGCACTTTCCGAAGCTACTCATCGCTTAGAGGCAGAGCGCGACAAGAAAGTATTACTTGAAGAAGTTGTAGATATAACGCTTCCCGTAAATCGCAGACATCGCGGGGGATTGCACCCAATATCAATTATTAAAAATGAAGTGTCAGATTTCTTTATCGAACAGGGCTATAGCGTTGAAGAAGGTCCAGAACTTGAATCTGGCTGGCTTAACTTCGATGCATTAAATATTCCAGCCGATCACCCTGCGCGGACAATGCAAGATACTTTTTTCATCGAGCCAATTGAATCTGGAATGGTTTTGCGTACCCACACTTCACCAGTTCAAATTCGCTCAATGCTCACTCAGACGCCTCCTATTTATGTCATTTGTCCTGGTCGAACATTTCGCGCCGATGAACTGGATTCAACTCACAGTCCTGTATTTCATCAAGTCGAAGGTCTTGTTATTGACAAGGGCATCACCATGGCGCATCTGAAAGGGACTCTCGATAACTTTGCTCGACATATGTTTGGAGCAGATGTAACAACACGGCTTCGTCCATCATTTTTTCCCTTTACTGAACCTAGTGCTGAAGTAGATATCTTTTTTAACAATCGTTGGATTGAGTGGGGCGGTTGCGGCATGGTTAATCCAAAGGTCCTTGCAACGTGCGGTATTGATACCGATGTCTACAGCGGATTTGCTTTCGGAATGGGATTAGAGCGCACATTGATGGTCCGTCATGGAATTACAGATATGCATGACATTGTTGAAGGCGATCTACGTTTTACCCGACAGTTCGGAGTAGGTCTCTGATGCGCGCACCACTTTCCTGGATACAAGAATTCGTAGATATCCCTGCCACAGTTTCTGCCGATCAAATTTCAGATGGATTAATTCGTGTCGGTTTTGAAGTTGAAGAGATTATTTATCAAGGTGCCGATTTAACTGGTCCACTGAAATTTGCGAAAGTTTTATCAATCGAAGAAATTACTGAATTCAAGAAACCAATTCGATTTGTAGGCCTTGATTGCGCAGAAGAACAGACTCGCTATGTTATTTGCGGCGCAACTAATTTTGCTGTCGGAGATGTAGTAGTCGCAGCTTTGCCTGGTGCAGTATTGCCAGGAAATTTTGCTATCGCTGCACGTGAAACGTATGGCAAAACCTCAAATGGAATGATTTGTTCAGCCCGAGAATTAGGCATTAGCGATGAGCATGCGGGCATTATGGTTTTTGCTGAAAACGAGGTCGTCATTGGCGAAGATGCAATCGCTGGACTTCAAATAAATGATGTTATTTTTGATGTCGCAGTAAACCCAGATCGCGGATATGCCTTAAGTATTCGGGGAATTGCCCGCGAAGTTGCTGGTGCGTTGGGTTTAACTTTTAACGACCCAGTGGACAAACTTAGGGATTTGAAATTTGATGAAATCGGCGAAGGCGTAAGCGCAAAAATTGCTGATGACTCAACAGCTTCTGTTTTCTATCTGCGTACTTTGACAAATTTTGATCAAAAAGCATCGACGCCAATCTGGATGCGTCGGCGCATTGAAAAAATGGGAATGCGATCAATTTCCCTTGTCGTAGATGTGACTAACTATGTAATGCTGGAATTAGGTCAACCACTTCATGCTTTTGATAAGTCTAAAATTAAAGGCGGCTTAACCGTCAAGCGCGCAGACAAGGCACAAGAATTCATAACTCTTGATGGCCAAACACGAATGTTGCATCCAGAAGATTTAGTTGTTTGCGATGACGAACAGCCTTTGGCCCTTGCCGGAACTATGGGTGGTTTGTTCTCTGAGATTACCGATTCCACTACTGATATTGCGTTGGAAGCGGTTCGCTTTGATCCAATGTGCATTGCTAAAAATTCACGCCGACATAAACTTTCATCTGAAGCTTCTAGACGACTAGAGCGAAGTGTTGATCCATCGTTAGCGCAATTTGCATCTGCTCGATTTGTTCAACTTCTCACTGCGCACAGTTCGGCAAAATACGTTGCGACATCCGTTGATGGCGAGCCTGTATATGCACCATTAGTCACAATAGATCCAACTTACATTTCCAGAATTTTAGGTTTTGAAGTCGCCCCAGAAAAAATCGCTGAAATCCTTCGCACAATAGGTTGCGATGTAGATGAAAGTTCTTTCACTATCGATCCTCCGTCATGGCGTTCGGATTTGCTCACCGCTGCTGACTTTGCCGAAGAAGTAGCAAGAATGATTGGGTACGACAAGATTCCTTCGATTTTGCCTCCACGTCCCAAGCACGCTTCGCTCACATCTGTACAGAAACGTCGCCGAGCAATTGCGTCGATGTTAGCCGGACGCGGTCTAGCAGAAGTTCAAACTTTTCCCTTCACTAACCAGGCAACTATCGATTCAATGGGATTTGTTGGTGAGCGAGCAGCTACGTACGAGATTGCAAATCCAATGTCAGAGGAGTTTCCACTGATGCGGGTTCATCTTGTTCCAGGATTAATTGAAGTTGCTGCACGCAATATCAGCCGCGGTGCTAAAGATTTCGCAATTTTTGAAATGGGTTCAATATTTAGATCGAGCCAAAAACTAGTGGCATCTATTTCTCCAGATTTGAAGTCACGTCCAAGTGCCAAACAGATCGAAGAGATATTTGCATCTGTTCCGCCGCAGGCATATCACGTCGCGGGTTTACTGGTTGGCAAAATTGAAAATGAAAATTGGCAGGGCAAGGCCCGCTCATATTCGTGGCAGGATGCAATTGAATATGCCGAAGATATTCTTTCGCTATGCAATCTCTCATGGAGTATTAAGCGCTCAGACTTTGCTCCATGGCATCCTGGACGTTGCGCAGAACTTATTGTCGATGGTAAAGCCGTTGCCCACGCAGGAGAGCTTCACCCAAGAATTATTGAGAAATATGGATTGCCAGAGCGAAGCGTTGCTTTTGCGGTTGGCTTGAGTGCTTTGCCAGAATCACCACTTGTTCGACCTTCCAGAGTTGGAACGATGCCTGCAGCCCTTCAAGATGTCGCCTTGATTGTTGATCAATCTGTGGCTGCCGCTGATTTGGAAGCCGCACTTCGCGAGGGCGCAGGTGATTTATTGGAATCAATCACGCTCTTTGATCGTTACGACAAAATTGGCGATGGCAAAGTTTCGCTTGCATTTACCTTGGTATTTCGCGCCGAAGATCGCACGCTAACCGGCGAGGAAGTATCGGCGATGCGCGAAGCAGCAACCGACCTTGCGGGCAAGAAATTTGGTGCCGTAGTTCGTACCGCATAAATATACATATGTTTGCATAAATATTAATCTCCAGTTACCCTTAACCCCATGAAAACAGCGGTTATTGGAGCAAGCGGATATGCCGGCGGAGAACTTCTTCGTTTGTTGGCAATTCATCCAAATTTCGAAGTGAGCGCAATTAGTGCTCACTCAAATGCTGGAGAATTAGTTACTTCGATTCATCCTCAACTGCAGACTTACACGGGTAAAAAATTTTCGGCAGTAGACGAGATTGATTTCGCTTCCATCGAATTACTCTTTATCGCGCTACCTCACGGACAATCAGCGGCGTTGGTCTCACGAATTCCGCAGTCAGTAAAGGTCGTGGATTTGGGCGCGGATTTTCGCTTAGAGAACGCTGCTCAATGGGAGAAATACTACGGAGGCGCACACGCAGGAGCTTGGGTTTATGGTTTACCGGAACTGTGCCTCGCGCAACGATTGGCAATTTCCCAAGCCAGCCGGGTAGCAAATCCTGGTTGTTATGCAACGGCAATCGCCCTCGGGATAGCTCCAGCAGTTGATCTTTGCGAGTTGAGCGACATCGTTGTTGTGGCAGCATCTGGAACCACTGGTGCTGGACGAAATGCATCCATTAATTTGATTGCTAGCGAAGTGATGGGATCTCTGACTTCCTATAAATTTGGCGGAGTTCACCAACACACCCCTGAAATCGAGCAGGCTATTTCAGTACTCTCGCAAAAAGCCGCGAAGATTTCTTTCACACCGATTCTTGCTCCGATGCCTAGGGGAATTTTGGCGACAATTACTATGAAATTGAATCAAGAAGTATCAACTACGCACGTACATGATTTGTATAGCAAGCGATACGAGAGCGAATATTTTATAGATGTATTGCCCAATGGCCAGATGCCAAAAACTGGATCAGTGAATGGTTCTAACAAAGTTCAAATCCAAGTTGCTGTCGATAGTCACACAAGTCGCCTCGTTGTAAGTGTTGCCATAGATAATTTGGGTAAAGGGGCTGCTAGTCAGGCGATTCAAAATGCCAATTTAATTACCGGTATGCACGAAGGTGCAGGACTTTCTATAGATGGTTTAGGTGCATGAAACTTCCACTGGGATTTATTGGGGGAGCGTGCGCGGCTGGACTGAAAAGCAGCGGTGCACTTGATTTAACGTTAATTCAAAACGCTGGTCCTAGTTTTTTTGGAACCGCAGTTTTCACGTCAAATAAAGTTGTTGCAGCGCCTGTCATCTGGAGTAGGCAAGTAGCTAAAGAGGGTGTGATTCAAGCCGTTGTATTGAATTCGGGCGGTGCTAATGCTTGTACTGGACCTCAGGGATTTGCCGACACGCATAAGACTGCTGAAGTTGTAAGCGATCTACTCAACGTTTCGGCAGGCGAAGTAATTGTTTGTTCGACTGGTTTGATTGGCGAGCTTCTACCAATGCCAAAAATAATTTCTGGTCTCACACTCATAAATGAAAGTATGAAAAATGAGAGTTTGGAAGATTGCGCTCGAGCAATCATGACTACCGATTCGGTACCAAAAATTGCCCGAGTTACTAAAGACGCAATCACAGTTGCTGGAATTGCAAAAGGTGCAGGAATGTTGGCACCAGCGTTAGCGACAATGTTGTCGGTAATCATGACAGATGCACAAGTGAGCAATCGAGCTTCTGAGATTTTCGCCCGCGTTACAGATCGTACATATAACCGAATTGATTCTGACGGTTGCACATCAACTAATGACACCGTGGTTTTTATGGCATCGGCGGCATCCGGAATTGCAATAAGTGATGTTGACTTAGAAGATTTATTGATGCAAGTATGTGGTTCACTGTGCGAACAGCTCATAGCTGATGCCGAAGGATCAACTAAAACAGTGTCTTTAGAAGTTGTAAATGCGATAAATGAAGCAGATGCTGTCGAAGTCGCTCGTGCATGTGCGCGTAATAATCTTTTAAAAGCAGCGATTTTCGGAGGTGATCCCAATTGGGGACGTGTACTGGCCGCAGTTGGAACAGCTAATGCCTACATGGATCCTTTGACTATCGATGTGAAACTTAATGGGGTGCAGGTATGCACTAACAGTGCACCTGATGTCGATAAGTCAATGGTTAGTTTTGACGAGCGATTAGTTCGAATCGTAATAGATCTCAAAGTAGGTCAGGCGAATGCAACGGTTATGTCTAATGATTTAAGCCACGACTATGTCCACGAGAATTCGGCGTATTCAACATGATGGTTGTTAAATTTGGTGGCCATGCAATGAAGGATGAGGATGGCGGTTTTGCTCGAGCAAT
Organism: uncultured Actinomycetes bacterium; assembly: GCA_903852815.1. GTDB lineage: Bacteria > Actinomycetota > Actinomycetes > Nanopelagicales > Nanopelagicaceae > Planktophila. The sequence goes on from CAINRW010000130.1 coordinate 6,994, forward strand.
CTCTGCCGCACACGCAATCGGTGAAACTGTGGTCGTAATTCATGGTGGCGGTCCACAAATAGATGCCGCCCTTAAGCAACAAGGAATCCAATCGCATTTTGTAGGTGGTTTTAGATACACGACACAAGAAGTTTTCGAGGTGGTTGAAGATGTCTTGGTTAATCACGTTGGACCAGAGGTCGCTCAAGGCTTAACTCAAGCAGGGATAAAGGCTCAACCGTTCTCTGGACGCGAACTACCAACCTTAATTGGTGAAAAGAAAACTAGATTGGTTGATGGAACATCTGTCGATCTAGGTCAGGTGGGCGATGTGGTTCGCGTTAATTGTAAAAAAATAGTTGAATTGGTTGCCGATGGAATTGTCCCGGTCATTTCACCGATTGCCAGTGATAAAAATACTGGACAAGGGTTAAATGTGAATGCAGATTTAGCTGCCGCTGCAATTGCCGGTGAATTAGATGCAACTTCCTTGATCATCATGACTGATGTACCAGGCATTTATCGCAATTGGCCTGATAAAACCTCGCTTATTGAACAAATAACTAATAGTGAACTCGAGGCCATCAAAACTTCTTTTGCCGAAGGCATGGCACCAAAAGTACAAGCAGCCCTTGAAGCGATCACTGCAGGGGCTAAAGCAGTGAGAGTGATTGATGGAACTAGTCCAACGAGTTTTGCAGATGCCCTTCGAGGAACCGGTGGAACTTTGGTGATCAAATGAAAAACTTACAGCTTATTAAAAAATGGCAAGCAACCACACAAAATAACTATGGAACCCCAACATTGGCACTTGTTCAAGGCAAAGGATTAGTTGTTACCGATGCAGACGGAAAAAAATACTTAGATTTCTTGGGCGGAATTGCAACTAACATTCTTGGTCATGCACATCCGGCGATAGTGAATGCAGTCACTAAGCAGATAAAAACTCTTACACATGTGAGTAATTTCTATGCTCATCCAAATGCATTAGCTCTTGCCGAGAAACTAATTGCAATGACTGGTGATAAGTCAGCTCGAGTTTTCTTTTGCCAATCTGGTGCTGAAGCAAATGAAGCGGCACTTAAATTATCTCGTCGTACTGGACGAGTGCGGATCGTTGCTGCACAAGGTGCATTTCACGGTCGGACAATGGGTGCGCTTTCTCTCACTGGACAGCCTGCAAAGCGTGAAGCTTTTCTCCCTTTACTTAAAGGGGTTAAACACGTTCCTTTCGGCGATATTGAAGCAATGCGCCATGCAATTTCGAAAAAGTGCGCCATGGTTATTCTTGAGCCAATCATGGGTGAAGCTGGTGTGATAGTTCCACCAAAAGATTATTTACAACAAGTTCGTTCGCTGTGCGATAAAACCGGCGCTTTACTCGTGATAGATGCAGTTCAAACTGGCATGGGTCGCACAGGCAGTTGGTTTGGTTACGAATACTCAGGCATTAAGCCCGATGTGATTACTCTTGCAAAAGGTTTGGGCGCAGGTTTGCCACTTGGGGCAATGATTGCACTTGGCAAAGCGGCCTCACTTTTCCAGCCAGGTGATCACGGCTCTACTTTTGGAGGAAATCCAGTAACCACATCGGCTGGGCTTGCAGTCATAGAAACAATTAACAAAGAAAAGTTGATGCAAAAGGCCATTGCGTACCACAAATTAATTGTTAAAGAAGTTTCAACTATCCCAGGAGTCAAGGAAGTCCGTGGCGCAGGACTCCTCATAGGAATTGAACTCGATAAAGCGGTAGCAAATGAAGTCTCACAAGCGATGATGCATGCCGGAGTATTAGTTAATGCAGCCAATCCAGCAACTATCCGAATTGCTCCAGCCTTAACTGTAACTGAAGCGCAAATTAAGAAATTTATTGCAGTTTTTAGAAAGGTGCTTTCTGATGTCAACTAATGCAACGAATGTTTCAGCACGGCGAGCAAAAGCAATCGCACTTATTCAATCAGAAGTAATTCACTCGCAATCAGATCTCGTTGTTGCCTTAAAAAAGAGTGGCTATCGAGTAACTCAAGCCACTGCTAGTCGAGATCTTGAAGAAATTGGCGCAGTTCGGACTCGGGGCAAAGACGGTGAATCAATTTACAAAATCAATGATTCATCTGATGATGCACTCTCTAGAATAAATCCTGTCCCATCCAAATTAATCCTCTCCGTGGATCACAGTGCAAATTTGGCAGTAATCCATACACCTCCGGGTGCTGCCCAGTTTGTAGCTAGTTCGCTTGACCACGCACATCTCACTGGAGTCATTGGAACTATTGCTGGCGACGACACGATTATTCTTGTCTCGAAAAAAGCCACCGGCGGCGCGCAATTAGCGAAAGAATTACTAACCTACGCAGCATCAAAGAATGGGAGAAAGTAGATGGCATTGTGGGGTGGACGGTTTTCAGAAGCTCCTGCCGATGCGGTTTTCGCGCTCTCTCGAAGCGTTCATTACGACTGGCGTTTAGCGCCATATGACATTCGCTCTTCGTTAGCTCATTTATTTGTTCTAGAAACTAGCGGTCTCATTGCCGAAAACGATGCCGAAGCGATTCGAACTGCGCTCAAAGAACTCTCGTCGCAGGTTTTATCGGGTGCTTTTACTGCCGAATCACAGGACGAAGATGTTCATAGCGCCCTTGAGCGAGGGTTAACGCAAAAGCTTGGCGCGGTTGGCGGGGCTCTGCGAGCAGGTCGCTCTCGAAATGATCAAGTCACGACAGATTTACGGCTTTTTGCAATGGATCACATGCTTGAGATTGCATCGCTACTAACTGAACTTAATTGGGCAATTTTGAATAAGGCCAGTGAGTACGTCAATGACAGCGCGCCTGGTTTTACTCACATTCAGCACGCGCAACCAGTTTCCTTCGGACATGAAATTGCCAAACATGCACAGGCATTTTCGCGCGATTTAGATCGTATAAACGATTGGTTTAAACGCGCTTCGGTGAGTTCATTAGGTGCAGGTGCGTTGGCCGGCTCATCACTTCCGCTCAATCCTGAATTAACTGCTAAGAATTTAGGGTTTGAGTCGGTATTTGCCAACAGTATTGATGCCGTCAGTGACCGAGATTATGTGGCGGAAGCACTGTTCATTTTTGCTCTAGTTGGAACTCATCTTTCCCGAATTGGAGAAGAGTGGACTTTGTGGGCATCTACTGAATTTGCCTGGGCAAAAGTTTCAGATCAATACTCAACAGGTTCATCAATCATGCCCCAGAAAAAGAATCCAGATATGGCAGAACTTGCTCGCGGAAAATCTGGTCGACTCTTAGGCAATTTAGTTTCAGTCTTAACAATGCTCAAAGGTCTTCCCTTTGCCTACAACCGAGATTTACAAGAAGATAAAGAGCCGCTTTTTGACAGTATTGACACTCTGCTATTAGTTCTGCCAGCAGTAACCGGAATGATTGCGACCACTGAATTCGATCGCGAAAAAATGGCTGCAGCTGCGCCAACTGGTTTTTCACTTGCGACGGAAATTGCAGATTACTTAGTGCGAAAAAATATTCCATTTGCAACGGCTCATGAATCTGCAGGCAAATGTGTATCGCTCTGTGAATCAACAGGTCGCCAACTTCACCAACTTACTGATGCCGAGTTTGGGCATATCCACCCAGCACTCGATGGGGGAGTGCGTGAGGTTTTAGTAGTTTCCGGTGCTCTCGATTCACGAACCACATCGGGAGGAACTGCACCAATTCTTGTCGTTGAACAAATCAAACAAACCTTGGAGCTCAATAGCCAACACGCAAAGAAAATAGCCGACAGAGCAAGGGCATTTTCAGAGATGATGAGTGCATGAATCTGATCGACGACCTTCGCTGGCGTGGGCTTGTAGCCCAATCAACTGATGAAGTGGCATTACAAGATGCAATGAAAAATCCGATGACGCTCTATGTTGGCTTCGACCCAACTGCCGCTTCACTTCATGTTGGAAACTTGGTTGTTCTACTTGTTTTACGACGTTTTCAATTAGCTGGCCACACGCCAATTGCACTAGTTGGGGGAGCCACTGGTTTAGTAGGTGACCCGTCTGGGCGAAACGATGAACGAACACTCAATAGCACTGAGGTAGTTGAAGAGTGGGTATCTCGTATCCGTAAACAAGTGTCGGCTTTCCTTAGTTTTGATGAAGCACCAAATAAAGCCATTGTTGTTAATAACCTTGACTGGACTTCACCACTGAGTGCAATCGAATTCTTGCGCGATATCGGTAAACATTTTTCAGTTAACCAAATGCTTTCCAAAGATTCAGTTTCTTCCCGTCTAGAAGCTGGTGGAATTTCTTATACAGAATTTTCTTATCAAGTACTGCAGTCGTTTGATTATCTTGAAATTTTCCGCAGACATAACTGCACTTTGCAGCTAGGTGGTTCAGATCAATGGGGAAATATTGTTGCTGGCCTTGATCTTATTCGTCGGGTTGAATCAGGAAGTGGTCACGCATTAACAGTTCCGCTATTAACTAAATCAGATGGAACTAAATTTGGAAAAACTGCAAGCGGTTCTGTTTGGTTAGATCCAGCAATGACTTCACCGTATGCATTCTTTCAATATTGGTTAAACACTGATGATAAAGATGTTGTTAATTTTCTTAAAGTTTTTTCTTTTAAAACACATGAAGAAATTGAAGAGTTAGAGCGTTCACATCTTGCTAATCCAGGACTACGTGAAGCGCATAGAGCTTTAGCTCGCGAATTAACATCTCTTGTGCACACAGAAGAAACAACAACTCGAGTTGAATCAGCTGCGCGCGCACTTTTTGGTCAAGGTGATTTGAATGAACTTGATGAAGAAACTCTTTCAGCAGCGCTTGCAGAACTTCCACGCACAACTATTTCTAAAGATCAAGACATTCCTACGTGGGTAGACCTCCTAGCAGCAACGGGCGTTGTTGACTCGAAATCAGCTGCGCGTCGCATTGTTAAAGAAGGTGGCGCATATCTCAATAATGAAAAGATTTCTGGAGAGGATTTTGTTCTCCAAAAAACTGACTTTTTATGCGGGAAATACGCACTTTTGCGCAAAGGTAAGCGCGATTTAGCCGCAGTCGAACTTGCCTAATTTCATAAAAGTCGTCAAAAAACGCTAGCCCGCTACTGTTTTTTGAATATAGCTCTAAGTTTGTCGCAAGTCACACCAATACGTGCACTATGGATTTGACCCGTATGTCCCAGAGGGTTATAGTTCCGTTCTTGCTGTGAAACGGACGATTTAGGCCGAACAGCAGTGATTCCCAGATCATGAGCTTCATTAAGCCGGTTTGACCGTGCCCATATGTATGCACTAGGTTTGGCGGTCTGCCCTGAAAAACAGGAGAAATCCTGGGAAGCAGTGCGCATCCGTACCTTGAGAACTCAACAGCGTGCTAATAAGTCAATGCCAATATGTGGCTCTGTTTGTCA
>CAINRW010000131.1 GCA_903852815.1 uncultured Actinomycetes bacterium
CGCACTCAGCACCTACGCGCCATTTAAAAGCGTCAAAGCCGAATTGATCACGAAGTTGCACTAAGCGCTCAGCTTCATCGTGTGGTGTTATATCTCGACGCATGGAAGAAGCGTAGGTACGAAGTTTTTTGGCAGTGCCTCCCAATAATTCAACTACTGGTTTACCTTCGACTTTTCCGCGAAGATCCCACAACGCTGTATCTAAACCAGCATTAGCCCTGCAACGATAACTTCCAGGGAATTTATGTTCGCGGGCTTCAACTAAAGTAACAAGTGCCCCGATATCGGAGGCATCTTTACCAAGAACCCACGGTGCAATTTGGCGGTGAAAGACTTGTGCAGTTATGTCTGAATGGTAATTTGAAGTTTGTCCCCAGCCAACATGACCTTCAGAAGTTGTTAGTTTTACAAAGCAAACAAATTCATCCGTAAAGGTTTCAAGCTTTGAGATTGAACCAAAAATCATCCCGCAGCCTTCACAAAAACTGGCATATCCAGAAGTGAAACATCAACTTTGGCACCCGCGCCAATTCCTGCAGAATCAGAACTTGGTAATTGTGCGGTGACGCGTGTTCCATCATTCATGTTGATTGTTAAACGACATGATGCACCGAGGAAACTTGCTGAAAATACAGTGCCATTTCCTGATTTACTTGCAACTACATCAATACTTTCTGGACGCACAAGTGCGATACCTGCACCCGAAGAAACTGAACCAGGAAGTGTTTTAACAACGCCACCCAAAATTTCTATTGAGCCGCCAGTAACATTTCCAGCTATTGGATTTGTTAAACCAACAAATTCAGCAACAAAAGCCGTCTTTGGGCGGTCATAAAGTTCTGCAGGTGCGGCAATTTGTTCTAGTTGGCCATTTCGCATAACTCCTACGCGATCAGCAATACTTAGTGCTTCTTCTTGATCGTGGGTTACAAATAAAGTCGTTGTCCCAAGTTCCAATTGAATTCTTCGAATCTCTTCACGAAGTTGTGTACGAACTTTGGCATCAAGTGCCGATAGAGGTTCATCAAGAAGCAAAACCTTCGGCGAAATGGCAAGCGCACGAGCCAACGCAACACGTTGCTGCTGCCCACCAGATAATTGATGTGGGAAATGATTGGCGTGAGTAGAAAGGCCAACTAGCTCAAGAAGCTCTGCAGAACGTGCTTTTCTTTTCTCTGCAGCGGTCTTGTGCGAACGTAGTTTCAAACCGTATTCAACATTTTCTCGCGCAGTCATATGTGGAAAGAGTGAATAGGCTTGAAATACCATTCCCATTCCGCGCTTATTTGCATTTTGAAAAGTTACATCTTTGCCATCAACAATTAATTGACCGCGATCTAATTCTTGTAGACCTGCAAGGGCGCGAAGAGCAGTTGTCTTTCCACATCCGGAAGGACCAAGCAGAGCAACAAGCTCACCTTGGGCGATTTCTAGATTTAACCCGTCAAGGGCGCGCACCTTTCCAAAATGCTTGGCAAGATCTACGAGTTGTACATATGCTGAGGAGCTCAACTTATGGTCCTTTCGAGTTAGACGAGGTCGACGTCTAGAACTGCATTACGTCGCTTCTTAGTAGGGATGAGTAGAAGTAAAAATAGAACAAAGAGAATCGATGCAAGCGAAACTGAAACTGCAACGTTTCCATTTGTGCGTCCTATTTGTGCAATTACATTTTGGAAAGTCTTGTAGTTCAAAAGGTTTGAAATTGTGTATTCACCAAGGACTAAAGCGATTGCAATAAATGATCCGTTGACAATTCCTGTCTTAATCGTAGGCATAATGATTCCGAAAATAACTCGTCCAGTATTTGCTCCCAAAGTTCGGGCAGCCTCTGCCAACGTATGAATATCTACAGCGTCAAGAGCTGCCGAAAGTGATCGATACGTGTATGGCAAAATTAACATCGAATACACGCCTGCCAGCGAAAGCGGGGATTCAGTCAAGTTAATTGAGATCCAGCGATATAAAGGTGCAATACCAACCACGATAACGATTGCTGGGATTGCCAAAGGCAACAGACACAACAACTCAAACGGTCTGCGCAGAGCTGGAAGTTTTAGATGCACCCAGATTGCCGTAGGAACTATTAGGAACAGAATTAATGCCATAACAATCGCTGCAGTAATTAGGGAGCGAGCAATTGCGGGCATGAGATCTGGTTGACCCGGGATTGTCGTCCAAGCACGAAATGTTCGACCCTTATCTTGAAAACCAAAAGGTTTAGTTGAAAAATCAAACATCGCGTATAGAGGCACCAATAGATATGCACCGACGAAAGAAATAATTGACCAGCGCCAAATACGAACTCCCCATGATTTCTTCATCGACGTTGCTCCCACTTGCTAACACGACGACGCAGAAGCGCATAAAACGTCATGGCAATAATTACGACAATAACCATAAAGAAAGAGAGTGATTTAGCTTCGGCAGGGTTTGCACCACCAGTTTCACTTGTAAGTGCGGTTGCAATTTCAAGTGGAGTTAAGAAATCTGACAAATTTATTAAAGTTGCTGCCGTTGCATATGCAGAGAACGAGTTAACAAAAAGTAAGAGTGCAGCGCCTGCAAATGATGGTGTCAGAATTGGAATTCCAATACGAAGCCAGTATTCGTAGGCCTTACCGCCAAGGGCATCAGATGCTTCGCGCCACTGGGGCTTTAAATTTTCAAGCGTTGGTAAAAATACCAACACCATTAACGGGATTTGGAAAAATGTATAAAGAATTGTTAGGCCTGTCATGCCGTATAGCCAGGCTGAGCCAGCTAAAAATGAATTGGGCGCAATCTTTAATGCGACATTTGCAATCAGCCCGTTGAAACCAAAAGTTGCCAAGAAGGCGAAAGTTAACATCACGCCACCGAATTGGGCGAGCACTGAGCTCAAAGCGACTGCAACTCGGTAGAAATATCCTCCAGGTTTTCCATTTACAATTGCCCACGCAAACAGGCCACCCAGAATTGCGCCTGCGATTGCAGTTTTGGCCGAGATCTCTAAAGAGTTTGCGAAAGCATGGCGCGCAACAGCAGAGTTAAAAACCTCTTTTAAAACTGCAAGTGAGAATTTTCCAGTTTTATCTTGAAACGCACCTGAGGCCACGTTCCATGTTGGATATAGGAGAAATATTCCGCTGACAAATAGGAATGGGAGAACACCAAGGTAGGCACTCTTGCCACGCCAATACCGAGAACCGGTCCTGCCATTGGCAGAACCGGTTCCCTTGTATTGAGTTTGAGTCAATTAATTGACGCTATTTCTCTACTTAGTTTGTTCCCACAGCTGCAGGCCAAGCAGTCTTTAGGTACGCGCGAGCTGCTGCTGTTTGATCAGCAGTTGCTTTTTCAGCAAGAATCTTGCTTGTACCAATTGATGCTTTACCAGCTGCAGTTGCACGACCTGTCTTAAGTAGCCACACCCATAGAGTTGGAGTTGCTCCACCCTGTGCCCAGATATCTGCACCCTTTTCTCCCAATGAATATTCCATCCATAGGCGAGC
>CAINRW010000132.1 GCA_903852815.1 uncultured Actinomycetes bacterium
AGATCTATTTTTTTGGATGCTTGCTCCACTCTGACAGCATTTGATGGATCAATTCTAGCTTGTACTTTGTTGATGTTGACTTGGGGTCCAATTCCTTGGCTTGATCCAAAGTTGAGCGAGCAAGGAGCAAATAGGTGTCGCCCAAGTTTTCCATGGCGTTGACAAAGTCTGGCTGCACTTTAAGGGCGGACTCAAAGGAGCTTTTGGCAGATAAAAAATCGCCTGCTTGAAACTGCAAAATCCCTAAATTGTTATAGGGCTCGCTCAGCTCAGGGTAATCTTGGGTCAAACGCAAAAAAACTTCGCTGGCTTTGTTGGACACACCCTTTTTCACCCATAAGTTGCCCTGCCAAAAACGCATCTGTGGGTCTTGTGGGTGATCTTGAAGATAAGCATTCACCATGACAAAGGCTTGCTCAGTCAAATCTTGTTTAAGCAGTTTCAGAACATCTTCATGAGGGTCGGCCATGCATGGAGCGCACAAACTGGTGAAGAAAACCAAGACCGCACAAAGTTGGATCCACAGTTTACGCATCAGGCTTGAAAAAGTTAAAAAAGTTAAAATAGATGGCGGGTTGAGCGCGAGGTGGGTCAAAATTTTTAAAGAGGACGTAAAATATTCGAACATAATCATCAATGAAGTCAAAAGAATTCACTTGTACCTTGTTGATGCCAACGAAAACCTCAAGAGGTCGTTAATATAGGTGCTTTGATTCATGTTCACTGCCCTCAAAAGGCATTCCCCCAATTCCAAGGCGTTTGAGATAAAGTCTTAGTGTAACAAGACAACTCGCCTTTGTATTGGCGCTCGTGTTTTGTAAAGGGGTGTCCTTGAGGGTCTTATTTTAAAGCAACTGATGTTCTTCTTCTTTTTGGTCTTGCCTGTCATTCACATTTTTCTTAGCTTTCATGTCACTTCGAATCTTCAACACCCTATCTAAAGAGCTTGAGCGCTTTGTGCCTTTAAAAGACGGGCATGTCAGTATGTATGTGTGTGGTATGACGGTCTATGATTTTTGTCACATTGGACATGCTCGCTCCATGATCGCGTTTGATCTTGTGCAACGCTGGTTCAAAGTCTTAGGTTACCAGGTCAATTTCGTACGCAACATCACCGATATCGATGACAAGATCATTCGACGCTCTATGGAGAACAAAGAAACGATCCGGTCTTTGACGGATCGAATGATTTTGGCCTTAGAAGAAGATGCCAGCCGTTTAAACATCCAAGAACCCAGCGCGCAACCCAGGGCCACAGATTATGTGCCTCAGATGGTGGTGATGATAGAGAACTTGTTAGAGAAAAAGTTGGCACCCATGATTTCCTCAGGTTTATGTATGAGGATTTTTGTATGAATGCACCTAAACGCTTAGTAATAGTTCCAACATTTAATGAAGTCGAAAGTATTGCAGCCCTTTTGCGGCCGCTACTAGAACTGGACGTAGATGTATTAGTTGTCGATGACGGATCAAGTGATGGAACTATTGATGCGATTAACGAGATATCAAACTCACGAATATCTATCCTTCAAAGATCTGAGAAGTTAGGTCTAGGTAGCGCTTACCGCGCAGGATATGCGTGGGCACTTGAAAAAGGCTACGAAGAAATCATTCAAATGGATGCCGATGGGTCCCACCAAGTAAGTGATTTACCCGCGATGTTTGAAGCCATTGAAAGTGATGACGCAATTGAACTTGTTATTGGTTCGCGTTGGATGAAAGGTGGCCGGGTAGTTAATTGGAGCAAGCGCCGGGAGTTATTATCAAGAGTTGCGAATAAATACACTCAAGCGCTCATTAAACTAGGAGTTAAAGATTCGACCGCAGGATTTAGAATCTATAAAGCTGAGTTACTAAAGCGGATGAATCTTTCAACAATTCTGAGCGAAGGTTATTGCTTTCAAATTGAAATGACTCGTAGGGCCAATGACGTTGGGGGAGTCATTAAAGAAGTCCCTATTACTTTTATTGAACGCGCTTTCGGCACAAGTAAGATGTCACTGCGTATCGTTATTGAAGCTATGTTGCGAGTAACGTATTGGGGCTTGTTTAAAGATATATATCACTTAGGACTTGTTTTACTTTCGATTTTTACTGGTTTCACAACGCTTTGGGGTTTAGCAAATTCAGCGCGTTCGGAATATTACGCATCTATTGCAATGAGTATGAGCAAGAACTTTGGTAATTTTTTCTTTGGCGCAATTGATCCTGCGGGTACAGTAACTCTGGATAAAATTCCTGGGTCGTATTGGTTACCTGCAATTTTTGTTAAATTATTTGGATTTAGTACCTGGGCAATAATTGCTCCAAATGCCTTGCTTACCATTGCACTTGTAATCGTTGTGGCAATGACTGCCAAGCGAATCTTCGGGACGACTGGTGCGTTATTTGCAGGGGCAATTGTGGCAACAACTCCGATTGTCACGGCCGTTGCGCGGGCTAATCAACCACAATCTGCATTTTTACTGACTCTAGCTTTGGCAAGTTATTGGGCAATGAAAGCGCTTCAAAGTTTGCGCCGCCGCGATTTAGTAATAACAGGAGCATTCATCGCTCTAGCTTTCCACACATACATGTTGGAAGCTTGGGCACTTTGGCCAGCATTAATAATTGCTTGGTTATTTACTGCACAAAAATTTGGAAAGAAAATAAAAGATCTTCTTGTTGCTGGATTATCTTCACTTGTGCTTTCGTTGAGTTGGATTTTAATTGTGTGGGCAGTTCCAGCTGCACATCGGCCTTATATTGGCGGTACGTATCACAACAACCCATTTGAAATGGTATTTGGCTACAACGGTCTAGGACGCTTTAGTTCTACGTCAGCGGCCCTCTCCTCAACTTCAGATGATCCAAACTTTAGATCTTTCACTCCACCCTTTGGAGGAAGTGCTGGATTCGGTCGTATTTTTAGTCAGGCAGTGTCAGGTCAAATTGCTTGGCTAATACCGACGGCCGTTGTGGCTTTGCTGGCGATTTTTGTAATGAAAACTCGTACAAGCATCAATGTTTTTCTCGGTGTTTGGTTAGCAACTTTCTTTTCCATGTTTTCACTCGTTGCCGGAATTCATCAGTTCTACACAAGTTCGCTGGCTATTCCAGTGGCACTATTGATTGCAGGTGCAGTTGCCACCGCTCTTGAAAAAGAAAACTTTGCGGTATTACTCATCGTGGCATTTGTGGCATCACTTTCAGCTTTTCTTTTTGCTGACAGTTATGCCTATCTATCGTGGCTTCCATTTGCGCAGGGCATTCTTGCGATTCTGGCAATTGCGTTGATTTTTATCTATTCGCACAAAACTTCTAGCCTCATATTCCCCATCACTTTATTGGGCGCCTTAGTTCTAACGCCGGCAGCGTGGGCAATCGACGCGCATAGTTATACAAATTCAATTAATCCACTTGCCGGAAATGTTGAAGCAATGGGCGGCGCAATTGGTGGACCTAAGGGTGGTGGTCTTGGTGGACCAATGGGTGGTGGCTTGCGCGGTCCAGGAAAAGGTGCCTTTGCGGATCCAACAGGACAACCAATGCGTTTTCCAAATGTTGGTGGACGTGGCGGCGGTGGCTTTGGCCAGCAAGATGTTTCTTCGACCGTTGATTATTTAAAAACCAACCGTAGCGGAGCAAAATTCTTGCTCGTGACTTTTGGTGCCCAATCAGCAGCCCCTTACATCACCGCGACCGGTGAAAATATTCTGCCAATTGGTGGCTTTGATGGGCAGGATCCAACTCCGAGCTTAGAAAAATTCACCGAATTAGTTAATGCCGGTGATATTAGGTATGTATTAATCGGTGGGGGAGATAACTCCATTTCAACCTGGGTCACAACACATTGCACGCAAGATTCAAATGCTCCAGTCACTGGGCTTTATATCTGCGCGCCTACCAGCGCCTAAAGCGGTATTTTCGCGCTCGAGGCTCAGGTAAGATTGCGCCTGCATCACTGAAGTAATTCAAGGGTGACATCTCAGCACTGCCTGACCATATGGTCGGTGAATCATCTCGGTCCGTTAAATCGGTGGATGAAACTTTCAGTGCGACGGGCCTGACAAATTGTTTGGCCATTAACCGAGCGGGTTTTATTGTGCGCTGCACTTAAAACCTAAGAAGGAGTATGCCGAAATGGCAGTTGTAACAATGCGCGAACTCCTCGACAGCGGAGTCCACTTCGGACATCAGACACGTCGCTGGAACCCAAAGATGAAGCGTTTTATTTTTACAGAGCGCAACGGCATCTACATCATCGATATCCAGCAATCACTTGCACTCATCGACAATGCATACGAGTTCGTTAAGGACACCGTTGCCAAGGGTGGTCATGTGCTATTTGTTGGAACAAAGAAGCAAGCACAAGAACCAATCATCGAACAAGCAGCACGTGTTGGAATGCCAACTGTGACTGAGCGTTGGTTAGGTGGAATGCTTACAAATTTCCCAACTGTATATAAGCGAATTCAGCGCCTTAAGGAGCTTGAAGCTCTAGAAGAAAAGAACGATCTACTTCTGACTAAGAAGGAACTTCTTGTTCTTCGCCGTGAACGTGAAAAACTATTTAAGAACCTGAACGGTATCCGTAACATGACTAAATTGCCTTCAGCAATTTGGGTTGTAGATACAAAGAAGGAACACCTAGCAGTACAGGAAGCTAAGAAGCTTGGTATTCCAGTAATCGCAATCTTGGATACAAACTGCGATCCAGATGAAGTTGATTACAAGATTCCTGGTAACGATGATGCAATTCGTTCAATCGGATTACTAACACGCGTTATCACTGATGCAATTGCTGCTGGCCTTGCTGCTCGTTCGGCACAAGCCAAGTCAGAAGTTAAAGATGAAGCACCTGCAGTTGCTGCTGGTGAGCCTTTAGCTGATTGGGAGAAGGAAATTCTCGGAACACCAGCAGAAGACGTCGCTCCAGTAGTAGAGCCAGTTGTTACAGAAGAACCAATAGTTACAGAAGGAGCCTAATTAGATGGCTGCATATACAGCTGAAGATGTCAAGAAGCTTCGCGAAGCAACCGCTGCAGGAATGCTCGATTGCAAGAAAGCTCTTGATGAAGCAGAAGGCGATTACAACAAAGCGATTGACATCATTCGTGTTAAGGGACTCAAGGGAGTCACAAAGCGCGAAGGTCGCTTAACTTCAAATGGCGCAGTTGTTGCCAAAGTTGAAGGAAACCTTGGCGTAATGCTTGAACTCAACTGCGAAACAGATTTCGTGGCTAAGGGTGAACGATTTATTGCACTTGCTGATGAACTTCTTGCCCATCTGCAAAATGCTCAATCTGATTCACTTGAATCTTTCCTTGCTTCAACTATGGCAAATGGCAACACAGTCCAGGCCACAGTTGATGAAGCGAATGCAACGCTCGGTGAAAAAATTGAAGTTCGCCGAATTGCTGTATTGAAAGATTCACCAGTTGGGATTTACTTGCACCGCACCAGTCCAGACTTGCCACCACAGGTTGGCGTTCTAGTTCAGTTGACTAAGGATGCTGCCGAAGTTGGCAGAGATATCGCTCAGCACATCGCTGCCTTTGCACCACAATTCGTTAATCGCGAAGACGTGCCTGCAGATCTCATCGAAAATGAGCGACGCATCGCCGAAGAAACAGCTCGCGAAGAAGGAAAACCAGAAGCATCACTAGTGAAGATCATCGAAGGTCGCGTCACTGGTTTCGTGAAGGAAGTTTCCCTCATCGAGCAGTCCTTTGCTAAAGATGCCAAGAAAACTGTTAAGCAGATCCTTGATGAAGCGGAAACCGCTGTTACAGCGTTTAATCGCTTCCGCGTGGGTCAATAAGTTCAAAGGCTAAACCGCTTAGAATTTAATAATTCTTACTAGAAGTTAAAGGAGCACTCATGCCCGGTACAAGAGGAACGTATCGGCGAGTGCTCCTTAAACTTTCTGGAGAAGTTTTTGGTGGAGAAAAGGGCATCGGTGTCGATCCCGATGTTGTACAAGATATTGCTAAACAAATCGCCGATGTCGCACGCACTGGAGTTCAAGTCGCGATAGTAGTTGGAGGCGGAAACTACTTCCGTGGCGCAGAACTTTCTCAACGCGGCATGGATCGATCACGCGCTGACTACATGGGAATGCTTGGAACAGTGATGAACTGTTTAGCTTTGCAGGACTTCCTTGAAAAAGAAGGAATTCAAACCCGCGTTCAAACTGCGATATCAATGGGACAAGTTGCCGAACCGTATATTCCGCTTCGCGCAATTCGCCATTTAGAAAAAGGTCGCGTAGTTATTTTCGGTGCAGGCGCAGGAATGCCTTTCTTTACAACCGACACTGTTTCAGCACAACGCGCCCTTGAAATTAGTGCACAGGCATTGCTTCTTGCAAAAAGCGGTGTTGATGGTGTCTATAACGCAGATCCTAAGAAGGATCCATCTGCCGTTAAATATGATCTGATTTCTTATGATGAAGTTTTGAGTAAATCTTTAGCAGTAGCCGATGCTGCAGCTTTTGCGTTATGCCGTGAAAATAAACTCCCCATCGTTGTCTTTGATTTGATGCAAAATGGAAACATCGCACGGGCCGTTCGCGGTGAAAGCATCGGAACCCTAGTTTCATAATTACTAAAATGCGTTGAATTACGCATAAATTATCGCGGTACAGTGAAATAAGTCATTTCATATAGAATTAACAGATTAGGAAAGCAAAGGGAGAAATCATGTCGGATTTAGCAAGCACCCTCAAGGATGCCGATACAAAGATGAGCAAGGCTGTTGAAGTAGCCAAAGATGATTTTGCCGCGATTCGAACTGGTCGAGCACACCCTTCGCTTTTCAACAAAATTATGGTTGATTACTATGGAACTTATACAGCGCTATCTCAACTTGCATCAATTCAAGTGCCTGAAGCACGCATGGCAACAATTGCTCCATTTGATAAGGGCGCAATGGCAAGCATTGAAAAAGCAATTCGCGAATCAGATCTTGGGGTAAATCCAGGAAATGATGGAGTGGTAATTCGAATCAATTTTCCGCAGCTAACAGAAGAGCGTCGTAAGGAATACATCAAGGTCGCTAAAGGAAAGTCCGAAGATTCCAAGATTTCGATGCGAAATATTCGCCGAGCTGCCAAGGAAGCCCTAGAAAAAATGGAAAAAGATGGCGACATTGGAAAAGATGATTTAGCTCGCGCAGAAAAAGAGTTAGAGAAAATTACTTCCGAACATGTTGCACGTGTTGAAGAACTTCTTAAGCACAAGGAGGCTGAACTCCTCGAAGTCTAAGGAGTTTGACTTACATGTCAGATTTTCAATCAATCAACGAAGCGATCAATAAGCGAGCAGGACGCAAACTCGGTCCTTCTATTCTTGTCTCACTTTCTTTAATCGCTCTGATTTGGTTTGCCCTTGCCTATCACCGTGAAATATTTGCAGTAGTAGTTGCAGTGGCAGTTCTCTTGGGTATTCGAGAGATTGTTCGCGCCTTTAGTGCACGGGGAATTTATATTTCCGCAATCTCATTAGCTCTTGGCTCACTTGGTCTTGCCTATGCAACGTGGAATGGTGGTGTTGCAGGCTTAGCAATTGCAACTGCAATCGCGATACCAGTTCTACTTATCCAGTTGCTTACTCAAGGCCCAGATGGTTTTGTTCAAAGCGCAACGGCTACAACTTTTTCACTTCTCTATCTTCCATTTCTTGGCGGATTCTTAATTTTGTTGGCTAAGCCGCACAATGGCTTAGGTCGCGTAATGAGTTTTGTTGTTTTAGTCGGATGTAATGACACTTTCGGTTACATAGTTGGCGTTCTTTTCGGAAAGCACCCACTTGTACCAAACATCAGCCCAAAGAAAAGTTGGGAAGGTTTAATCGGTTCCTTTATCTTCACAGTAACCGGTGGATCACTTGCCTTTAATTTCATTTTGGATATGCAGTGGTGGGTTGGCGCAATCGTTGGTGCAATGATTGTCTTTACCGCAACATGTGGTGATTTAATTGAAAGCGCGATGAAGCGCGATCTACAACTTAAAGATATGGGTTCAATGTTGCCTGGCCATGGTGGGATTTTAGATCGCCTAGATTCAGTATTAATTTCAGCCCCGGCTCTTTGGTTAGCTCTAGAGCTAGTGAAGCGCTGGTCATGAGCGATAACGAATTAAAATTAGTTTTTGACGAACCCGTGCAGCGAAAGAAAGCACCTAAGCATCTAGCGGATTACTCACCAGAAGAGCGACGTGAAGTTGCTAAATCTTTAGGGTTGCCTGCTTTTCGTGCTAACCAAGTAGCAACTCATTACTTCACGCATCTTTCAAATGATCCCAAAAACTGGAGCGATATTCCCGCAGATATGCGCGAAACAATCGCCGAGCAATTAACACCTACCTTGATTCAATTGGTCCGCTCCGTTGAGTGTGACGGTGGAATGACACGAAAAGATTTATGGAAACTCCATGATGGTGTTCTCGTTGAATCAGTTTTGATGCGATACACCGATCGCGTAACTGTGTGCATTTCTTCGCAGGCGGGCTGCGGAATGAACTGCCCATTTTGCGCTACAGGACAAGCAGGGCTCACAAGAAACTTAAGTGCCGGAGAAATTACTGAGCAAATCGTTGCTGCCGCCCGGGCCTGTGCAAATGGCGAACTTCCTGGGGGAGAAGCCAGACTCTCAAACATTGTTTTCATGGGAATGGGTGAGCCGTTAGCAAATTACAACGCGGTCATGCGAACTATTCGAAATATTACAGATCCCAATCCGGATGGTTTAGGAATTAGTGCCCGATCAGTCACAGTTTCTACTGTTGGTTTAGTTAATGGAATTGAAAAATTAACAGAGGAAGGTCTTGCACTTACCTTGGCCGTTTCTTTGCACACTCCAGATGATGAACTCAGAGATTCACTTGTTCCGATTAACTCTCGATGGAAAGTTAAGGAAGTCTTGGCCGCCGCCGATGCTTATGAAAAGAAAACTGGCCGCCGCTACTCAATTGAGTACGCCTTAATTAGAGATATTAATGATCAATCATGGCGTTCGGATTTATTGGGACGTTTGCTTAAGAATAGAAACGCTCACGTTAATTTGATTCCGCTTAACCCAACTCCTGGATCTAAATGGACCGCCTCTCGCCGGGAGGATGAAGCTGAATTTGTTCGCATCTTGGAAAGTTACGGAGTGCCCGTCACCGTTCGCGACACACGAGGTCGGGAAATAGATGGCGCGTGTGGCCAGTTAGCCGCTGCCGAAAAGATTCAAAACCCTACTGGTTAGGCTCATTTGGAGTTGGTAGGCTCGACTCCATGGAAAAGTTAACTAACTTCATTAATGGTAAGGCCGTAGACAGCACGTCCGGCGAAAGCTCACAGCTCATTAATCCAGCAACTGGTCAAGCCTATGCAACGGCACCTAAATCTAATTCCGCCGATGTTGATGCCGCTTTTACTGCGGCAAGTAATGCATTTCCTGGCTGGCGAGATTCGACTCCTTCACAGCGTCAGCGTGCACTTCTTAAGATTGCCGATGCAATTGAAGCTAGGGCCGATGAAATTATTGAAATTGAAAGCACTA
>CAINRW010000133.1 GCA_903852815.1 uncultured Actinomycetes bacterium
CATTTGAAGGATGTAAATAGCGCGATGGCAGATAAAGTTAGAAACCATGACGTTACTTACTACGACGGAATGTTGGCCGGTCTTTACACACCGCTAGGACAGGGCGATGCCAATATAAGAGAAATAGTTCGCAACTTGGTTAAGGCTGGATACAACGGTTGGTTTGTTCTCGAACAAGATAACGCGTTGAGCGCTGAGCCAGCGCAAGGAGCAGGTCCATTCGTAGATGCAAAAACTAGCGTGGAATTTCTCCGTGCCGTGCTTGCAGAATTAGAAGCTGAAGGCTTCTAAAGCTTTATAACTTTGCCCGTCTTGGCAGATTCGGTTGCAGCGTCAGCAAGTATTAGCGCCTTGCAACCATCTTCATAAGTCGGGTTCAGTTGTTTTCCAGTTTCAATACTCTCAATAAATAGTGCAAGTTCCTTGCGGTATGAAGCGGCATACCGTTCTAGGAAGAAATCTAAATAAGGATCGCTCTGCTCACTGTGATCTGCTTTGAAACTGCGCACAGTTGTCGGTGCCATATTTGAAACTTGGAGCATTCCCTTTTCGCCAAAAACTTCAAGTCTCTGGTCGTAACCATATGACGAGTGGCGAGAGTTAACTATTGAAACTAGCTTGCCATCTGCGCTTCTTAAATTTGTGAGCGCAGTATCAAAATCCCCTTCAGCTTTAATTTCAGAGCTAAAAGCATTTGTGGCAAATGTGCTTACTTCAACAATATCTCCGACAAAGTATCGAGCGATATCAAAGTCATGAATAACTTGGTCGCGGAAAATTCCTCCCGAGACAGCAACATATGCCTGTGGAGGTGGTGCTGGATCGCGACTTGTAAGAATTAACTGTTCGATATTTCCAAGTTCGCCAGCATTTACCCGGGCATGAACAGCGGCAAAATTTGGGTCATATCTACGATTGAAACCGATAGAAACATTGGTCTTAGAGTTTGCAACTTTATCCTTGATTGAGTTTGCGCGATTAATGTCAAGATCAACTGGCTTCTCACATAGGACGTGGATTCCCGCATCGATTGCTCGGCTTATTAGATCTACGTGAGTTGGGGTAGGAGAGCCGACGATGATTGCATCAACATCTCCTTTAGTGAAAATGTCATCTACGTTTGTTGTGTGCTTAACACCATATTGATTTGCAAGTTTGGCTGCACTCTCTTCGATTGCATCAACAATGATTGAAAGTTCGGCACCTGCAGTGTCATTAACACTTCCAGAGTGCACAATTCCAATCCGGCCAGCACCGATAACACCTATACGCAGATTCTTTTTAGACATGTAGCCCCCAGTTGTGTTCAGGGTCAAATACTAGTTATAGAAAGCGGGTTTTGTGGCATATGTTGCAGATTCTTTTGCGCCACTACGAAGTGATTTCAAACCGGCTTCAACAACTGCAACCGACATATAACCATCCCACGCATTTGGACCACCCAGTTGTCCAATTTTTGCAGCATTGATCCACGATTGAATTTCATCATCGTAGGCACGGGCAAAACGAGTTAGATATGAAATATGTTCTGCAGTACTAGAACGACCAGCTTCCCAAGTTGTCATTCCATTGGACCGTCCAATTTCACTGACACCTTTCTGGAAAACTGCTTCAGTAATAACTTGATAGCCAAATTGCATGGAAACATTCATTTCTACTGTTGCAATTACTCCTGATTCGGTTTCCAGCAAGACCAGAATCGGTTCATTCAAACGCTCGGGAGCTAATTTATTGCGTTTAAGTTGCTTAACTTCTGCGGAAATGATGGGGGAGCCAGTCAAGAAACGAACGATATCTATTTCATGCGAAACTGAATCAGCAATCAACATATCGTTGCCATACCACTCAGGAACCGAAGGATTGCGGTGGGCACAATGCAGAGCAAGCAATTCACCTAGTTGCGCACCAGAAATCTGTTTCTGCAACTCAATGTAACCCTCATCAAAGCGACGCATAAAACCAACTTGAATAACTTTCTTGCCGCTCTTTACTTCGGCCTCTACTACTCGAAGCGCCGATGCCACATCCGGCGTCATTGGTTTCTCGCATAAAACTGGAATTCCAGCGGCAATAATTGGCTCCAATACTTCTTCGTGAAATGCGCCTGGAGTTGCGACAAGCGCAGCATCAATTAGACCACTTGAAATTGCATCTGAGATATTTGCGAATTCCTTAGCGCCAGGTGCAAATTTAAGTGCAGCGGCTGCGCGAGCTGAATCTGGTTCAACTATTGCAGTTACTACTGCTCCTGACATCCGGGTGTTAATTCTAATTATGTGATCGGTGCCCATGGCACCCGTACCAATTACGCAAACGCGGAGATCTGCCACCCGACCTTAACCAACCATTTCAGCATCACGTTTATTTGTTCCAGAGTGCACACAACTTAAATTCGAATCCAATTTTGAGCAATCTTCACAGAGCAAAATAAGTTCGTGACAGCTTGCAGTTGCGCAGTTAAAAAATGTCTTTGTAGCTGCGGTGCATCGCTCGCACTCACCAATCACCTTGGTCTTTGTGGAAAAATCAATTGCCATCCGGGCATCAAATGTGAAGAGTGATCCCTCCCAGAGGGAATCGTCACCAAACTTATTTCCGTATCGAACAATTCCACCTTCAATTTGGTAGACCTCTTTAAAGCCGCGCTTGACCATTACGGCTGACAAGATTTCACAGCGAATTCCGCCCGTGCAATATGTAACTATTGGCTTATCTTTGATGTGGTCGTATTTTCCACTTTCAATCTCTTTAATGAAATCTCGGCTACTTTCAACGTCAGGGACAATCGCATTTTTAAACTTACCTATTTTTGCTTCAAAGGCATTGCGGCCATCGAAGAAAACAACTTCCTCACCGCGCTCTTCAACTAATTTATCTACTTCAAATGGTTTGAGATGCTTGCCACCATTAATTACGCCTTTTTCATCAACATCTATTTCAGCAGGGCTACCGAATGCGACTAGCTCATCTTTAACTCGTACATTCAGCCTTGGAAAATCATTTCCAGTTCCACCAGACCATTTGAAATCTATCTTCTTAAATCCTGGATATTTCTTTGTTGTCTTTACATATTTCTTGAGGGCCGACATATCTCCGCCGACCGTTCCATTAATTCCATGCTTGGAAACCA
>CAINRW010000134.1 GCA_903852815.1 uncultured Actinomycetes bacterium
GCATCATTCGCATCTCTAGGAGGAAATAATTCCGTGACAGATTCAACTGCTACTTTGCCTGAAGTTACTGGCGCTGCAGGATCAGCTCCAACAATTGCTGCACCTAAGGGAACCGCTCCAACGACACTTCAAACTAAAGACATCATCGTAGGTACCGGCGCCGAAGTTACTGCCGCCTCAACTTTGACAGTTCAGTACACATTGATGGCTTGGTCATCTGGAAAAATTATTGAATCTTCATGGACAGGATCTAAGCCAGCAACTTTCCCACTAGCTGGCGTGATTCAAGGTTGGCAGCAAGGCCTGCCTGGAGCAAAAGTTGGTGGCCGTCGTCTCTTGGTAATTCCGCCATCACTTGGTTATGGTGCTAATGGTTCAGGACCAATCGGCGCGAATGAAACTTTAATATTCGTTGTCGACATCGTTGGTGTTAAATAAATGAAGCCAAGAATTTTCTTAGCCGAGTTAATTGGTACAGGTCTTCTTGCTGCATCAGTAGTTGGTTCCGGCATTATGGCCACAAACCTGACTAAAGATATTGGGCTACAACTTCTAATTGTGGCGATTGTGACTTTTTTTATGTTGGCAATAATCATTCAAATGCTTAGGCCAATTAGTGGCGCACATTTTAATCCAGCAGTAACTTTGGTCGAATATGTAAATAAGAAAATCGATGCAGTAACTGCGCTGAATTATGTTCTGACTCAAACCATAGGCGCTGTTATTGGTGTCATGGTTGCCAATGTGATGTTTGATCTACCCGCGATTGCGAGTTCACACGCAGCTAAGACAGGTTCAAATCTGCTATTGAGCGAAGTCGTTGCTACCGCTGGATTAATTCTGGTTATTCAAATCATCGGCGGACAAAAGAAGGGTCGCTACGTCCCACTTGCTGTTGCTGCCTGGATCGGTTCAGCTTATTTCTTCACATCTTCTACATCCTTTGCCAACCCTGCCGTAACCTTCGCGCGCTCTTTAAGTAACACATTTACCGGAATCGAGATGTCATCGGTTCCAGGATTTGTAATTGCGCAGCTCTTAGGTGCAGTAATCGGACTGGCAATAGCCAAGGGATTGAAAAGTGAGCGCTAAACCAACAGTTTTATTTGTCTGTGTTCATAACGCCGGCCGTTCTCAAATGGCTTCCGGTTTCATGAATGCCTTAGGGCAGGGCCGGGTAGAAGTTTTATCTGCTGGCTCTGCGCCAAAAGATACAATTAATCCCATTGCAATTGAAGCGATGGCAGAACTTGGAATAGATATTGCACATAATGTTCCAAAGATTTTAACTCCCGAAGCCGTACAAGCATCTGATGCCGTAATCACAATGGGTTGCGGAGATGCGTGTCCGTTTTATCCAGGCAAGCGTTATGAAGATTGGGTTCTAGATGATCCTGCAGGGCAGGGGATTGAATCTGTTCGTGTGATTCGCGATGAAATTAAATTGCGCGTCGAAACTCTGTTAGGCGAACTTCTAAACGCTTAATCTGAGAATTAATCGGGAGTGTTGCCGCTCACATAAAGCGTAGTTGTTTAAAGCATCAAGTCGTACCTTTGCCGTCAACGAAGTAAAGAAAACTTTACGTCAAACGAACGGACGACTCAATGACAGGCTGGATTTCAGATTTCATGAATCATCCTGCAACTTATCTACATTCAGGTTGGCTGCAGATTTCAGTTTCAAACTTAATTGTGATTGTGCTGATGCTTACAATTTTTGCATTGGCAATCTTTGTTCCATTTCCTAAGGACAAAGAGGATCACAAATGAGTGAAATGTGGACCGCAAAACTGCGCAATAAATGGCAGAAGAATTTACCAATCGAAAAACTTCTTCCAGATGATCAACCAGCATATGTAGCCTCATGGATTTACGTTTTTGGCGTTCTCACTCTTTCAGCACTTGCCGTAATAATTTTCTCTGGAGTTATTTTAGCTTTTGAAGGCCCAGCTTGGTACCACGTTTCACACGCTGGAAAATTTATTAATAGTATGCATTTCTGGTCAGTTCAAATGTTTTTTGTCTTCATGGTGATCCACCTCTGGGGCAAATATTGGATGGCAGCCTGGCGTGGAAATCGCTTCAGAACATGGGCAACAGGTGCAATTGCCTTTGTTGCTTCAATTGCCACAGCTTTCACCGGTTACTTAGTTCAAACTAACTTTGATTCACAGTGGATTTCATTCGAGGCCAAAGATGGATTCAACTCGATGGGAATCGGCGCATTTTTCAACGTAACTAATTTAGGTCAAATGCTCCTTCTTCACGTTGCTTTTCTTCCACTTTTACTTGGCGTTATTACTGTAATTCACGTGCTCATGGTTCGACGTCGCGGCGTTGTTCCACCAATTGATGCCGAGCCAACAGTGAGTGGGGTAGGACGATGAGTATTTCAAAAAAGGAAAAAGAAGCTTTCGATGCCGCTCCTTGGAGCGGTGCAACTAAGCGCTATGACATCGTTAAAGAAGGTTCGATTGCAGTTGCCATCGTTGCAATACTTGCAATTGGGTTATCACTTCTCATGGGATCACCCGATGAGACACCTCTAACTTTCAAAGGGTGGGCAGTTTCAAATGCTGACAACTTTTATGCAACGGCCGTTCAAGAGTTAGCGGGGACAAGTGGTTCAGCAACGTATGGTGCGCCATATAACAAAGCATCCGAAGGTTTAAACGTTGGTCCACTCTGGTTACAAAAGTGGGCAGGCGTTTCACATCCCGTCGATACCGTAAATGAATTTGTTATTGCGCCGCTAAGCACGCAAGTTATGTCAACTGATATTGCGAGTGCATTAGCAACGTGGAAAGCGGCAAGTGATAAGCAAAAACAAGACTGGGCGACCGCATATGACGATGCAATTACTAAAGCAGAAGGAAAAATTTCTGCAGTGCCTGCCGGTGCATATGGTCCAGTCCCAGCACTTGCTCAAGGATTAACTGATATGGCCAAAGGCGGAGCACTTGATGCGGCACTTTTGTCACAAGGTGGTTTTTTCCAAACTGATAACACCAAGCAGATTCTTTTCTTTGGTGATGGTTCCTATTTAGATGATGCGGGCACTACAGCTAATTTGCAGGGTGGAACATGGGGAATGATGAATGAAACCGGTCGCTATCCAGGTCAAGCTTGGTTGTGGCTCTATTCATTCTGGTATCAGATCCCTCCATTTAATAATGAAGAGTCCAAGCCAATCGGTGCAAATGCTGATGCCTACATCATGTACCTCATGGGTGCTCTTTCTTTGGGATTGATTCTGATTCCAGTAATTCCTGGAGTTAAATCTCTTCCAATGCGAATTCCGATTCACCGCGGAATCTGGCGACAGTATTACGCTGCTAATGGCATTAAGCGGCGCAAGAAGTAAATAGGAAAAATAAACCCTCCCGGCCATTTCGACGGGAGGGTTTATTTATGCAAAAAGAAATTTTGCTGCAGCAATTAACAGCACGCAACCAAGGGCACGTTTAACGGCCATTGATGAAAATCGTGCAATGCCAAAACGCGTTCCGACAAATGCACCCAATAGCACTGCCACAACAAAGATTGGTAATTCGTGAGGCAGAGAAGCAACGGAAGAGAAATTTCCAAGCAACCCAGCAATTGAGTTAACGAAAATAAATGCAGCAACGGTTCCACTGGCTTGCTTTACTGAAACCCAGCCCAACCAAATAATTATGGGCGAAAGAAAAATTCCGCCACCAGTGCCAGTTATTCCAGAGAGAAAACCAATTGCCGTTCCGATAGCAAGCGCAAGCGCTTTATTTATTGGCGTGATTGTCTTTTCGCTTTGCATTGATTGAACAAAAAAACGAAGCGCTGACGCCAAGAGCAGAACCCCAATTATTGGGCGATAAATACTGGTCGGAAGGTTGATGTGCCCGCCAATAAAGGCTGCCGGAATTGATCCCAGAATCAAGAATTGAAAAAGCTCTTTATGAAATAACTTGCTCTTGATATAGCGAAAAGATGCGTACGATGAAACAAAGATATTCAATGTCAACGCCGTCGGCTTAATTACCACTGGTGGCAAATCGCAAATCGTCATGATTGCTATATATGCCGATGCCCCCGCATGACCCACTGATGTGTAGAGAATTGCGCCAAGAAAAAGTAAACCTGCAACCAGCAGGGTATGTGCTTCAAACATTACTGGGCAATTTTCACAATCTGCTCGCTAAGCCACGTGCGCAATGCATAGGCACCATCGACCATCGCACCATGAAGTAAAAAGCCATGAATCATTCCTTCAAACTCTTTGAACACCACCGGAATCCCCGCGCTCTCTAACGCCTTTGCATAAGCAGTTCCTTCATCACGCAAAACATCGTGCTGGGCAATCG
Source organism: uncultured Actinomycetes bacterium (assembly GCA_903852815.1). Lineage (GTDB taxonomy): Bacteria > Actinomycetota > Actinomycetes > Nanopelagicales > Nanopelagicaceae > Planktophila. The sequence continues at coordinate 4,341 of CAINRW010000134.1, forward strand.
CAATAACCGCCGGGGCAACATTGTTAAAACTTGTCGCACGTCCAGGTACGGCATATTTATTCTCCCAATGCTCATCAGGAATATAGAGCTTCCATGCACCTGCCATTCCAGTTTTATCTAAACCAAAACCAGTTGCGTGATCGTGAAAAGATTGGGTTTCAAAATCGGTGTTGATACAAGGATAAATCAACATTTGATATGCCAACTTCACATCACCAGTATCGGCAGCCTTTAAAGCAACCGCTGCAGCTAAATTACCGCCCGCACTATCTCCGCCAACTCCAATTTTTGTTGAATCAATTCCAAAACGTTCAGCATTTTTTGCAACCCATAACAAAGTGGCATAGCAATCATCAAAAGGAATCGGGAATTGATGTTCAGGTGCTTTGTGATAATTAACGGCAATTACGACAAAACCAGTTTCGGCAGCAAAATTTGAAAGCGGCGCCGAATATCGAAGTGGAAAACTAAAAATCCAACCTCCGCCATGGAAATAAACCAGTGCCGGTGCATTTGGTTTTACGTTCTTCGGCCGCCAAATAACTGTATGTAAATCGCCATGCGGTGAAGTGAAGTATGTATGTTCAACATCGACTTCTTGTGAATCAGGACCTGCATAAGGAATGTGCGTATAAACATCTTCACGGATTTCCTGCAAAGTCGGAACGGCAGGCATCGGATTATGAATTTCTACGTAATCTAAAAAGGCCCGAACCTGTGGATGTAATGACATGCCGGCAAGGATAATCTAAATCACAAGCGCTATCACTCAGAGTTTTCACGTTTTGCCTTTACTTATAGCGAACTCAAGTAGTTTTTAGGTATGAAAATCCGCGCATCGATATTCCTAACCGTAACGACATTATTTCTCGGCAGCATCAGTCCGGCCCTTGCCGCCGATGCAATACCTACGCGCGCAGATCAAGTGGCAGCGATTCAAAGCCAATACATGAGCGTCTTTGATTCCCAATTCATTCGACTTAACGCCCTTGCCAAGAAAGCTATGACGTACGGGCCAACTAAAGCTCAGTACAAATCCATGCTTTTAGATTTCAACGATGTTCGTCGGTTAATTAGTGATGGTTTAGTCAGCGAAGTTTCAGATCTCGATGCACTCAAGGCATATGCCGCTGAAGAAACTGGCGAGTTCGCAATTTCGATTCCACAGTTAGAACAGATGGTGGCCTCAATTAAAACGATCACCTGTCTTAAAGGTAAGAGCTCTAAAAAGGTCACAGCCATTAAGCCGATCTGCCCAAAGGGTTACGTTAAGAAAAAGTAGAAATACCTCAGTTACTATCAGGCATGCACGTAAGTACGGTTTGTAAATACAACCAAGCACGATCCATCATCGCCGCTGCCGCAATCCGTGCAATTTTCCCTGAAATTACTGTCACCTCATCTGGTGTCCAAGCAATGCCCACCACGATTCCCCAACAGATTCGCGACATCGCCCAAGCATGGAACTTGCCGATTCAAGAAAGCGTATCCACGTCAGCCCAGGCAGCCAAGGGTTCTTTGGATAGTTCGGATTTAATAATCGCCGCCGATGAAGAAGTAGCTTTTCGCCTAGGTGAAACAACTAACAATCCTTCAATCGTTAATCTGCAGGCCCTTGCATCGGCCCTTGAATTTACGCCGCACGATCCCACCGGAATGCAGACCGGGCAGATGGAAATCGAGTTAGCAAAAGTTGTTGCACTGACCATCCAGCAGATTATTACTTTTCTAAATCTACGAAGCACTCATGAAATCTCGGTAGTAATTCCGCGCTCGCCAGAAGCTGAAGGTAGAGCCATTGCAATTGCTCAAGACAATATAAAAAACGGTGGCACCATCGTTGATCTCAATCTCCGCTTTCCCGATTCCACGATATGGAAAAACGGCGCCACCCCCCTCATGCTTATTAAAGGCGACTACGTTGGCGAACTCGCATCGCGCGCACAGGAATTTTGCGCAATCGACCCCGTCAGCTCATCAAATGTCCAGTCAATGTCCTCTGTAATTCTTGCCCCTGCCTACGAACTGACGAGCCCCGAATCCCTGTGGCTCAACCGCACGGTGATCAACGCGCTCTTAAAACTCAGCGAAGTTGCACCAGTCACAGTTATGACCGCACCACTGACCATTGCCCAAAAAACATTACCTGATGCTTACTTTGGCGCGATATGTGCTTCTCGTGTTGATGTGATTTCTTAAGGGTTATCCCTTAAGGTATCTCCACTATGGACCTAAAAGATTATTACCGCCTGCTGCTGCGCAACCTGCCCATCGTTATTGTCACAACGTTGATCGGTACATTAATTGCCGGCCTCTATTCATTTTTGGCAACACCGGTCTATGAAGCAAAAATTCAGCTTTTCGTTTCTACCCCATCAAGTGCGCTCGATATCAGCGCCCTTGCACAAGGTTCAAGTTTTTCTCAGCAGCGCGTTAAATCTTATGCACAAGTAATCAATGGTCCTGAAACCCTGACCCCAGTTATCCAAGAGCTTCGCCTCAATATGACGGCTGCCGAATTAGCTAAAAGCGTTAGCGCCTCTGCGCCTCTAGATACAGTTTTAATTAACGTAACAGTTTCAGAGACCGATCCTTATTTAGCGGTCTCAATTGCAAATGCAATCGGTCGTCAATTTTCTTTAACTGCAAATACTCTTGAATCAACTGATCCAACAATGGGTGGATCGATCAAGGTTACGATGGTTAAGTCAGCAGTTCTTCCAACTGCGCCAGCAAGTCCTAAAAAGGGAATCAATTTAATTCTCGGATTTATTTTAGGTTTTGGTCTTGGAACCGGACTTTCAATCTTGCGTCAGATTTTCGATAACACAGTTAAAAATGAAGAGCAGCTTGGCGATGTCCCTCTCCTTGCAGCAATCGCTTTCGATAATGATGCAATCGATAATCCACTTGTTACTTCAGCGGGTCGATATGCCGCACGCACCGAAGCTTTCAGACAGCTGCGCACTAATTTGCAGTTTATTCGCGGCGATAATCCACCAAAAGTTCTTGCAATCACATCTGCAATGCCAGGTGAAGGAAAGACAACTTCTGCAATTAACTTAGCAATTATGTTTGCGCAAGCTGGAAAAGACACCTTACTTATCGAAGCAGATCTTCGTCGCCCACGCGTTGTTCAATACTTAGGCGGCGAAGGCCTAAAAGAGGTTGGCCTAACTCAACTTCTCAACGGCGAACTCGATATCGAAAAAACTAAAGATCTAGAAAAATCAATGGGTAAGTCCGAAATTGAAAACTTAACTGTGATGACCACAGGAAAGATTCCACCTAACCCATCTGAGCTTTTAAACTCTCCACGTTTTGCCCGTTTAGTAGAACTCTTGCGCGAGCAATACGAATACATCATCTTCGATTGCCCACCATTGCTTCCAGTAAGTGATGCCGCAATTATTTCAACCAAGACCGATGGAACTATTTTGATCGTTCGCGCCGGTTCTACACGAATCGCACAGTTCAAGGGTTCTTACGATGCAATCGCAAGCGTTGGTTCTACTGTCCTCGGCGCAGTTCTCAACATGATTCCGCTGACTCGCGATGGCGGCGATTACGGATATCGCTACGGATATTCCTATGGTTACAAGCGCAAGTACGGCGCCTATGGTTCATACGGTTACGGTGGCTACAGCCCGCTGAAGAAAAAGCGCGGCAAAGCTGGATATGCACCAGAAGGCTATGCACCACGTCCTGAAACTCAAGAGTAATTAGTTATTCACTTTAACGTCATGAAGCAGGCAATCAAGGTTTTCTTGGTTGCCTTCTTCATTGCCCTCGTAACGTATTTATTTGCACTGCTCACTCTCGGAATGCACGCGCTGTCAGCAAAAAACGATGCCGTAAACCTGTTGCACAACATCCAAGCTGGTGCATCAGTTGAATCGTCAGAAAAACTAACTCAGCACTTAGAAAAAAACGTCGAAAAAATTCAATCAACTCTTACCGGTCCGTTTTTTAGATCTTTCGCACATCAATTTCTTGAAGATCCAGATAAAGAATTTCAGTTACTTCGCCAATTTATAAAAGTTGCACCGAGCGCACTTGGTACAGAACGCCCGATGAAATATTTAGTCGTCTTCCAAAACTCTGCCGAAGCGCGGGGGACCGGTGGAATTATTGGCGCATATGCACAGGTGCAAATCTGGCGTGGCAAAATTTCAATCCTTCGTCAAGGTTCAAATGTTGATCTGCAATCAATGGACTTTATTCCAGTAAAAATGCCCGATGAATACATCAACGTTTACGGCAGTGATCCAGCGATCTGGCAAAACTCAAATCTCTCACCACACTTTCCTTACGCAGCAAAAATCTGGTCAGCGTTATGGCAAAAGCAGTTCAATGAAAAACTCGATGGTGTAATTGCAACTGACCCCGAAGCTCTCAGTTATGTTTTACAAGCAATCGGTCCAATCACTTTAGCAACTGGTGAAAAAATCACGTCCGACAACGTTGTCGAAAAAACGTTATCAACTGCATACCAACGCTTTGCAACTGATAACAACGCGCGAAAGCAATACCTACTTGAAGTTATGTCAGGTGTTGTCGAAAAACTATTACAAGGTGAGTTTTCCCCAATAACACTTGCTCAGAAAATCCAAACTCCAGTTCTAGAACATCGAGTATTAATTTCATTTACAAATTCGCGCGACCAGTCATTAATTACTCCAACAGTTGTTAGTGGAAATCTAGACTCTGGTCCTAACAATGAGTTTCGTGTAGTTATTCAAAACACTGCAGGCAACAAATTGGATTACTACTTGAGTAAACAAACATCAATCACTGCTACAGCCTGTAATGAGCCATTAGAGACTTCATTGCAAGTCACCATAACGAATCACCTTACAAGCGTTGTAAACCTGCCAGATTATGTAATAGGGCGTTTGGATTTAAACCGCCCACATGGCGCAGATGGTCGTCAAGGTTTTGCCCTGATGATCTATGGCCCAACCGATGCCGAGATAACTTCAGCGCTTCGAAGTGACCAGTCACAGGAAACCCCTTACCTGTCTGAAGAGCGCCGCCGCCCTATCGCCATTTTCATCTCCGACTTAGCGCCCGGGGCATCCGAAACCTATGACATCTCAGTTTCCGGTGGCACTGGCCCGATCACCTATGTGAAGCAACCACTGGTCATAGATGAGGGACTCACCCGCATTAAGAGTTGCCACTCAAATCTCTTTGCCACTACCCTTTTACCATGAAGATAAACACCACCAAGATAGCGTTAATTGCATCTGCAGCTCTCGCGCTTTCTCTACTCACGCCAGCTCTGGCAAATGCAGGAGATAGCAACGAACGCGAAGGCAGTTCATCTGAGTACCGAGCTGTCTACCCACCGATTTTCAAAGAGATCCAATTCAATAACTCAACAATCATCATCGGTAAGCCAAAAGTGACCGTCACAAATGTAGTCACATTAGTAAATTCATCTTCATCAACAAGCATTGCAACAAACGCACCACTTCGCTTAATCATCAACGGTGTGCGCTCAGGTGCAGTAGTGAAAGCAAATCTTCGTACTCCATCACGCAAAGAGATGGAACTTCCAAGTTTTGCTGCTAGCCGCAGCGGTGTAGTTGATGTCAACGCCCTAGCAATCAAAATCGCTGGTGTGTACACACTCACATTCAAGCTTCCAAATGAGACTAAGAAGACAATCACAATCACTGTGACAGGCTGATCAGTCAACTAAACAATCTTTAACTAAAGACGCCTCCTAAGAAATTTAGGGGGCGTTTTTTTTGGCAAAAATCTGACTGTTCCAAATGAGGGTTTACCCCTACAAATATCTATCGCACACAATTTTTTAGGTCTACGGTAGCGGCATGAAGATAAACACCTCAAAGACCGCCATCATCGCCGCTACCGCAATAGCTTTTTCTGTAGCAACTCCAGTTTTCGCGGCCAACTATCCGCCAACAATTACCAAGATTGTTATTAACAACTCTTCAATCGTTATTGGCTCTTCAACTGTTCCAGTCAAGAACGTCATCAAACTTACAAAGACTTCTGCAACAGCCAGCACCAAGATCAACACACCACTTCGTTTGACGATCAGTGGAGTTAAGCCAGGCTCAGTTGTTCACTCAACTCTGCTAACACCTGCAAAGAAAACAATTGTTCTTCCAGACATCGTGGCAAATTCAAAAGGCCTTGTTGATACAAAAGCTATGGCGCTAAAGATTGCTGGCAAGTACGTTCTTTACTACTGGCTACCAAACGGCACCTACAAAGCAATCACCATTACAGTTAAGAAGTAATCAAGGTTCAAAATCTTTAACAGTTAGGGCGCTTACTAAGAAGTTTTTAGTAAGCGCCTTTTCCTGTAAACATCACGCCGATAGTTCTAAAGATCAACCACATGTCGTTCTTAAAGCTCCATGTCATTGCATAGTTCAGATCAAGTGTTAACGATCTATCCCATGGCAAATCGGCACGTCCACTGACCTGCCACGGACCAGTAACTCCTGGCTTCACACCAAGGCGGCGCAGCCCAAGCTCTGAATACTTTGTCACTTCTTCAGGCAACGCTGGGCGTGGACCAACTACAGACATATCGCCCTTAAGCACATTAATAAACTGTGGCAACTCATCTAAAGAAACTCGGCGCAGCAACTTACCCATCTTTGTAATGCGCGGATCATTTGGATTCTTAAACAGCACATGATCATCACCATGCTTGTTTTCAACCGTTGATTTAAGCGCATCAGCATCTTTAATCATCGTGCGAAACTTAAGGAAGTTAAAAGCCTTCTTTTCCATGCCTATGCGCTCACTGACATAGAAAATCGGCCGGCCCTGCACCAACAACATAATCAGTACCAAAAGCAGCCAAATAGGCGCACCCACCACAATCACAACCAAAGAAAACACGATATCGAAAGTCCGCTTGATCACTCGGTTAGTTCTATCAATACGGCTGGCTTTAATTCTAAAGAACGGTGAATCCAGATCTCGTACCAAGAAGTTGATGTAAGACTCCTGCATGCTGGCCGTTGGATATACCAAGATCGATAAGTGGAACTGAGAGAGATGATTAACAATCTCGTTAGGAGTCAACTTTCCATCTGCAGGAGAGAGCACCAAAAACTCTGAGTACTCATTGTGCAATAACGTTTGCCCTATCAGCGCATCCATTTCGGATACATCATCTTTGAGCGCTTGAATCGCAATTAAGTTATATCCAAGACGTGGTTGTTCTTCAAGCTTAATAATGAACTCTTCTATCAGCTTCAAATCAGTTCCCACTACATACAAATCACGACCGACTCGCTTTGCATGTTGCAAACGATTGAGCACCAGATGTCGCAGCAAAGTCCGGAACACAAAGATCAAAAACAACCCTGTTAGCGCATATACGCCATATGCGATTCGTGAGAACGATGTATGAAAGATGAAGAAGAAGAAACCCAGAGCAAAAATAAAATATGAAGAGCGACTAAAAAGTACGCCATCTTTCTGGCTGCCTTCAAACTGAAGGTAAGGCTTATATGCACCAGATATAAAGAAGTAGATAATCCAAATAAAATTAAAGGCAATTACCAAGGACTCGTAATTAAAGTACTGACCAAAAAGCAAAACCTCGTTTCGATTACCGAGATCTCCAAATTTCCAGAAAAGCGACACATACGCCGCGATAGTTACAGCAACAATATCTGAAGCCAAAAGCGACAAGGCAAAGAAATGAAACCAGTAGCGATTTATCTCTTGCCCTTTGGTAGCTTCACTGACCTGATTCACCTGCTGTGACAATGCCCTGGTCCTTTCTGACTATCCGTTCAATGCCCGTTCAAGGCGGTAAGGATGGCAGATTTTAACCCTTAAGTTCGCTATTTATCGGATTTGAACTGGTCAATTTGCAAATGGTGGAGTGGCACCATGTCAGAGTTGGATTAAGTCTTGGCTGTCACATTCCATGTTTATTAAGATTCACATTTGTATCAAATTCGTGCTATTCGAATTTGATCAGTTGACTACGCATCCACCTGATTATTGAAAACTTGGCTCCCACGCTGAGACATTTAAAAAGTTAGCGATCTCAATCTTCAGTTTTTTCGTAAGTCTCCATAACAAAGGGTACGATTGTAAGTACCATGCGTACTCTGACAATTTCCAACATCGCGAGCAAACGTGCGCAGTTAAGTCTGGGACAAAAAAGTAAATCACTCATGGCTGGTTGGGGCCTAATTGCTGCAGCACTTGTATTTACGGTGGAGATTTTTATTTCCCCAGGGCAAACCTTTAATTGGTATCTATTCTACTTGTCGACTCCATTTTTACTAGGAATCTTTCTGTGGAAATCGTCCTCGCCCGTGAAAGCGATCCCCTTACCGATTTTTATACCTTTAAGCATGGCTGGGGTTGGTGTAATGGGGTTTCTTCAAAACCAGCAGCCAAGAGATGCCATGGTCCAGAATATGGTATTTCAGTTTAAAATAGCAGATGACGTAGCCTTGGAAACGCTTAGAGTCTATTTTGTAGTTAGTGTTTATTTATTGGTCTTTGCACTAATGACATTTAGGTCGCAATTTTTGAAAATAACAATTAATAATGGATTTGATATCAAGGAGCATCAGCCAGATCAAGCTGAACAAAATAAAGGCTACGTTTGGTTAAGTCTTCTGAGTGTGTCGCTTTACATTCAGCAAGTGGGACTACGAAACCTCATTTATCGAGACACTTATATTGATGTGAATAACCATATTCAATCTAGAAGCTTGGTTAACTTGCTTTTCGTTGTTCAAATAACACTTATCGGAATCTGCGCTTGGAAATTTGATGAATCCGTTAGTAGTACAAGAACTTTATTTAGGCTAATTTTATTTGGATTCGTCTTAGAAGGGTTTGCAGACGGATCTAGGGTTGGCGCCATCTACATCCTTATTTGGTGCTTCTTGACTTATGTTAAGAATCCCAAGAAAATTCGAGCAGGAATACTTCTGCTGTCATTTCCTACTTCAATTCTCTTTTGTAATCTAATGGTTTGGTTCAGGAGCAAGCCATTTCATGGCTTGCTCCCTCAGCTAAATTACTTAAGAGATTTTCCATGGTCTAGTGCATCCGAGTGGTACACAACCAATGTGGGGTCCTACAGTTTTAACATCACGGCGTACGCGGCGTACTTAGCCCCTAAGTTACCAACTTCAAGTTTTTGGGTGTCGGTTAATCCTTTACCTGGGTTTTTGACTAATTGGTATGAAATTGCCCCCTCATTAAGATTTAATTTCTATGCTCCTTACACAACCATTGGGGAGCTAACTAACTACGGATACCTATTTCTTATTGCCTTTTCATTGATCCTTGGGAGTTTAATTGGATACGGCTCGTTTAGTCTTGTTTTCGCACATAATTGGCGTAAATCAATTTTACCGGCCGCACTATTTGGAAGCACAGTCATTACTTTGGCATTGTCCCTGCAATATAACTTGCGGTCAACAAGCAGGTTTTTGATTATTTCTATTATATTTGGATTCTTACTCAGCATTGCTCGCAAACCTTCAAGCTTGGGAGATAGAAAATGAAAATTGCAGTAACAGGAGCAGCTGGATTCATTGGTTTTCACTTATCGAGTGCACTCGCTTCAATTGGTGTAGAGATAGTTGGAATTGACAGCCTCCCTACTGATGAGAATAACATTTCGCGATTACGTGCACGTAAACTAGAATCTAGTTGTGAAGTCAAAATTGTTGAGATGGATCTTTCAAAAGCGAAAGTGGAAGAGATTTCCCAGATAATTTCTGGTTGCGAAATCGTAATTCATTTAGCAGCTCAAGCAGGTGTGTCGAATTCAGTAAAATTCCCAGAATGGTACTTCGCATCCAACATACTGGGATTTAATAACATACTTCAGGCAGTCCAAATAACTAAGCCACAAAAATTTGTCTATGCCTCATCTTCAAGCGTATATGGGAATCAAAAAGATTTCTTGCCATTCAAGGAATCTTTTGCAAACGGATTGAATTTAAATAATTTTTATGGAACCACAAAATGGATCAACGAACTTATTGCAGGTAGCATGTATCAAAATGAAGAAGTAAAGACTATCGGTCTCCGATTTTTCACAGTATATGGCGAATGGGGTAGACCCGATATGGTATATACAATTTTTGCAAGAAATTTAATTGAAAATCGACACATTGAAATATATGGCGAGAACGGCGGAACGCGCAGCTTTACCCATGTCTCGGATGTTGTCGCAATAATCTTAAAAATATGTAAATCGCAGATGCAAGAAACAAATAAAGTCCTAAATGTTGGAAATCCATTAACTAATTCCACACGAAACTTATTAGAGATTCTGCAGCAGAATATTCCTAGCGAATCTACGATAATGGAGCTACCGCCACGAGGATATGATGCGGTTTTTACGCAATCTGAAAATAGTCAGCTTGAAAACTTAATTGGTAATCACACGTTCAAAGACTTTGAACGAGGAGTAAAAGATTATGCCAATTGGTTCTTGGAAAACTATAAGACGCTTTATTCTCGAATATGAAAAAAAAAGAATCAGCAAAGAAAGAAGGTATCGATTTATTCATCGCACAAATAATAAATGCCTTCGTCAATAACTCATATCTTCTTTTTGGACTATTATTTTCTTCTACTCAAATTTTAGGTGAATTATTTGTCTTCAATTCGTTGTACACACTTTTAGTCGCCACAATTAGATTTGCTTATGGAGGTCGTGAGTACCTTCTAAAGTCCAAAGAATATATAGACTCCAATTATTACTTAAGAATGTTGTCACTTTATGCAATCCCAGGAGTCATTCTTTTTCTATTATTGACCAGTGTTCTGAGAGTTTACGATCATTATTCACTTCTCATATTGATTGGTGCCACCTCTGGATTATTTTATGAAATCCTGAGAATTGATTTAGTTAACATTAGGAAAATCAAGTATCAATTGACTGCGGATGTAGTTATGTTATTAACAAATTGCATAGTAATCAGCTGTTTGTTCTTCAAGATCGATTTTTCATATCAGTCGCTCTTGAATGCCTGGTGCATAAGCAACCTAAGCGCCCTCCTCTCTGGGTGTTTTATCGCGCGCAAGAAATTTCGTCGAGTAAATAGAAAAGTCAAGCATAACCGTAAAGTATTTTCTTTTTTTGTCCTCATACCCGTTTTGACAAGTGGGGTTAATTATTTAATTAATGAAATTTGGCGTTACTTTGCAGGTAGCGACATAATTGGATTCGGACGGGGGTTTACGCTTTTCTTCTTACCGGTAAATTTCATACTAAATCTATTTCCACTTATCTATATAAAGAAACAAAAAATTGTTATTCCTGTAAATTACATTTTTAGCCTTATATATATTTGCATAATCTCCGGAGGTGCCATTGGCTATATTTATTACTTGAATTTGAATTCCAGTAAAGACATTTTAACCTCGTTTGTACTAATCACAATAGACTACGTTCTTATTTCCCTGAACACTCGCACTATGAATCTACTCATTTTGGATGGCAAAATTGACAAAGTTGTCTCCGTTCGATTTGTTTGGGGCATTTCATATTTATCGCTTAGTTTTCTATGTGCACCACTTTTTCATAGCACCCTCATGTTTGCTGTTTTAACTTTGCTATGTGAAGTTATTGTTCTTTTCCACTATAAGTTTTTCCATCAAAGTCGAAGGAAGTTCCTATCGCTTTTCGCAAAGAACGACATATAATAGAGAGTCCAATTTTTCAATCTAGACTTTGATTTACTGGGTCACACACAATTCGGAGGTTAAAAATTGAAAATCCTACACGTGGTAACTGATCTTGATGCTGATATGGCATATGGAGGCCCAGCAGCAAATTGCACAATGCATTCTGTCGAGCAAGGGTTGATCGGTAACGATGTTTCTATTCTTACAACTCACAGAAGTGAATGTCTTGATTTTAGAGAACAAGGCGTTAGCCTTTACTCGGCCAAAGCATTTCGATTTTTTAGAGCGTACCCATTTGCTTTTCAAATATCCTTTAATTTCATTTTCAAAGCTATTCGTGAAGTTCGAAAGTCTGATTTAATACATATACATTTTGCTCGTGAACTTGTTCCCGTGAGCACGGCACTAATTTGTCTACTCTTTCGCAAGCCTTTTGTTCTACAAACTCATGGAATGATGGAGAAGCGGAATCTATATAAGCACAAAATCTGGGATTCAATTTTTTCAAATGCAATTATGAAGAAGGCCAATCTGATATTGGCTCTCCAAGAAATTGAATTAAAGCAATTAAAAGGTGATTTCACAGTCTCACCTTGCTTACTTGGTAATGGAGTTTCAATTAAGAAAATGGAGCAAGTTCTAAGTAAGAGAGAACTAGTTAACAATTTTAAAAATATACTCTTTTTAGCTCGTATCCACCCTAGAAAACAGCCTGAATTATTTCTGAAAACTGGTTTAAGAGTTTTGGAAAAGCGACCTGGTCTAGGTTTGGAAATGTATGGTGCAAAATCAAAAGCGAGTGTAGATTTCTTTCAATATTTAGATAGCACGGGAATGAATGATATTTATCGTGGAAGCGTGGCACATGAAGTAGCTCTGGAAGTGATTTCGCGTTCTGCCATTCTAGTGCTCCCAAGTAAACAAGAGCCTTACCCTATGTCAATTTTAGAGTCACTCTGCCTAGGTACACCAGTTCTTATCATGGAGGATTCAGGTATTGCTCAGCTTATTCAATCTATCGATAAAAACTTCGTTATGAAGTCCGATGGAACATCTATGGCAGATTTAATCATTGAGATAGTCGATGCATATCAGGACTACCAAAAACGTGAAGAACTTTCTTACCGAGCCCGTGAAATTTTCGATATCAATAAAATTGCGCTGGAGTCTCTTCATTATTATGAATCTATTCTGAGTGGGGATATGAGATTAGGGTAGTTATGAATTTTCATGGCGGTTGAGTATTTATCCTTCTTACCCTTTTCGCTGATTTTCAACCACATTTCTGTACCGTATTTGAATCTCAAAATATTGATAATTTTGCATTATTCAATGTGATCTTTTTTCACTATTCCATCAAGACAAAGAGAGGTCTATCGTGAAATAGATTCTTGTTGCATGCGAGTTCATTCAAGAATAGAGCTTGAATTCTTGAATATAGGGGTTAAGAGTGCTCCCATCACTAAATAGAGAAAAATTAGCCATAGACTTATTTGTTCAAATCAGGTAACTAGAAATCCTGACCATTCAGAAGCATTTTTTACGCTACAGACAAGAAATCAGAACTCTACATTGAAATTTAACAAGGAATAAAATCAAATAACATTACTTTCACAAACTCCCAATATAATCATTACTAGAAAAGCAAAGGTTTGTATTGTAAAGTTCGCTTTATAGTTTAGATAACTGGGGGGGTAGCATGAACGCTGTGGTTTTAGGTGCTGGCGGATTTATTGGTTCACACATGGTTGAGAGACTAATTCGGGACGGATATTTTGTCCGAGGAATTGACCTCAAGTACCCTGAATTTTCAGATTCGAGTGCGAATGAATTTGTTATCGCCGATCTTCGAGAATCTTCAAGAATGACGGATCTCCTCTCAATTAATGGTGAGCCATTTGATGAGATTTATCAATTTGCAGCGGACATGGGTGGTGCCGGGTTTGTTTTTACTGGTGACCATGATGCGGATATTATGCATAACTCGGCTACTATAAATTTGAATGTATTGCATGCAATGGTTAAGTTAATTGAGACCACGAAAAAGAATTCGACCAAGATTTTTTATAGCGGATCTGCTTGCATGTATCCGGCCTATAATCAAGAAGACCCTGATAATCCAAATTGCACCGAAGATTCTGCATATCCAGCAGCGCCAGATAGCGAATATGGCTGGGAAAAACTCTTTAGTGAGAGACTGTATTTGTCGTTTAGTCGAAATTATGGAATCTCGGTGCGTATTGCCCGATACCACAATATTTTTGGCCCCAAAGGAACCTGGAATGGTGGGCGCGAAAAAGCGCCAGCAGCGATTTGTAGGAAAGTTGCTATGGCATCGGATAACGGAGAAATTGAAATTTGGGGAGATGGAAAGCAGACTCGGTCTTTCTTATACATTGATGAATGTATCGAAGCGACACGTAGATTCATGATGCAAGATCATTTTTTCGGTCCCGTGAATATCGGTTCAGAAGAAATGGTTACAATAAATGAGTTGGTTACGATTACAAGTGAAGTCGCAGGAAAAAAGATCTCTGCAAAGCACATTGATGGCCCAACCGGAGTTCGAGGAAGAAATTCATCGAATAACCTAATTCGTGAAAAGTTAAACTGGGATTATCAAATGACATTGAAACAAGGAATTCAGGAAACTTATCGGTGGATTTCTTCTCAAATAGAAAATAGCAAATGATCGCTTTTTCCTTGAAGTTTCCGAAAGGGAAATAATGGATCGAGAACTAAGCAAATTCACCAAAGACGGTTATGACAAAGGCCGGAGCTACTTAGTTCAAGCACTATGGTTTGCCGTTTCGAATCTCTTTTTCATGAAGTGGTGGTTACCTCGAAAATTAAGGCCACTTATCTTGCGCGCCTTTGGTGCCAAAATCGGAGCGAATGCGTTCATTAGGCATAATGTACGAGTTCTTTGGCCTTGGAAGTTGGAAGTTGGTGATGATTGCTGGCTTGGTGAAGATCTGTGGATACTGAATCTTGAAAAAGTTACAATTGGAACGAATGTGTGCTTAAGTCAAAGTGTCATGTTATGTACTGGAAGTCATGATTATAAATCACCATCTTTCGGATATCGAAACGCACCAATTACAATCGGGGATGGCGTTTGGTTAGCAGTCGGTTCACTTA
>CAINRW010000135.1 GCA_903852815.1 uncultured Actinomycetes bacterium
CAGAAAAGCGAGAGAAATGGCTGAAGAAAATAGAAAGCGTAGGAAGAAGTGACTGACCAAAACGCTCTTGACTCAGAGTTTTTCTCTTCGCGTCAGGTTTCAAAAGCCAGAGGGGGCGTATCCCCTATCGGTTGGATAACTTCTCCAGAAATAACTTTAATTGATGAAGCCCTCAATGAACATGAAGTTGCTTGGGCTGCAGCAGGTCATCCACATTCGGTGTATCCAACTTCTTTTAGTGAATTACAACGCGTAACTGGTGCTACTTCGATGGCCATAGGAGATTAATTATTATTACTTTAGGAATGGTGACAATTGTTGTTGATGACTATGACGTGGGCATCAAACATTATGTGCAAGATCTTGGCTTTGCTCTTATCGAAGATACTGAACTCTCCCCTGACAAACGCTGGGTTGTAGTTGCTCCTAGCAACGATGGGGCCAAGATTTTGCTTGCCAAAGCCACCAATGATCAGCAACGACTCTCGATCGGCAATTCAACTGGTGGACGTGTCGGCTTTTTTCTCTATACAACTAACTTTGAAGAAACTTATAAGAAGTATAAATCTCGAGAAATAGAATTCATCGAAAATCCTCGACAAGAAAGCTTTGGTCAGGTTGTAGTTTTTAAAGACAAGTATGGAAATAAATGGGATTTAATTGAGCGAAAATAAGTTGGGCAAATAATGGAGATCAAGAATATGAAGGCAAGAATATTTGAGTGGCTAGGTGTTGTAACTGCAATTGTTTATTCTTTACTTGTAGCTGCAAATATCGGCGCCGAGTTCATTGGCTTCACTCTGCTCTTGACTTCTTCGGCTCTAATTGGAATCTGGGCGTATCTAGGAAAACATAAAGGAATTCTTTTCTTACAGTTTTTCTATGCCGCTGCAGGAATTATCGGGATGATTCGCTGGTTCTAAATGATTGTTGTCTACTTTTGGAAGATAAAGCCTAAACACATTCCTTTTGCACTCTTTGCAATGGCCACTGATCGCATCTTCTTAAAGTATTCACTGAAGGCAAGTTTCTACAAATCCTTGGGAACAGGTAAAGGTGAAACTTTTACACCTCGTGATGCCAACTCGCTGCAATGGGGGCTGATTGTCAGTGTTGATGACATTGAAAAACTGGACAACTCACGCATAATTAAAACTTGGCGAAAAAATTCAGTGAGTGAATTTAGAGCAGTGCTTAATCCGATTTCTTCCCATGGAAAGTGGGCTGGAAAAGAGCCCTTTACTCCAACGGTGAGTAATTGGGATGGCACCGTTATCGCAATAACCCGGGCTCGAATCTCATGGAAACACAACCTGAGATTTTGGAAAGCGGTACCTCCTGTCACCGCCTCATTAAAAGCGGCGCCGGGATTAGTGGCAGCAATTGGAATTGGCGAGGCACCAATTGGCTTGCAAGGTACTTTTTCAATCTGGGAATCACCTGCAGCGCTTCGAGATTTTGCCTACCGGGGATCTGCACATATTGCCGCAATTGATGCCACGGCTAAGTACAAGTGGTACTCGGAAGAGTTATTCGCCCGCTTTGCCCTCCAAGACATCCGTGGCTCGATTGTTAACTAACTAATCTTTTAGGGCAGACTTACCGCTATGTCTCTGCGTCACTTCACTCCTAAGCGGGGCCGATACGGGCGATTATCGCCACGTATCAATGGATTGCTAATTACGGTGATGTGCTGTGCCATTGCATTGCAGATGGTTTATCCACTAGTCGATGGCGAAACTTTGCGTCTAATAACAATAAATGTTGTTTATTGGGCAGCAGGTGCAATGCTCTTTCATGCACTTCTAGCTTATGGTGCACGATACGCGTTTACGCTATTTCTTTTTACTTTTTTCTTTGCTCTCATTATCGAACACATAGGACTAATTACTTCGTGGCCTTTTGGTGAATATTCTTATTCAGATGACCTTGGATTAAAAATCTTTCAGGTTCCACTTGTTGTGCCCTTTGCTTGGATCATGATGGCGCACCCAGTACTTATTGCCGCGCGTAGAATTGCCGGAAATTGGGTTTTTCTTTATGGCGGAGTTTTGCTGGCCGCCTGGGATTTATTTCTAGATCCATTGATGGTTATTTCAGGACGCTGGACCTGGAAAGTTACAGGTGCACATGTTCCCTTTCAACCAGAAATTCCGCTCTCCAACACTTTTGGCTGGTTGCTCAGTGGAATGTTTCTTATCGCCGTCTTACATTTAATCGTGCCAAGAGAGCGCAAGAAAAGCGGAGCTACTTTGGCTACCGTGGATGCATTTCTTTTGTGGACAATTTTTTCAGGAGTAGTTGGAAATATCTTCTTTTTTCATCGACCAGGTATTGCGCTTTTTGCGGGAACGATTCTTACAATTGTTCTCACGCCTTACTTTTTCAATAGATGGCTTGGGCGCCCTTAAATCCAATGCAATACATTCTCGCAATTCCGGCTGGTCTTTTGCTCTTAATCTCAATTGTTAATTTCTTTTCGATTCGAACTCCATGGCAAAGTTCAATCATCGAGGAGAGTATTTCAGTTTTAATTCCACTACGTAATGAGAGTGAGAATATCGAGCAATTGGTAGCCTCGCTTCACAATCAAGTAAATCTGACGAAAGTAGAATTCCTGCTCCTGAATGACAATTCCGACGATCAAACCCTTTCACTTTTGAATCAACACTGTGCAGGAAAAGAAAACTTTAAAGTTCTTTCGGGCTCGGAACTTGCGAATGGTTGGATTGGGAAAGTTTGGGCTTTACAGCAACTTTATGAAATTTCAACCGGCGACATAATCGTTTCAGTCGATGCCGATGTTCGACTTGATAGAGAAGCCATCAGCAAGGCGGTTACTCTAATCAAGGCCACTGGCTTAGATTTTCTCTCGCCTTATCCAAAACAGTTAGCTAATACTTGGTCTGAAAAACTCATCCAGCCACTATTGCAGTGGTCGTGGATGTCCACACTTGTTTTACGAATCGCCGAAAAGAGCTCTCGCCCATCAATGGTTGTCGCTAATGGTCAATTCTTTTTAGTGCGCAGAAAAGCCTTAGAAGAAATTGGTGGCTACAAAAATGTAGCGCACGATGTGCTAGATGACATTGAATTGGGCCGTGAATTAGTGCGCCACGGTTTTCATGGCTGCGTTGCAGATGGTTCACGCATCGCAACAACCCATATGTATAGTTCATGGAAAGAGATTCAGGCAGGCTATGGGAAATCTCTTCATTGCGCCTTTGGATCGCTATTTGGCGCTTTGTTTGCGATCATCTTTATTTTTCTAACTGGAGTTGCACCACTTATCTCAGGTCTTAGCGGATCACATATTGGCTGGTATGCATATGCTGCGCTTTGCCTTACTCGCACATTGAGTGCAATTAAAGTTGGAAAGTCAGGCTTAGACGCATTTCTCCATCCCATTTCTTCGCTGCTTCTTATTTATTTAATAGTTTATTCGTGGGTCATGCGTGGTGAAATTAAATGGAAAGGCCGCACGGTATGAAAATTGTTGTAATTGGGGCAGGCATGGGCGGCATGATGGCCGCGGCGCGTCTAGCTAAAGCAGGTCATCAAGTCAGTGTTTACGAAGCATCAGATCGAGTTGGTGGAAAGTTGCACACTGAATGGATTGGCAAAGTTGCCTTTGATACCGGCCCTTCTCTTTTAACTCTCCCCGCAGTTTATAAAGATTTCTTCCAGCGCACAGGAAAACACTTGGGTCTCATGTGTGAAATTAAAGCAGTAGACCCTTCTTTCGATTATCGATTTGCCGACGGCACAAGTGTTCAATTTGCAAACCTTTCACGCTATGAAACTCTCAATAACTTGCGGGCGGCATACGGCGATGATGTTGCACGTCAGTGGGATAAATTGATGCGTCGCGCAGAAAAAATGTGGGATGTTTCGCGCGAACCATTCATCGAAAATGAACTTCGATCTCCATTATCACTATTAAGGAGAGCAACTTTCTTACGAGATCTAAAAATCATCGCGCCGTGGAAGTCTCTACGCACGTTAGCTAATGAGCTTCTTGCCGACCAGCACTTACGTTTCATTTTAGATCGATATGCAACCTACAGTGGCTCGGATCCACGAAAAGCACCAGCAGTTCTTTCGACAATCGCTTTTGTCGAGGAGAGTTTTGGCGCTTGGCATATTGCAGGTGGACTTGGAACTTTGGCAACACTTGTACACGAACGCGCAGAAAAGGTTGGAGTGGTTTTTAATTTGAACTCCCCAGTTGCCAAGATCAATGTAGAAAAAGCAATAGCACAAGGAATTACTTTAGAAAACGGTGAGTATGTGCAAGCCGATGCGGTAATTGCCAATGCTGATGCCTCACTCATTTATAACACTCTCATTACTGAGAAAATAAAGAAAATAAAGAAAGTCCGCAAAAATATTGCGAAAGCCGAGCCTTCCTTGGCTGGCTTTTCTCTGCTGCTTGGCATGAGAAAAAACGTTGATGTTCAAATGGCACACCACACAGTTCTATTTCCTGAAAACTATGATGCTGAGTTTGATGCGATTTTTAGCCATAAAAAACCCGTTGAATCACCAACAATTTATATTTGCGCCCCTAATGATTCTGCTATGACTAAGGATGAAAACCTAGAAAGTTGGTTCGTTCTTGTTAATGCACCAGCACATGGAGTCGAAAGCTTTGATTGGAATGATAAAACTTTTGCGCGAAACTATGCCAATTCAATTATTGACCAAATTGAATCGCGAGGTATTCCAGTTCGAGAAAATCTCGAGTCACTAACTATCCGTACACCTGCAGATTTAGAAAACGCAGTACGAGCCCCCGGTGGATCAATCTATGGAACTTCAAGTAACGGTGCCCGTGCAGCTTTCATGCGAGCTAAAAATCGCTCACCGATAAAAGCTCTTTATTGTGTTGGTGGGTCTGCCCATCCTGGTGGCGGACTGCCTTTAGTTGGTTTGAGCGCAGAAATGGTTGCTAACGCAATTGGCGATGGGCAAAGCGAAGGACCATTAAAAAAGCACTGAGTTGTATGACGAGAAAAATACTTGAACCGATGACTATTCCTGGCAATTCAAATTGATACATAATCATTACAATAAATAGGAAACTCGCACGAATGGGTCGTTCTGCCGGCGTAACGACACCTATCTCACTAATGCCTAGGGAAATTAATTTTGCTCGTGCATATTCTTGAAATGAAGCGATGCACCACAATGAAATTACAAGCCAGATCGGCACTCCCATTTTATATAGAGCGTAAAGCCAAAAAGCTTCACTGATTCGATCTACTACGGAATCAAGAATTGCTCCCCATGCACTCTCTCGATTTTGAAAAATTGCAACACTTCCATCGATGCCATCACAAAAAAGTGAAAATGTAAGAAATAGCACTGCCCACCAACTAGGTGCCGTTAGGGCTGTACCAATCGCACTAGCAAGTCCCATATAAGTCAATGTATTCGGCGATATTCGCAGCAAAGTTGCAATCAGGCCGAAGCGATAAGAGATGCGCAACCACTGTGCCACAACACCCTGCACTGGGGCATCACTATGCAATGAACTCCATCGGGAATTGAAATCTTCCAAAGTGCGAATAACCACTATGTGAGGGTACCGTTACGCCGTGACTTCAGGTACTCAAAGCCAACTCGTGGCTATTCGCAGTAAGTTTGAGAGCGAACTCGGGGATTTCTTATCCACCCAAACGGGATACCTCAACGCCATTTCGAGCGACCTGGCACCTGTTAGCACTGCTATTTCGGTCTTTCTCCTTGAGAGTGGCAAAAGACTTCGCCCACTTTTTTCATTTGCAGGATTCCTCAGCGCAGGTGGCAATTTCTCTTCACCAGAGATTCGTGCAATGTCTAGCCTTGAACTTTTACAGGCCTGTGCACTTATTCATGATGACTTAATGGATGGATCAGATACTCGTCGCGGTAAGCCATCGATTCATCGCCATTTTGAAAGTTTGCACATCCAAGATGAACTCGAAGGTTTTGCCCCGCAATATGGATTATCTGCCGCCGTTCTTCTTGGAGATTTGTGTTTGGTTTGGGCAGATCAACTACTTAACTCATCAGGGTTATCGCAAGCACAATTAAAAAGAGTTATTCCAATTTATGATGAAATGCGCGTCGAACTTATGGCAGGGCAGTTCTTGGATATTCACGAACAAACTCAGAAAAATACTGATTTGGCGCGATCAATGAAAATCGCTCGATACAAATCTGGCAAGTACACAATCGAACGCCCATTGCATATGGGAGCAGCACTATCTGAGAAATCTTCTCCCGAACTCATGCATGCGCTATCAGAGTATGGATTACCTCTCGGTGAAGCTTTTCAATTCAGAGATGACCTTCTCGGCGTTTTTGGTGATCCAACAGTTACTGGCAAACCCGCCGGAGATGATTTACGTGAAGGCAAGCGCACAGCATTAATTGCTATGACAGATGCCAGATGCACTGATGCAATGCGTGAAGAAAGTCGTAAGTATTTTGGCAAAAATGATTTAGATGAAAAAGGTGTTGCAATTTTACAGGAGATGATTATTTCGACTGGTGCGAAAACCGAGCTCGAAAACCTAATTGAAGAATTAACCGATCGCGCAATGAATGCAGTTAACAGTCCGCACATCAATGAAGATGCACGTGCAACCTTAACTGAGTTAACTGCAATCGCAACCAAAAGGAGTATGTAAGTGGTAGCTCGCGTAAAAGGTCCAACCGATCACGTTGTTATCGTAGGTGCAGGCTTAGCTGGCTTGAGCGCGGCATTGCGATTAGCTGGTGCAGGCCGCAAGGTGACAGTTATAGAACGTGAAAGCGTCCCAGGTGGTCGAAATGGTTTGCTAAATAAAGATGGATACTCATTTGATACAGGGCCAACCGTTTTAACAATGCCATCATTGATTAACGATGCATTTAATTGTGTCGGTGAGGACATGAAAGATTGGCTAGAGCTAAAACCGCTTACTCCTTTGTACCGCGCCTTTTATGCCGATGGTTCACAATTAGATGTACATGCCAATACGTCCGAGATGGAAGCTGAAATTGAAAAAAATATCAGTAGCAGCGAAGCTGCTGGTTATCGAAAGTATGTAGATTTCGTTACCAAGCTTTATAAATATGAAATGAATGACTTTATCGACAGAAATATTGATAGCCCATTAAATTTACTTACTCCCAATTTGGCTCGTTTAATAGCTCTAGGGGGTTTCCGTAGGCTTTCTCCAAAAGTAAATCAATTTATGAAGGACCCTCGCCTACAAAAGGTTTACTCATTCCAAGCTATGTACGCCGGTGTCAGCCCACAACAAGCTTTAGCTATTTATGCAGTAATCGCTTACATGGACTCTGTTAATGGAGTATTTTTCCCTAAAGGTGGAATGCATGCTGTACCGCGCGCCTTAGCTGCAGCAGCGCAAAAACATGGCGTGGAATTTAAATACAACACCACCGTTTCTAAAGTTGAAGTGCTCAATGGCCGCGCAAAAGCAGTTATTACCGAAGGCGGCGAGCGATTCGAGTGCGATGCAGTAATTCTCAATCCAGATTTACCTGTGGCTTATCGTGACTTGTTAGGAAAAACTCCAGCCACCGTTAAGCGTTTGAAATATTCACCTTCATGCGTAACTTTACTTATCGGCTCAAACAAGAAATATGATTTTGCCGCACATCACAATATTCACTTTGGTCACTCGTGGGATGGCGTCTTTGATGAACTGATTACGCAGAAAAAACTAATGAGTGATCCCAGCATCTTGGTAACTGTGCCAACTCATGATGATCCTGAATTAGCGCCACCGGGTAAGCATTCTTATTACGTTCTATTCCCAACGCCAAATTTAGATTCAGATATTGATTGGCACAAACAGGCAGGTCCCTATCGCGATCAAATGATTAAGACAGTTGAAGAGCGTGGCTATACAGGTTTTGGCGATTCAATTGAAACTGAAGTGGTGACCACTCCCCTTGATTGGAAAAATCAAGGAATGGAAATGGGAGCACCATTTGCTAGTGCCCACACGTTTTTCCAAACAGGCCCATTTAGACCGCGCAACATGGCTCAAGGTTTAGAAAACGTAGTTTTTGCTGGCTCAGGAACACAGCCTGGAGTTGGCGTACCTATGGTTTTAATCTCAGGTCGACTAGCTGCAGAACGAATTGTGGGACCAGTTAAGTAAATGAACGAATTAGAAGCATCGTATGCAGAGTGCAAGAGACTCAACTCTTTGCACGGCAAAACTTACTACCTTGCAACTTTGCTACTTCCTAAAACAAAGCGTAAATACGTTCATGCACTTTATGGTTTTGCGCGCTATGCAGATGAAATCGTGGATGATCTCGAATCAACGCTCTCTGTAGCCGAAAAAGCCGAATTATTAGGTAATTGGGGAAAGAAAATACTGGCAGATCTCAAAAATGGAACCAGTGATGACGCTGTTGGAAGAGCATTGATAGACACCGTTAATACTTTTAATATTCCACATGCTCATTTTGAAGCATTTCTTCATTCAATGACAATGGATTTATCGGTCCAGGAGTATCAGAGTTACGACGATTTAATGGAGTATGTGTACGGTTCGGCAGCGGTCATCGGTCTAGAAATGGTTCCAGTTCTTGGTGCTCTTAGTGATGGTGCTTACGAATGCGCAGAGAAATTAGGTATCGCCTTTCAACTAGCAAACTTCATTCGTGATGTTGGTGAAGATCTAGATCGGGGACGAATCTATTTACCAATCGAAGAGTTAGCCGAACATGGTGTTACTCGAGAAATGTTGGAGGAGCGAATTTTGACTCCACAGATTATTAGCGCTTTGCAATTTCAAATTAGTCGCGTTCGAGAACTTCAAAAAGAAGCAGCTCCAGGAATAGCAATGCTGGCTCCTTCAAGTCGGCCATGTATTGAGGCGGCAAGTGAGCTGTACTGCGCAATAGTGGATGAAGTAGAAAAGATCGGTTACGACATTTTTAATAAGCGGGCAAAAACCTCTACCGCCAGACGGTTACGTGTCTTTATTATCGCTTATCTAAAGCGCCTAACCGTATCCAATTAGATAAAACCGAAAGAACTAAGGCAAAGCCGAAAAATAAATCCTCTACTGGTGCACTCGCAACTCTGAGACCAATAATTGCATCTGGGCTATACATGACAATATTTCTTGAAGTAAGCCACCAATTAGTTAAGAGTTGAAAACTGACAATGATGAGATATGAGACCCAAAAAACTTTTCTTTTAAGTAATTTAGTCTCAAAGATGTACAAGTCAAAAACTATGGCAAGGACTGCAGCGCTTATCGCTAACTGGGTGTAAGTCACGATTCAACCCGCCAATGCTTTTTAACCGAACGAACTGCTTCGATTGTCATCAACGCCGCGATTGGGACTACTAAAAAAAATAAATATTCTTCAAGCGGGATACACCAAGGACCATAAATTCCTAAAATCTGTGTGTTATCAAAACGCCAGTGGCCATGGGCAATTGCGTACTTATCCCAGGCGATAAAGACAAAAGCTACTGGTGCGATAGAGAGCATTGCCCGCTTTATTTGTTTGAGCACTCCAACTTTTAAGAAAATCTCTAACCAAAATGATCCGGCAACGGTAAAAATGATCATGGCCAAATATCCATACTTTTGCACGAGTTAACGCTACTCTAATAACCACGGGAGCCGTATCTGGCTGAGAGGGTTTGAAATTCAAACCGACCGATTGACCCGTCCGGTAATGCGGACGCGGAAAGGAATGTTCCTATGTCCACGATTTTATTTACTGCCTGGGGTTATCAAGTCTCAGTTCTAGAATTCGTATCTGCTATTACTTCGCTCATTGGCGTTTGGCTAGGAACTACCGGTAAGCGAATTACTTGGCCATGGTGGGCAATTAGCAGTGCGCTTTATCTTGTCTTTTTTTACCAAGCCAAACTTTATGCAAGCTCATTGCTGCAAATTGTTTTCATAGTAGCCGCGGTATGGGGCTGGAGAGATTGGGCACCGACGGGTGCCGTTCCTGGCTTCCTCACTAAACGCCATCGAATCTATTGGTTATTACTAACGCTTGCCTCTGTTTTATTACTCGCCCCTGTTCTTTCAAAAATTGGTGCCGCCGCAACATGGTCAGATGCCTTCTTGCTTATTGGTTCCCTCGTCGCACAAATTCTGATGGTGTATGAAAAAGTTGAATCATGGGTTCTCTGGCTCATAGTTGATGCCGCCGGAACTATTGAATATGCATATTATGGATATTGGTTCACTGCTCTTCTTTATGCAATATTTACTGTAGTTGCAGTCGTGGGTTGGAAGCGTTGGTATGACTCTCGTAGCAATTGATGGCCGTGCTGGTGCTGGCAAGACAACGCTTGCTACAAAACTTGCACGTGAGTGGTCTAACAAGAATTCGGTCGCAATTATCCATATGGATGATTTGTACAATGGCTGGGACGATGCGTTGAGTGAGTCACTGACGTATTCCTTGCAAGATATTGTCAGAAGGCATTTATCTGGAGAACTTATTGAATATAAAAAATATAACTGGATTACCCAACAATTTGATGAAGTTGAGATCATCGAACCTGTAGATATTCTCATCCTCGAAGGGGTCGGTGCTGGACAGAAATCCGTACGAGATGCAGGCGCATCGCTTTATTGGCTCGATATTGAGCCTGATGTTGGAATCACGAGAGTTTTAAATCGCGATGGACACCACATTGCAGATGAAATGGCGCGTTGGATGGTGCGCCAAGAGCTTCATTTTTTGTCAGATAAGACACGCGAAAACGCAGAACACATTCTTAGTTCGTAGGTAAGTTAGCCCTAAAATTCACGATATGTCTGACCTGTCGGGAGAACTCATTGATAGTCGTTATCAATTAATTCGACAGATTGCTAACGGTGGGATGGCTTCGATTTATGAAGCCCTTGATACTCGCCTCGACCGCAAGGTTGCAGTCAAAATAATGCACCCTCACTTAGCTCAAGATGAAGCTTTCGTTGGCCGGTTTATCCGAGAAGCTAAAGCGGCGGCGGCACTTACTCATCCAAATATTGTTGCAGTGCAAGATCAAGGTTGGAATCAAAATGGTGTTCCCGCTGTTTTTATCGTGATGGAGTTGATTGAGGGCCATACGCTACGAGATTATTTAAATGAGCGCGGAAAATTTGAAGTTAATGATGCAATAAATTATTTGACTCCAATTTTAAGTGCCTTAGCGGCAGCTCATAATGTTGGAATTGTTCATCGAGATATAAAACCTGAAAATATTCTCGTCTCCAATGAGGGGCGAGTGAAAATTGCAGATTTTGGTCTTGCTCGCGGTGAATTAATTGGTTCAACCATGACTGCTGAGTCAAGCATCATCTTAGGCTCGGTTTCATATCTCTCACCTGAGCAAGTTCAACGTGGGGTGGCCGATTCCAGAAGTGATGTTTATGCCGTAGGAATCGTGGCTTACGAAATGCTCATTGGCGAGAAGCCCTTTCTTGGCGACTCCCCTATTCAAATCGCCTACATGCACGTGCATGAAGAAATTCCTGCGCTTTCAAGTAAACGCAAAGATATTCCAAGTAATTTGTCACAGTTGATTCAAAGTGCGACAAATAGGGACCCAGATAAACGTCCTAGAACTGCTGGAGAATTTCTCAAATCTTTAGAGAAGATACAAATTGAATTAGATCCAAAGACAAATCAGATGAAATTAGAACTTGATTTACCCGTGGAACCAATCAGAGAAAAAGCGCGAAGTAAGGTGAAAAAAACCGTGAGAGAAGAACCGACTGAAAAATCCCTAGAAGTTGAGCACAGCGAAAAAATTGAGATTTCACGTGCCAAAAAACGTCGCCCAAGTAAGCGGGTAAGGCGTAATCGTAAAGTTGCACTTCTGTTAGCTATTTCCTTAGGAGTTGCAGGTTGGTGGGCACTTGTGGGTCCTGGATCGCGGGTAGTTGTTCCTTCAGTAATCGGCGGAACGGTCGAAGAAGCGATGAGTGCATTTAAGCCTCTAGGAATCACCGCAGTCGTTGCGGAAAAGAAATTTGATGAAGAAATTAAAAATGGCGCAATCATAGAATCTGTTCCAGCTGGTGGCGGTCGAGTAGATGCCGGTGGACAAGTTAAGTTAATTATCTCCAAGGGACCAGAGCGCTACATAGTTCCCCCAGTTGCAGGTTTGACACCTGATGCAGCAAACGCCGCAATTGCAAAAACTCCACTTAAAATCGGCACACCTACTGAAGTTTTTAACTCTGAAGTCCCCCAGGGCTATGTGATTTCTGCCAATCCAGCATCTGGAACAAAAGTTAAGAAAGATGTCGAAGTCTCTCTTGTCATAAGCAAAGGCGCAGAAACAGTTTCACTAACAAGCTATGTTGGAAAAATTGGTGAGCAAGCACTTAACGAGTTAACGGATGCAGGATTTACTGTCTCTTCACGATATGTATTTGATGAAACCCTCTTATCCGGACTAGTTATCTCACAAGAGCCTTCTGGTATTGAATCCGCGCCTAAAGGTTCGAAAATTATTCTTGTAATTTCAAAGGGTTCTCAATACGTCTTTATTCCTAATCTTTTCTCTATCGATGAGACTAAAGCCGTTAAGGCTCTTCAAGATCTTGACTTAAAAGTTGTGGTTAAGAAAATGGGCAAGAAAACGATTAAGAAAGTTACCAATGTTGCACCAAAGGTTGGAAGTAAAGTTAAACGTGGCAGCACGGTCACAATTACCGTAGGGTAAGCCAATGTCTAAAGCGATGAAAAAGCCACGCATTGGCGCCCATGTACCGACTACCGGAGGCATGGCTAAACGTTCAATTGAATATGCCCAAACAATTGAGGCAAGTGCTATTCAGGTCTTTGCATCAAGTCCTCGCATGTGGGCTATGCCTGCGGCCAAACCAGAGTTAGACGAGGCCTACAAAATCAAAGCTGCAGAAATGGATTTGGAGACTTACGTCCATGCGCCCTTCCTTATTAACTTGGGATCACCTACTGAAGCCACATATTTAAATTCTTTAGCATCCACGAAATATTCACTTCAGCGCGCACACGACATCGGAGCCCTTGGCGCAGTCATTCACACTGGATCGGCCGTTGATGCCACGCACGTTGTTAAAGCGTGGAAACAGATTCACGAAGGCATGATGCCAATTCTCAATGAACTCAATGATGACTCACCGTATCTTTTACTAGAGCCAACTGCTGGCCAAGGTCAATCTTTAGTCAAGAAGTTAGATGATTTGGCACATTACTTAAAAGCCCTTGAGTATCACCCTAAAGTAGGTATTTGTTTAGATACATGCCATGTTTTTGCTGCAGGACACGACATCTCAGTAAAAGGTGGCATGCACGCAACGATTGACCTCCTTGTTGAAATTGCAGGTATCGAACGTTTCCAGCTAGTTCATGCAAATGATTCGATGGATGTTTGCGGAGCTTTAAAAGATCGCCACCAAAATATTGGCGACGGGCACATCGGCATAGAACCATTCGCTGAATTATTAGCGCATCCAGCCGTTGCTAACGCCCCACTAATTTTGGAGACTCCAGGTATGGAGGAGAAACACAAACCAGAAGTTGCGCTGCTAAAAAAGCTACGAGATAAAAAGTGAGCAATGCACGCCATCTATTAAAAATGAAGTTAGCCCCTTGGGCGCTTTTGGTTGTGGCAATGGCATGGGGTTGGGCCTTTGTCATCATGAAGGACGCAATCGCAAGGCAAAGCGTAAATAATTTTCTTTTTACAAGATTTTCTGTTGCCGCTCTTGTCATGCTTATTATCCGTCCACAAGTCGTAAAGTTGTTTACGCGCGAACTTCTACTTCGTGCAGCAACTGCCGGAAGTTTCTTAGGTGCAGGTTACATTTTCCAAACTCTTGGTCTTGATCGAACTGGGGCTGCAATAACAGGATTTGTTACCGGTCTGTATATTGTTTTAACGCCACTTTTCGCTTGGCTCATTCTGAAAGAGAAAATAAATAGATTTACATGGATTTGTATTGGTATCGCCACGATTGGTCTTGGCTTACTTTCCATTCATGGTCTTACTATTGGTTTTGGAGAAATCCTGGTTTTTTGCAGTGCGATTTTCTATGCCCTGCACATCATTGCACTCAGCCGATGGAGCTCAGGTCGTGACACATATGCAATGACTGTTATACAACTTGCCATGTGCGCCTTGCTCTCAGGTTTAGCGTCAATTCCACAGGGGTATTCATTACCACCAGATTCTGGTGTCTGGGGAGTTGTGATTTTCACGGCCGTATTTGCAACAGTAATCGCTTTCATCGTTCAAACCTGGGCACAAGCACATATGAGTCCAACAAAAGTTGCCGTGATTTTGACTATGGAGGTTGTTTTTGCTGCGATTTTTGCCATCATCTTTGGCGGTGAATCCCTTACATTACAAAGTGCACTAGGTGGCATCTTGGTAGTCAGCGCTATGTATTTGATAGTTATTAAAGAGTCCAAGTAGGCTCGCACACATGGCTATAGATCTTCGCTCCGACACGGTTACGCGCCCTTCACCTGGAATGCGTGAGGCTATTTCTTCGGCCGCAGTCGGTGATGATGTCTATGGCGATGATCCAACAGTTAACTCTCTTGAAGAGCGCGTAGCTTCAATGTTTGGAAAAGAGGCCGGTGTTTTTACGCCGACTGGATCGTTGGCCAATCAATTAGGTATTCGCATGCTGGTTAACCCAGGTGAAGAGTTACTTGCTGAAACTAATTCACATATAGTGCGCGCCGAACTTGGCGCAGCTGCAGTTTTTTCCGGAATCACTACGCGAACTTGGCCTGCTCGTAACGGTCTATTAAAGGCCGCCGATGCGCTAGAAATTGCTCGACCAAATTCAGGGCCTTACTTAGTTTCTACCACTGCTATCGCCGTTGAAAATACTCATAACTTTGGCGGCGGAACGGTGCAGCCGATATCTGAAATTGCTTCCTTAAAGAAGGGCGCTGATGATTTGGGTCTAGCTCTGCATTTAGATGGTGCTCGAATCTGGAATGCCCATATTGCATCAGGTATCGCTTTGGCAGAATATGGAAAATATTTTGACACTGTGAGCGTTTGCTTATCTAAAGGATTAGGTGCACCTGTTGGCTCGGTGTTACTTTCCACTAAGGCACGTATTGATAAGGCGCGCGTATGGCGCAAACGCTACGGTGCAGGAATGCGTCAGATAGGTTTACTTGCCGCAGCTGGCCATTACGCTTTAGATAATAATCTTGGGCGCTTAAGTGAAGATCATCGCCGCGCAAAAGAGTTAGCAATAGCAATTCATGCAATTGATGCTTCGCTCATTACTCCCGATGAAGTTCACACCAACATCGTCGGTTTGGATTTAAGTCAACTTCCTATTTCAGCATCGGAACTTGCAACGCGCTGTCGTGAAAAAGGGTTATGGATTAGTGCGCTTGGACCAACGTATGCCCGCTTGGTTACTCACTTAGATTTTGATGATGCGCAGTGCGCAGAAGCAATTGAAATTTTAAAAGTAGCCCTCGTGGCGCAATAGCCACTCTTTCTTAGAAACTCCATAGGCATAATTACCTAACGCTCCCCCGGTTTTAACTACTCGGTGGCAGGGCACTACTAGCATGATTGCATTATTTGCGCACGCACTTCCTGCCGCGCGAACTGCTGCTGGTGATCCTGCACGTCGTGCTAATTCAGAGTATGACAAAGTTTTTCCAGCGGCGATTTTTCGCATTGCTTTCCATGATGCCTGAGAAAAAGCTGCACCAGGCTGACTCACTTTAATTCCATTGATTGCATTGATGTCCCCATCAAAATAATCTTTAATCAAATCGCTAATGACTGGAATAGATTTAACTACTTGAACATCTTTCCCAGCTTTAAATGCACCTATTGTTGAGAGATTGGCACCAATAAGTATTTGGTCATTGGCTAACAAATTAAGGTTGCCAATTGGGGTTTTGAAAGTGGTTACTAGAAGTGGCACAGGTAGAAAATTAGCGGTCTCGCAACATCTCGGCAACCAAGAAGGCCAGCTCAAGAGATTGTGAATGATTTAAGCGAGGGTCACACGCAGTTTCATAGCGAGTAGCCAAGTCCTCATGCGAAATCTGCTCTCCGCCGCCAACACACTCCGTGACATCATCGCCAGTTAATTCGATATGTACGCCACCCGGATGGGTTCCCAAGGCTTTATGGACTTCAAAGAAACCTTTAACTTCATCCATGACGTCATCAAATTTGCGCGTTTTATACCCTGTTGGTGCTTCATAGGTATTGCCGTGCATTGGATCGCACACCCACAAAACTTTTGCGCCCGATTTAGTTACGCCATCGACAAGTGCCGGAAGAGCTTCGCGAATCTTTCCTGCGCCCATTCGAGTAATAAAAGTAATGCGTCCTGGTTCGCGGTTTGGATCAAGTTTTTCAATCAATCCAAGTGCATCGTCAACAGTGGATTTTGGCCCAAGTTTGATTCCAATTGGGTTTCTTACTTTAGAGGCAAAATCAACATGTGCACCATCGAGTTGACGAGTTCGTTCGCCAATCCAAATAAAGTGTCCAGAAACATCGTATGCCTCACCCGTACGTGAATCGATCCGAGTTAGTGCTTTTTCATATTCCATAATTAAGGCTTCATGGCTTGCAAAGAAATCCACTGACTTAAATGACTCGGGATCAACTCCTGCTGATTTCATAAACTCAAGAGCACGACCAATTTCCTTGGCCATCTGCTCGTAACGCTCTCCTACGGAAGAGTCACGAATGAAGCCTTTATTCCACTCGTGAACTTGGCGAAGGTCAGCAAAACCTCCTTGCGTAAATGCACGAACTAAATTCAAAGTTGCGGCAGATGTGTTGTAAACCCGAACTAAACGTTGTGGGTCTGGTGTTCTAGATTCAACAGTGAAATCAAGATCATTGACTGCATCTCCTCGGTAAGCAGGAAGAGTTACATCGCCACGAGTTTCCATGTCATTTGAACGGGGCTTAGCAAACTGGCCCGCCATGCGACCAACTTTGATAACTGGAAGCGATGAGTAGTACTGCAAAACCGCTGCCATCTGCAAAATTGTTTTAATGCGATTGCGAATTGAATCAGCAGTAGCGGCAGCAAAAGTTTCAGCACAATCCCCGCCTTGTAACCAAAAAGCTTTTCCTTCAGCCGCTAAAGCGATACGTGCTTTGAGATCATCACATTCACCAGCAAAGACAAGAGGTGGGAAAGATTTTAGTTGAGCAACTGCTGCCTTAATTGGCGCACCCTCTGGACCGCCAGGCCACTGTGGTTGTTGAGCAGCCACAAGGCCAGGCGTGAACAAAGTTTCCAGAGATGAATTCATGGCTTAAGAATAGAGAATCAATAGGTAATCGCGTAATGCAATTATCCGAAGAAGATCTCTGACTCCTTGTAGCGCTCTAGTGGAACAAGTTTGAGTTGCTCAGTCGCTGAAGCTAATGGCACGCGAACGATATCTGTGCCGTGCAACGCCACCATTTTGCCCCAATCGCCTTCATGTGCCGCAGTAATTGCTTGTAGCCCAAAACGAGTTGCGAGGACGCGGTCGAATGCAGTTGGTGTTCCACCACGTTGGATATGACCCAAAACAGAAGTACGCGCCTCCTTGCCAGTTTTGGCTTCAATCTGCCCAGCCAACCAGTCGCCGATTCCAGATAGTTTTACGTGGCCAAAGGAGTCAAGTGTCTGATCCTTAGTGACCATGTCGCCATCTTGAGGAATCGCACCTTCTGCAATAACAATGATCGGCGCATAATGTGACTTGAAACGGGATTCAACCCATTCGCATACTTTATCTACAGAAAACTTTTGTTCAGGAATCAAAATACAAGCAGCACCACCTGCAAGACCTGAGTGAAGAGCGATCCATCCAGCATGGCGGCCCATAACTTCAACAATTAATGCACGGTGATGTGACTCGGCAGTTGTATGCAAACGGTCAATAGCTTCCACCGCGATATTTACTGAAGTGTCAAAACCAAAAGTGTAATCAGTGTTATTGAGATCATTATCGATTGTCTTTGGAACACCAACTACTTTTACACCCATTGAGTCAAGCTTTGTCGCAACACCTAAAGTGTCTTCTCCGCCGATTGCAATAAGTGCATCGATTCCAGCTTTAGCTAAATTCTCTTTAATCTTCTCTACGCCACCCTCGATTTTGAAAGGGTTAGTACGTGATGATCCTAGAATTGTTCCGCCGCGTGGCAAGATACCGCGAGTTGTTTCAAGATTAAGCGGCATTGTTAAGCCTTCAAGTGGGCCTTTCCAACCATCACGAAAGCCTACGAACTCATGACCATATTCTTTTACGCCTTTACGGACAACGGCGCGGATAACAGCATTTAGGCCGGGGCAATCTCCGCCGCCAGTAAGTACACCAATACGCATTTTTAACTCCATTTAACGAAAAATGATGAACGGCTGGGTCTTCAAGATTTTCGCCCTGCCTGTGGTCAACGCTGACGGCGATAGTCTATCCATGACTTATCAAGAATCTACAAATTGCCCCGCGAATCTGGCGAAATTATGCGCTTACTCGAACGCCTTTTCCGACAACAATGATTCCTCCGGGGCTGATTGTGAAGCGAGCTCTATCGCGTTCGAGATCAACGCCAATCTGTGCACCTGGTTCAACTACAACATTTTTATCCAAAATCGCATTTCGAACAATTGATTTATCGCCGATACGAACTGATGGCATTAATACTGATCCTTCAACAATGGCGCCGCGACCAACAGTTACATCGTATGAAACTACTGATCCATGCAAAATGCCCCCAGCGATGATTGAGCCGGCACCAACGATTGAATCATGGGCTCCGCCGCTCTCGCTAAATTTTGCAGGTGGCAGTGAAGGTGGATTTGTTAGAAGTGGCCATTCACGGTTATATAAATTAAATATTGGGTGAACCGAAACTAAATCCATGTGTGCGTCATAGTAGGCATCGATAGAACCAACATCGCGCCAATAACCCTTATCGCGCTCAGTCTCACCTGGAACAACATTGTTTGCAAAATCATAAACTTTTGCTTCACCATTTTTTGTTAAGAAAGGAATGATATTTCCGCCCAAGTCATGGCGAGATTCAATATCTTCTGAGTCGATTATGAGCGCTTCTTCCATTACATCGCGTTTGAAAATGTAATTTCCCATGGACACTAAACTCAAATCTGGATGGCCTGGCATAGCTGGAGGGTCAGAAGGCTTTTCATGGAAAGCTTTGATGGTGATGCCATCGTCGGCTAATTCGATAACGCCAAATTCATGGGCTTCTGAGCGCGGCATACGAATTGCTGCAATCGTGATACCAGCACCAGTTTCAACATGTTGCACAAACATTTGACCTGGATCCATACGGTAAACGTGGTCAGCACCAAAAACCAAAACATGCTCTGGATTTTCATCATGAATCAGGTTGAAGTTTTGCAAAATCGCATCGGCGCTACCTGTATACCAGCGCGGCCCTAAACGCTGTTGGGCTGGAACTGGAGTGATGTAGTTTCCAAGAAGAGCTGACATTCGCCATGTGGTTGTGATGTGACGGTCAAGTGAGTGTGATTTGTATTGGGTTAAGACTGCAATCTTTAACATGCTGGCATTGACAAGATTTGATAAAACGAAATCTATCAAGCGATAAGAGCCACCAAAAGGAACGGCAGGTTTGGCGCGATCTGCAGTCAAGGGCATTAAACGTTTACCTTCACCACCAGCAAGGACAATTCCTAGGGGAAGTTTAAGTTTTGCCATGCGCTAACGATAGCCTGTGCCCCGTGAAGAAGGTAGGGGGTTTGAAGTGAGTCAGCTAAAAATTGGCATTGTTACTAAAGAATGGCCCCCCGCGATTTATGGCGGTGCAGGCGTTCATGTTCTTCAATTAACGCAAGCACTTCGCACAATCAATGGAGTCCACGTCGACGTCCATTGCTTTGGTGGAAAGCGTGAGGATGCTTATGGATATTCAACTCCTGCAGAGTTCTCTCATGCCAATCCAGCCCTTCAAGCTCTAGCGACCGATCTAGAGATTTCATCACATCTACATAATGTGGATGTAGTTCATTCACACACTTGGTATGCAAATATGGCTGGTCATGTTGCCGCCCTTCAGTACTCAATCCCCCACGTGGTGAGCGCGCATTCACTTGAACCACTTCGACCATGGAAAGCAGAACAACTTGGTGGTGGTTACGCGATTTCTTTATGGGCTGAAAAAACGGCGTATGAGGCAGCCACGGCAATCATTGCTGTGAGCGATGGAATGCGCGCAGATGTTTTGGCTGCATACCCATCGATTGATCCAGCAAAAGTTGTCACAATTCGAAATGGTGTTGATACGTCAAAATTTGCGCCCAATCATGATGAATCAGTGCTTAGTAAATACGGCGTTACTGGTCCTTATGCAATTTTTGTTGGAAGAATTACCAGGCAAAAAGGTTTAGCCCATTTGTTGCGTGCATGGAAAAACGTGCCGAGTGAATACGGTTTAGTTCTAGCGGCAGGTAGCCCGGACGAAGAAGGGATCGGCGCAGAAGTCGCTGATTTAATTGCTGAATTGCAGAGCACAAGAAAAAACATTTGGTGGATCAAAGAGAAGTTGCCACACAGCGAATTAACTGCAATGTTAACTCATGCAGATTTATTTGTTTGTCCTTCGATTTATGAGCCACTTGGGATAGTAAATTTGGAAGCGATGGGTTGCCAAACAGCAGTTCTTGCTTCTCGCGTCGGTGGAATCCCTGAAGTTGTTGCAGACAAACAAACCGGTGAACTTGTTGATTACACAGGTGAAGCTAATGTCTTTGAAGGCGATCTTGCTCAATCAATTTCACGATTAATGTCACAACCCGAACTACTCAAGAGTTATGGAGCGGCTGGCAGACTGCGTGCTATGAATGAATTTGGGTGGGAAGCAGTAGCAGGCGCAACCGTTAATCTCTACAAACAGGTGATCGCCTAAATGACTCGCAAATCCTGGATTCAATTTGGAATTGTCGGCTTTCTTTGGGGTATCCCATATCTGCTTATGAAAGTAGCAGTCGCCGATATACCGCCTCCCCTAATCGTTGCAGGAAGAACTTTTATCGGAGCAGCTATTTTGATTCCGATCGCATTAAAGAAGAACACTTTGAAGGATGCGATTAAAGGAATTAGATACGTAGCCCCTTATGCCGTTCTTGAAATGGTGGGTCCA
Organism: uncultured Actinomycetes bacterium; assembly: GCA_903852815.1. Taxonomy (GTDB): domain Bacteria; phylum Actinomycetota; class Actinomycetes; order Nanopelagicales; family Nanopelagicaceae; genus Planktophila. Next base: position 21,164 of record CAINRW010000135.1, read on the forward strand.
TGGATTCTTATCACTAATGCTGAAAAGGAAATTACATCAGGGCTTGCTGGATTACTTGTTGCAACAGTTCCAATTTTTTCAACTATTTTTTCATCACTTCGCGGCGATCACTCAGTGTGGCAACCAAAGAGAATATTTGGATTAGTCGTTGGTTTTGTTGGAATCGTGGCACTTGTTGGAATTGAATCAATCACTGGCAGTAGTAATCCAAAAGCAATTGCCATGGTAATTCTTGCGTCGATTCTTTATGCATATGCAGTTTTGATGATCACAACTAATCTCCCAGGTGTTGATGGAATTGCAATCAATGGAGTTGCAATGGCAATCACGTCGCTGATTTACACTCCAATAGCAATACTTATGTGGCCGACAAATCACGTGTCTATGAATGCAGTTGCGGCTTTAGTTGCCCTCGGAATCTTTAGTACGGCTATCGCCTTCATGCTTTTCTTTATTGTGATCGTAGAAATAGGTCCAGCCCGAGGCTCGCTCACCACTTATGTGAACACCGCTGTTGCGGTTGTTCTGGGAATTATTATTTTGGGTGAACCGATTACTTTAGGAATTATAGTTGGTCTACCTATGGTTGTTCTTGGTTCGTATTTGGCAAGCCGTAAAAGCTCTATTTAACTTCTATCTTCAAAACCTAATTTATCGAGCATACGAGCATCGCGCTGCCATTCTTTAGAAACTTTAATATGTAAACCTAAAAAAATCTTTGCGCTCAACGCGCGCTCAATATCTCCGCGCGCACGAATTCCGATTTCTTTAAGCCGTGAACCTTGATGTCCAAGCAAGATTGCACGTTGAGTATCGCGTTCGACGTGAATAGTTGCATGCACATCATAGAAAGGACGAGAGCCTTTCTCTTCACGTTCGCCAAATTCATCGATGGTCACAACAATTGAGTGTGGCAGTTCTTCGCGGACATCTTGTAGCGCAGCTTCACGGATGAACTCACAAATTAACTGTTCGATGGCTTGATCACTTGTAGTTCCCTCAGGGTAATACTGAGGCCCAGCCGGTAAATTCTCGCCGATTAATGTATTTAATAAATCTATTTGATCATGAATTGCTGCAGAGACGGGAATAATTTCATCCCAAACAAAGCCTTGGGCAATCGCCATGATGCCAGTAAGTCGAAGCGCCAATTTCTCCTTAGACAATAAGTCGGTCTTCGTTATTACGGCAAACTTCTTGGCCCGTGGGTGTTTTGCGATTTCTTGCGCAATGAAAACATCACCAGCGCCTGAAGTTTCATCGGCTGGAATACACATAATTACCACATCTACTGAATCCATAGATTGATCGACAACGGCATTTAGGCGTTGACCTAACAGGGTCTTAGGTTTATGAACTCCAGGAGTATCGACCAGCACTGCCTGAAAGCCTTCACCGTGCACGATTCCACGTATTGCGCTTCTGGTCGTATTTGGATGGTGCGAAGTAATTGCAATTTTGCTTCCGACTAGCGCATTGATGAGAGTTGATTTTCCAACATTCGGACGGCCAACGATGGCGACAAAGCCCGAACGAAAATCACTCATGAAACTATTCTCTCACTGATTTATACCTATGAATTCCACAGCATCGGCAACTGAAGTGACAATCTCGGCAGCTCGCTCACCTATCAGTCGATGACAACCTTCGCTGGTTGGCGAGTTAATTGGTCCAGGTATTGCCATCACAGGACGCAATAATTCTGCAGCATCTCTTGCAGTACGAAGTGAACCGCTACGAAAAGCGGCTTCGACAACTAATGTTGCTTGAGACAGTGCGGCAATTAAGCGATTACGCGTTAAGAATCGATGCGGCAACGCTTTATTACCTGGCATTACTTCTGTCAGCAGCGCACCGTTCTCACAAATCTCGGAAAATAACCGAAGATTTCCAGCTGGATAATTGATATCGATACCGCACGCAATGATTGCGATTGTTGATCCTTCTGCGATAAGTGCGCCTTTATGGGCAAAGGAATCAATTCCATATGCGCCGCCGCTAGTAACTACCCATCCCCTATCGACAAAACCTGCAGCAAAGTCACCAGCCACTCTCGCCCCGTAATTTGTCGGATTGCGGGTGCCAACAATTGCTAATGAGTTCGCCGTTAGAACTGCCAAATTTCCTTTGGCTATAAGGGCAATGGGAGGCGCAGCTAAATCCTCTACCTGTGTCGGCCAAAACTTATCTCCTGGAATTATTAGTTCGGCATTGACTAGTGAGATTTCAGAGGCAATGTGATCGTAAGAAATCTTGTGTAGTTGCGAAATGAGTGCGCCATATTTAATTGAGTCATAACCGCCATTCATGAGTTTTTCATATACCGTGATTGCAGATGCGCCGTAGATTTCTTGTGACCAAAAGCCATGTCCACCTTCAATTGCACTAAAAAGAAGTGTTCTAGCTTCGCGTTCATTCATAACTCAATACCTGCTCGCAGTTCATGCGCCTGCTTTACATTGAGCAAATTGGGTCGAGGGTTTCCGGATAAATCAGCCAGGGTCCAAGAAGTTCGAATAATTTTATGCAGACCCCTTGCTGTGATGTGCTCTTTATCTAATTCATCGTGCAAGAAATTCATCGCATCGCGCTCTGGCTGAAATTGAGTTCGCAGAGCCCGAGATGGAATTTGTGAGTTGAGCTCCCATTCGCACTGTGAAAATCTCTGCGAAGCTATTGCGCGAGCTGCAATGACTCTCTCACGAATACTTGCACTTGATTCACCTAATTCTTGCCGCGCCATATCAACTCGACCGACTGGATCCACTAAAACTCTCATATCAATTCGATCCATAAGTGGGCCTGACAAACGTCCTAAATATCTGCGCACTTGTTGTGATGTGCAGGTGCAGTTACGTCCGCGACCTGAAAATTTTCCACATGGACATGGGTTTGCCGCTAAGACCAAAAGAAATTGCGCTGGAAAAGTTACATTCCCGATACTTCGAGCAATTGTGATACTTCCAGCTTCAAGAGGTTGACGCAAAGAATCTAAAACACCGGAAGGACATTCAGGTGCTTCATCGATAAAAAGCACGCCGTTGTGTGCAAGTGAGCAAGCACCGGGTTTAATTATGTGCGCACCTCCACCGACCATTGCTACTCGCGTAGTTGTGTGATGCGGAGAAACTATCGGTGCAACTAGCGATGTGGGTGAGCGAGTTGCAAAAGATCCTGCAATCGAATGCACTGCCGTAACTTGAACTGCCTGTGCAAGTGAGAGCTGCGGCAAAATCGTTGGGATGCGTTCGGCAATCATGGTCTTTCCTGCACCGGGTGGCCCAATCAGCAGTAAATGATGCCCACCGGTTGCCGCTATCTCTGCAGCCAGTCGTGCTCCTGGTTGACCTGCAACATCGGCAAAATCTAAATGTGAATCACTTGGTTCCCATTTCAAATCCAATGGCTCTGCCACATCTCTTTGTCCAGTGCGAAGCCAACGTAAAACCTGTTTCAGATGTTGCATTGGAATAATTTCGATTCCCTGCATCATTTGTGCCTCTTGAAAATTTGCCAATGGAACTACTGCGGTTCTTACTCCCGCTTTCTGTGCAGCAATTAGTGATGGCAAAACACCACGAATAGCGCGAATGCCTCCATCAAGGGAAAGTTCGCCTAAGAAAACTACTTCGGCGATTACATCAGGTGCAATAGTTTCATTGGCCGATAAAAGGGCAATACATATTGCTAAATCAAAACTGGAGCCACTCTTGGGTAGCCATGCAGGAGAAAGCGAAACTGTAACTTTACGATTTGGCCAGATTTCTGCGCAGTTAACTAGGGCTGCTCGTACTCGATCTCTGGATTCAGAGAGTGCGGCATCAGGAAGTCCTAAAAGGACGTATGCCGGCAACCCATCTGCGATATCCACTTCAATCGTTACTACATGTCCATCTAAACCAAGTAGGGCTACTGAGCGCGTAAGGGCAAGACTCACAAGACTGCCGCACGATATTCGATTGTGTGCGAACCATTAGCGGCTATAAGTACCGCAGCAACATCAATTTGATAATCGCAGCCAAGGCAACCATGTGTTGCCAGCCAACCGAGGGCTAATCTTTGGAGCCGATGGGCTTTCTCGCGATTAATCGCTTCGAATGGATGACCAAAAGCAACTGAGGAGCGTGTTTTAACTTCAACAAATGCAAAAGTTCCATTGGGGTACAGCGCGACAATATCTATTTCGCCTTCACGGATTCGCCAATTGCGTTCAACAATTTCGATGAGGTTTGCACTCAGGTATTGTGTAACAACTTCTTCACCAAAAGCTCCGGTGCGCTGATTATTTTTTGTTTGCATAGTGGGGACAATAAATTTCCCCAGTGACGCTAATACGCCGCCGTGAATTACTTGTGAATAAGCGCAGCGATATTTGAAAAAGAGCGGCGATGTTCTGCTATCGGACCAAACTCATTGAGTGCTCGCGTGTGTGCCGCAGTTATATAGCCCTTGTGGCCTGCAAATCCATAGTGCGGAAATGTCAGATCCATTTCGCGCATTATTCGATCTCGCGTAACTTTTGCGATGATTGATGCCGCACTTATCGTGACCACAACTTGATCACCTTTCCAAACAGCCAAGTTGGGAATTCCTAATCCTTCGATTGCATATCCATCTGTTAAAACATATGCCGGCGTTAACTCTAATCCGTGAACTGCGCGACGCATTCCATCTAAATTTGCTGCATGAACTCCGCGCGCATCAACTTCGGCAGCCGGAACCGTTATGACGCTAATCGCGGCAGCTTTCTCTGTGATTAAAGCAAATAACTCTTCTCGCTTATTTTCACTTAATTCTTTTGAATCTCGAACTAAGCCAAGCTCTGGTGCAAATGGATCGTGTAAAACCACGGCGGCAATTACAAGCGGGCCGGCACACGCACCTCTACCCGCTTCATCAACTCCTGCAATAGGAGAAATTCCTGCACTGTAGAGCAGTTGTTCGATGACCTTCATGAAAACTATTTCAGAACATTGATTTGTGGAACGTACGTAATATTCTTAAATGGCCAAATTACTGCAACCACTCGCCCAGTTACTCTAGAAAGTGGAACGAAACCTTTATTAATATCGTCTTGGTGATAGCGAGAATCTGCGCTGGCACCTCGGTGATCACCCATAACCCAAATTTTTCCTGCTGGAACGGTCACATTAAAAGTCATGTCGCTCGGTTTATTACCTTCAAAAATATATGGCTCTGTGACTGGCTTGTCATTGATCATGAGTAAACCTTTTTTATTACAGCAAACAATATGATCCCCACCAACGCCAATGACGCGTTTAACTAAGTACTGTTTTGCTGGGTTAGGTAAAACACCAACTGCCACTAAGCCAGTCTTTAACTTAGCGATGTATTTATTAGAAGAAGTTTCGACGATCTCTGGTAGCCAGTTATCTGGATCCCGAAAAACTACAATGTCTCCACGCGAGATATTACGAGAAACAAATGGAAGTTTGTCGACTGCAACTCGATCTTTAACTTGCAGAGTGTTTTCCATTGAGCCCGATGGAATATAAAAAAACTGAACAAGAAAACTCTTGATTAATAAAGAAACGACGAGCGCAACTACAACAAGAACTGGGAGCTCCCTGAGGAGCGAACCCTTACGTCGCATCGAAGCCTTTATTCGGCTGCTGGTGCGTCTACTGCAGGTGCATCAGCTGCTGGAGTTTCTACAGCTGCTGGAGTTTCAACGACTGCTTCGACAACTGCAGGAGTTTCAACAACTGCAGGAGTTTCAACAACTGCAGGTGCCTCAACAACGGCTTCTACAACAGGAACCACAACAGGTTCTGGAGTTGAAAGAATTCCATCACCGTAACCTTCAATGCCATCGCGCTTTTCGCGAATCTTTGCAGCCTTACCGCGAAGATCACGTAGGTAGTAAAGCTTTGCACGGCGAACTTCGCCCTTCTTTACTAACTCAATTTTTTCAATAACTGGTGTGTGTACTGGGAATGTACGTTCTACTCCAACGCCATAAGAAACTTTACGGATAGTAAAAGTTTCACGCACTCCATCACCTTGACGGCGAATTACGATTCCTTGGAAAACCTGAAGGCGGCTCTTGCTACCTTCGATAACACGAACGTGAATCTTGAGCTCATCACCCGCGCGAAATTGTGGGATGTCTTTGCGCAGCGAAGCTGCATCTACGGCGTCAAGAATGTTCATGGAATTCGTCCTTTTTTATCTTCATCTATTAAGCACCGGCTTTGGCAGGTGCAGACTGCGTATCTTGCCATAGAAGGGCCCATGAGCGTAAATCGAGGGCAGCTAGGCGGGAAGTTCTGCGTGAATCACGTCATATAAATGCTTGCCGGCAGCAACGGTGAGTTCCATTCCACGCCATGGCGTGGTCGTCACGTGTGCCCCCGCCTCCGAAGCAATTAAGGCCCCAGCAGCCAAATCCCATTCTTTGAGGCCAGTTTCTACATAAGCATCAAGAATTCCCGATGCAACAAAGCACAAATCTGTTGCCGCAGCGCCAGCTCGGCGAATATCTCTGATTCTGGGCAGAAAATATTGAATCAGATCAAGTTGGTTTGCTCGATCGGCAACATCATAGGCAAAGCCAGTTCCCAGTAAAGCGCGATTGAGCTCCACCGGGTCATTGCACGAGATTGGCAATGAGTTGAGAAAGGCACCTCCTCCCCTGGTCGCATGCCAAGTGGAGTTAATTGTTGGTGCATGGACCACGCCAACAACACTTCCCAATTCATCTTTGACTGCAATGCTGATATTCCAACCAGGTAATCCATAGAAGTAATTAACGGTTCCATCAACTGGATCAATCACCCATGTATATCCAGAACGAGAATCTATAGCCGCACCCTCCTCGCCAATAATTCCATCGTCAGGACGTGCGCTAAGAATTGCATTCACAATCAGTTTTTCGCTCGCAATATCCATCTGCGTTGCAATATCAATTGCGCTCGATTTAAAAGTTAAATCCCATGAAGCTGGGCGGTCCACAAGTAAGCGACCAGCATCTGTTGCAATCTTGAGTGCCAATGTTAAGAGTTCATCTTGAATGCTCATTCGGCAATAGTAGCCCTGACATAGGATGAGCAACATGTTCTCGGCATATACAACATTGTTCCGCACTCCAGGAGCAATGAGGTTTTCGATTCCCGCTTTAGTTGGTCGAATGCCGATTTCGATGGATTCACTTGCACTTATTTTTATCGTTGTTTCCGTCAGTGATTCCTATGCGCTAGCTGGTGCGCTCAGTGCCCTTGCTTCCATCGTAATTTCTTTTTCAACACCGTATTGGTCACGAGTATCTGATCGAATCGGACAAAGCAAAATGTTGTTCCGCGTAGTTCCGCTCAAATTAGCGGGGCTCACATTATTTATCGTCTTAGTCCTTAACCATGCACCTATCTGGAGTTGGTTTGTAACTATTGTTTTTGCTGAACTCTCTTCAGTAAATGTTGGCGGATTGGTTCGGCGTCGCTGGCTTCATGTTCTTAGCCCAGATAAATCCACCACTTCCGAAGACGAGCACGATAAGCATTTAGTAAATACTGCTTATTCCTATGAAGCTTTGATGGATGAAATCGTTTTTATTATCGGCCCAATCACCGCCACTGCCTGCGCAACTTCAATTGCCCCCGCTGCTGGACTAATCGCTGGAATGTTTTTTATGGCGGTTGGTATGCCACTTTTTGCGCTGCAACACGCGACCGAACCTGCACCTTCTCCAGTTCGACATAAAGATCCACACCCACCAGTAATCGGAATACCCATCGTTCGTGCAATCGCTATTGCAACTACTTTCACGGGTGGATTTTTTGGCGCAATCTCAATTGTGGTAGTTGGCTTTTCAGAGAGCCAAGGTCACAAATCACAATCAGGATTGTTATTGGGATTGTGGGCTTGTGGAAGTGCAGTCATGGCGATCGTAAATGGTGTTGTCCAATGGAAAATTTCTTATGCCGCACGTTTTCTCTTTTTCTTATCGGCTCTGACCGTTCTCTCAATTCCATTCGTCTTTGTGCACTCGATGACCTGGCTGGCCGTCGCGCTATTTTTTAATGGTTTTGCAATCGCACCTCTTGTAGTAAATGCATATGGCGTTGTTCAAGAAGTTGTCCCTAGTGAGCAAATCACAGAGTCCTTCACCTGGGTTGTTGCGGGTATGCCCTTTGGCGGCGCACTTTCTAGCGCGTTAGGGGGCTGGATCATTGACCACTACGGAGCACAGGTCGCTTTCTGGGTACCACTTGGATTTATGGTCGCGGCACTATTGGCAACACTGCCCTTTTTCAGGCTTTACAGGGCCCTCATCCATTACCCTCTGAACCGTGACTGATCTTCGTTTACAGGGCAAGAGTGATGATGGTATTCACTTGTCTTTAATTGATGAGGATGGCAACGAATACTCCCTTCGCATTAATGACACTTTAAGAGCAACCGTAAATCAGCCTCGACTTTCTGCAGTTCCTGAGCAAGAAAATGAAACTATTTCAATCAAGGAGATTCAACGCAGGTTGCGTGCTGGTACACCTGCCGAAGAACTTGCGCTTGAGAACAATATTTCAATTGAAAAAATCGAACGATTTGCCGGACCTATTTTGCAAGAGCGTATTTACATAATTAACCAAGCTCAACAAGTTCCCATTCGCAAAGAAAGCGGACGCGAAGCAGTTAACTTATTGGGAGTAGTGATCTCTCGCCTTGCTCCGCGCGATATTGATTTATCTGAATTAACCTGGAACACATGGCGCCATGAAAATGGAACATGGACGGTCGAACTTCATTATCCAAATTCGACGGGAGTTGGAATTGCTCAATGGAATTTTGATGCCACTCGCAGAACGCTCGCATCCATGGATGAAAATGCACGTTGGATGATGGGTGATGAACCACCTGCTCGCATCATGCAAACCCCAGGCTTGGTTTATTCTGAAGCGAATCATCCATCTTTGCGCGATACAAACAATGTCACTCCAGAGGTGCCCCGACTAGCAGTTATCCGTGACGTGCCAGATGATGAATCTGCTCGTGATGGAGTTGTAGCTCGTGCGAAAGTTCCAAGCTGGGATGAAATCATGTTCGGCATTAAATCAACTGACGAGGATTAGAAATTGATTGTTGACTCAGCCCTTTATCAATCAGGCGTGCGAGTTAAAAATGGCGGAGACATATCCGACTTGGTGGATGAAGCTAAATCAAATGGTGGTTTTGTTTGGGTCGGTCTTTCTGAACCTTCTCAAGACGAGTTTGATCATGTAGTTGGAGAATTAAATTTTCATCCACTGGCAGTTGAAGATGCAGTTAATGCCCAACAACGTCCTAAAATTGAAGAATATGGTGGATTAACTTTCTTTGTTATTAAAACGGTTTTTTATAATGAGTCAAGAAGTGAAATTACAACCGGTGAATTAATTTGTTTTGTTGATACACATTTTATTGTAATTGTTCGACATGGCGAAGGCAGTCCACTTGCGACAGTGCGTGCAGATATTGAATCTCGCCCAGAATTCTTAACTCAAGGTCCATTCGCGGTATTGCATGCGGTGGCCGACAAAGTAATCGATTCCTACACTGAAATTGCTGCAGAGCTAGAAAATGATGTTGTGGCCTTAGAAACTAAAGTTTTCGGGGGAAATCGTCAGACATTTTCTCAAGAGATTTATTTCTTGAAGCGTGAACTTATTGAGTATCGGCATGCGATAGAACCTTTGGTTTTACCACTTCAGAAACTAGTGTCTGAAACTTATTCGGCAACACCTGAAGCAGTAAAGCCTTTCTTCCGAGACACCTTGGATCATCTATTGCGCGCTTGCGAGCACGCATCAGGAATGGACTCGCTTCTTAGCTCGGCGCTCCAAGCAGACTTGGCGCATATTCAAGTTCGCCAAAATGAAGACGTTCGAAAAATCTCTGCCTGGGTCGCATTGGCTGCTGGACCAACAATGGTTGCTGGAATATATGGAATGAACTTTGACAACATGCCTGAACTTCATTGGCGATATGGCTATTTCTTAGTTCTAACGGTTGTGACAACTTTTAGTCTTGGACTGCTCTATAAATTCAAAAAAGAAAAATGGCTTTAACTTAAAGTTGTAGTCAATAAGCCAACTTGAGATTCAACAGAACTATCTCCACCGTGATGGCCAACCATTGCGCCTTCTTTGTCACTGCGTTCTGGATCCAATAAAACGGTATTGCCTTGGGCGATAGCAATGACATCACCCATACGATCCTTTGAGTCGTCACTGACAAACTCGCCAAACAGATTATTTTCTAACGCTGACTCGCGGGTTAAAACACGTGCACGCGTTCCAAGATTTTCCTGCCACTTCTGCGCTATCTCTTCTCGGGCATGTGCACTTTCGAATTCAGGTTTGAGATAAAGATGTCGGGCTCGAGGTTCGCCAGCAATTACTGCTACGCCTTCCAACAAATTATTATCTTCCCCGATAATAATCTTCTCATCTACGTTTATCATTCCGTGATCCGAAGTTAGCCATATTCTTGTTCCATGCGGAAGTTCACGCATTAATTGTGAAAACATTTGATCAATGGCTCTTAAAGCACCTAACCATTTTTCACTTCCGACGCCATCGCTATGACCTGCAGCGTCTAGATCATTTACATATAAGTAAACAAAAGCTGGAGTTTTTTGAAGGGCATTTTTCGTTTCGCTAATTAAATCAGTGAAAATATTTGCACCCTTATATTGCGCTCCTCTAAATATTGCCCGAGTAAATCCGGAGTTTTCATAGCGTTTAGCGGCAACGTGTGTGACATTTATATTTTCGAATGCCGCACGTTCAAAAAGAGTTGGGACAGGTTGCCAAATAGTTGGATCAACTCGCTCATCCCATTTAAGGGCATTTAAAAGTCTCCCACCGCTTCTAGGAACTTGCACGGTGTATCCCAACATCCCATGTGCACCAGGTAAAACTCCGGTAGTTAAAGTTGCAAGTGACGTTGCAGTTGTTGAAGGAAAAGACGTTTGAATTGTGCCGAAATTTGTAAGTCGAGATATGGCAGGCATTGCATCACTAAATTTTTCAATAACATCGGCACCGAATCCATCGATTAAAAAAAGTAACTCTCGACCAAATGGTGATGGGCCAACGGTTAATTGGTCATCAGCGGTCGTTAAACCCAAAGCGGAAAATATCGATGGAGTTATTTGCGATAAATGCACGTATATATCTTCTCATTACATCGGCTAAGGTTTACCCATGAACAGTGCGATTAAGTATTCCGCGCAAGTTGCTGCCGCACTAGAAGCGGGAAAGCCGGTTGTGGCATTGGAGTCCACAATTATTAGCCATGGTCTACCCCGTCCATCGAATTTAGCAGTGGCACGTGAATGTGAAAAAATTGTTAGAGAGCGCGGAGCGGTTCCTGCGACTATTGCACTCCTTGATGGCTTCGTTCATATTGGTCTTGAAGATCACGAGCTTGAAGCTATTGCCAACCGCAATGACATCTCCAAAGCATCTACGCGAGATCTCGCAATCATCATCGCTTTTGGTAAAAGCGCCGCAACAACGGTGGCGGCAACTGCGCATCTAGCTGCCCTTGCCGGAATTAAACTCTTTGCAACAGGTGGTCTCGGTGGCGTGCACCGTGGGGCTAATGAATCATTTGATGAATCTGCCGACTTAACCGCACTTTCTCAACTGGATATGACTGTTGTTTGTGCCGGTGTTAAATCTATTCTTGATGTACATGCAACGCTTGAGCGCCTTGAAACTTTGGCAATCGGTGTTGTGGGTTATAAAACCAATAAGTTTCCAGGTTTCTATTTGACCGACTCTGGTTTTGAAATTGAACATCGAGCAGATTCTGCAGAAGAAATTGCGGCAATCATTAAGGCACGTACTGCTTCTAAAACTTCCAACCATTCACTCATCGTTGCAAATCCAGTTATTAAAGAGATGCCGCGCGAGCGACATGACCAAATATTGGCAGCTGGCCTTGCTAACGCTGCCCGCGATGGCATTGACGGCAAATACGTGACACCATTTTTGCTGGAACATTTCCACACTGCCAGCGATGGTGAATCTCTTGCGATTAATACAGAGATCATTAAATCTAACTGTGCGCTTGCTGCAGATATCGCGGTTGCACTTCAATGACCAAAATTTTATGCATTGGAGATCTTGCACTCGATGTAATCGCACAACTCAAAGAGCATATTAATTATGGCAATGACACAGCTAGTAAAATTTCAACCCACCCAGGTGGTCAAGCGGCCAACGTATCAACATGGATCACTCGCACCTTTGCCCAAGCTCAACTCGTGGCTCGCGTTGGAAATGACCCAGTTGGTTTTGCATTAATTTCTGACCTTGATAAATACGGCGTTGAACATTCAAATCTTATGCATTCAGGCCGTCCAACTGGCGTAGTGGTCATTTTGGTCGATTCAAATGGGGAACGAACAATGTTTCCTGACAATGGCGCAAATGCTGATTTAGAAATAAATGATTTACCTCCATTAGATGGTTTTGATGGCGCTTACGTAAGCGGCTATGCCTTGCTCGATTTTAGAAGCCGAGATGCTGTTCTTGCCATGATTAAGAAAATTAAATCTGCAGGAATACCAATCTTTTTTGATCCGACCACAACTGGTGCGATGAAGATTGTTGCTCGCGAAGAGGTTTTATCGTGGGTTGCCATGATGGATGGGATATTGCTTAATTCTGAAGAGGCTCGATACCTTGGTGCTTCTGAGGATTTAGAAATAGCGGAAGAGAATCTCAATAAATACACACCACTTGTTGTCATAAAACTTGGATCTCGCGGTGCTACTGCAGTTCATCATGGGCAATTTATTAAAGTCCCCGCAATCACAACTAATGTCGTTGATACAACTGGTGCTGGAGATTCTTTTGCCGCAGGTTTTATTCCAAAATGGCTAGAAACAAGTGATTTAGAACAAGCTTTATCGGCAGGCACAGCACTTGCAGCAAAGTGTGTTGCAACAGTTGGGGCGCGCCCTCCCCTAAATTAACCAACTCTCTTGGCACAATGCTCCCCATGGCAACTGCGAAGAGTCCTGCGAAAACTGCAGCTAAGGGGAAAAAACCCGTCGGTCCCAAACCTGGAGAATTTCCAGGAAAGATCGTTGATATCGATGTATCAAAAGAAGTTTCGGAATCTTTTCTTGAGTATGCATACTCCGTTATTTATTCACGAGCTCTTCCAGATGCACGTGATGGTTTAAAACCAGTTCATCGTCGCATTTTGCATCAGATGGCAGATATGGGATTACGCCCAGAGCGCGGACATGTTAAGAGCGCACGTGTCGTCGGTGAAGTAATGGGTAAATTGCACCCACATGGCGATGGTGCAATTTATGACGCCCTCGTTCGTATGGCGCAATCCTTTTCAATGCGTTTGCCACTCATTGATGGTCATGGAAATTTTGGTTCACTTGATGCTGGTCCAGCTGCAATGCGTTACACCGAAGCCCGTCTTGCAAGTGCGGCGATGGCCATGGTTGCCGAAGCCGATGAAGATACGGTTGATTTTGGCGCTAATTACGATGGACAGTTATCTGAGCCTTTAGTTCTACCTGCTGCTTATCCCAATCTTCTGGTCAATGGCGGATCAGGTATCGCAGTCGGTATGGCTACAAATATGGCACCTCACAATTTAGGTGAAGTTATCGCAGCGACTAAATTCTTAATTGAAAATCCGGCGGCAACTGTCAAGCAGTTAATGAATTATGTACCAGGTCCCGATTTTCCAACTGGTGGAGAAATCGTTGGTCTTGAGGGTGTTCGCGAAGCCTATGCCACAGGCAAGGGATCATTTAAGGTCCGCGCCTCAGTTGAAATTGAAAAAGTCACTTCCCGCAAAATGGGAATCGTAATCAAAGAGCTTCCATTCACGATTGGTCCCGAGAAAGTTGTAGAACGTATTGCAGCTCTTGTGAAAAATAAGAAGATCCAAGGAATCAGCGACATCATTGATTTAACTGATGGCCAAACAGGTACAAATGTTGTTATTGAAATTAAGAATGGTTTTGAACCAGAAGCAGTTCTCGAGCAACTCTATGCACTCACACCGATGGAAGATGCGTTTTCAATCAATGCTGTAGCCCTTGTTAAAGGCAAGCCTCAAACTCTTGGTCTCAAGGAACTCCTAAAGGTCTTCATCGAACACCGCATTGAAGTAGTTCGTCGCCGAAGTGAGTTCCGTAAAGCTAAAGCGCAGAGCCGTCTAACACTGGTTGATGGTTTGCTTAAAGCAATTATTGATATTGATAAAGTAATAAAAATTATCCGCGCAAGTGATGATGCTGCGCAAGCTAAAGATAAGTTAATTAAAGATTTCAAACTAAATGACGAGCAAGCTACGTACATCTTGGACATGCCGCTACGCCGATTAACTAAAATGAGCAAACTTGAACTTGAAACTGAGCAAAAACAACTCAAAGAGACAATTGCTGAGTTAACTAAATTGCTCAAGAGCGAAGATGCCATTAAAGCTCAAGTTTCTGCCGAACTCACCGCTATCAGTAAGTCATTTGCGACTCCTCGCAAAACAAGAATTGGCGCTGCCTAACCCCTAGCCGTTAAACTGCGGCGTGATTTCAACCCAAGCGCTAGAACTTCGAGCAGGTGCTCGCCTTCTTGTAAAAGGTGTAACTGTTCGCATTAATAGCGGTGACCGAATTGGTTTTGTGGGTCGAAATGGTGCAGGTAAATCAACGCTTGCAAAAGTCCTTGCTGGAGAAACGATGCCGGCTGGAGGCGCAGTTAATCGCACTGGAAAAATTGGCTATCTACCTCAAGATCCACGCACGGGAGATGAACCAGGCACCGTTATTGAACGCATCCTTTCAGCGCGCGACTTAGATCAGATTACGCATCGCATGCGCGCAGTTGAAGAAGAGATGGCAACGGCCCAAGATGAAGCTCTAGAAAAAGCCATGGATCGCTATACCCGCGTCGAGCAAGAATTTAGTGCTGCTGGCGGTTATGCCGCTACTGCTGAAGCTGAAGCGATTGCCACGTCACTTGGAGTTTCAGAGGCAGTTTTTGGAAATGAACTGTCAACTTTATCTGGCGGTCAACGTCGCCGAATCGAATTAGCACGCATTCTCTTTAGTGGAGCTGAAACGCTTCTGCTAGATGAGCCAACTAACCACTTGGATGCAGATTCAATTATGTGGCTGCGCGATTTTCTTGCTAAATACTCTGGCGGTTTAGTCATCATCTCTCACGATGTTAATTTAATTGAAACCGTTGTAAATAAAGTTTTTTACTTAGATGCCAACCGCAACGTCATCGATGTTTACAACTTAGGTTGGAAGGCATATTTATTACAGCGCGAGCAAGATGAACACCGCCGCAAAAAGGAACGTGCTAACGCAGAAAAGCGTGCTGAGATTTTGCAGAAGCAGGGCGAAAAAATGCGCGCCAAAGCATCCAAGGCAACAGCTGCACAAGGCATGTTACGTCGTGCTGAAAAACTACGAAGCGGTCTTGAAGATGTTCGAGTGAGCGACAAAGTTGCTCGACTGCGTTTTCCTACACCTGCCCCATGTGGAAAGACTCCACTTTCTGGCGAAGAACTTTCAAAATCTTATGGCTCTCTTGAAATCTTCACTGACGTCTCGTGTGTGATCGACAAAGGTTCTCGTGTTGTAATTCTTGGTCTCAACGGTGCAGGTAAAACGACGCTGCTTCGAATCTTGGCTGGTGAACTTGAGTCCGATACTGGAAAAGTTGAACATGGCCATGGTTTGAAAATTGGTTACTACGCCCAGGAACATGAATCACTAGATTTTGAACGCTCAGTTTTAGAGAACATGATGTCGGCGACTCCTGATATCCGTGAACCAGAAGCCCGCAATACTTTAGGTTCATTTTTATTCATGGGCGATGATGTTCACAAACCAGTGAAGGTTTTATCAGGTGGTGAACGTACGCGTCTTGCCTTAGCGGTTCTCGTCGTATCTGCTGCAAATGTTTTGCTGCTTGATGAGCCAACAAATAACTTAGATCCAGCATCACGTGCTGAAATCCTTGGCGCGCTAGCCGAATATCAAGGCTCAGTAATCATGGTTTCTCACGATGAAGGCGCAGTGCAATCTTTAAAACCTGAACGCGTTATCTTGTTACCAGATGGTGATGAGGATCTTTGGAAAGACGAAAATTTCGACTTAGTTTCTATCGACTAAGCGTCGATGTGCTCTCGATCTATCTCAGCATTTGCAATAAATTCTTTGCGCGGTGCAACATCACTTCCCATGAGAAGTTCAAACATCGCTTCTGCTGCAGTCGCATCTGAGACAGTTATTCTGCGCAAGGTGCGTGCATCTGGATCCATTGTTGTCTCGCGAAGCTGATCTGCATCCATCTCACCAAGACCTTTGTAACGCTGAATTGGCTCTTTCCAACGCTTTCCGGCTTTCTTTAAATCTGCAGTGATTTTCTTCATCTCATCATCGCTATAGGTATAGATGTAATCGCCCTTCTTGCCTCCCCCACCCATAACTTCAATCCGGTGAAGTGGTGGAATAGCGGCAAACACGCGACCTGAATCAATAAGAGGACGCATATAGCGATACATCAAAGTTAAAAGAAGGCAGCGAATATGCGCACCATCAACATCTGCATCAGACATCAAGATAATGCGACCATAACGTGCCTCATCGAGTTCAAAGGATTTTCCAGAGCCCGCACCAATTACTTGGATGATAGATCCGCACTCTTTGTCTTCAAGCATCTGAGAAAGCGATGCCTTCTGTACATTAAGAATTTTTCCACGAATCGGCAGGATTGCTTGAAACTCTGAGTTACGTGCAGCCTTGGTCGTACCTAGAGCTGAGTCACCTTCTACGATGAATAATTCAGTACGCGTTACATCTTCTGAGCGGCAATCTGAGAGTTTTGTCGGTAGAGATGATGATTCCAGGGCATTTTTTCGGCGTTGCAAATCTTTATGTGCACGGGCACTAATGCGTGTTCGAGATGCTGCCGCAATTTTCTCAAGAACTAAGCGACCATTTGCTTTATCAATACGCTTTGACGTATTGAAATACTCTTTCATCTTGTCCGCAACGACTGCTGAAACAATTCGCGTTGCTGCTGCAGTTCCGAGAACTTCTTTAGTCTGTCCTTCAAACTGTGGTTCAGACATTCGAACAGTAACAACGGCAGTTAAACCTTCAAGAACATCGTCTTTAATTACATCGGCCTCTTTATTAGAAAGGGTTTTAGTTGAACGCAAAGCTTCATTAACGACTTTAACTAAAGCGCGTTCAAAACCAACGACGTGTGTTCCACCTTTAGGTGTTGCAATGATGTTTACAAAAGATCGTTGAGTGGTTTCAAAACCATTTCCCCACTTCATCGCAATATCAACTTCCATATCGCGCTCTACTTCAGTGGAAACCATGTGGCCTTTGTCGTCAAGAACTGGAACGGTTTCTTGGTAGTGCCCAGTGCCGTAAATACGAATTACATCGCCTACTGGTTCATCTGGCTGAAGAAAATTACAATATTCAGTGATTCCGCTCTTGTGGAAAAAAGTCTCTGAAGTCTTGGCCTTAGTGCGGTTGTCGTTAACAATTAAAGTCAGCCCCGGAACTAAATATGACGTTTGGCGTGCACGTGCGTAAATATCTTCTAGATCAAGTTCAGCTTCTTTAAGAAAGATCTGGCGATCACTCCACCATTTAATTCGAGTTCCAGTTACTTTGCTTGAAATTTTGCCAATAACACGAAGTCCAGATTTCGGTTCGAATGGCGCTTTTGGTCCATCACCATCAAAAATTCCGGCCACTCCACGTTGGAAAGACATCCAATAGATTTTTCCATCGCGATCAACTTCTGCATCAAGTCGAGATGCCAAAGCGTTTACCACTGAGGCACCAACACCGTGCAATCCACCTGAGGCTGCATATGATCCGCCGCCGAATTTTCCACCTGCATGTAATTTCGTCAGAACAACTTCAACACCAGTTAAGCCGGTCTTAGGTTCTTTATCTACGGGAATTCCGCGGCCATCATCATGGACTTCAACTGAGCCATCGGATTCAAGATTAATTTCAATTTTCTTGCAATGACCAGCAAGTGACTCATCAACAGAGTTATCGATAATTTCCCAGAGGCAGTGCATCAAACCGCGTGAATCGGTTGAGCCGATATACATACCTGGACGTTTGCGAACTGCATCCAGACCTTCTAAAACCGCTAGATCTTTTGCGGTATAGCTATCCTGCACATTCGTTGCGATATCTTTTGCGGCCACGGGGCGAAAGGTTATCTTTCAATCGCCATAACCGGGTGCAAGCGCGCCGAGGCCGCACAATGTTCTCTTCTAATGTTCCCTTCTATGTTGATTAGTGGTGCCGACCACATGGAGCAAAAGGTGCGGTTGACCATTACTGTTCTGCAATGAAAAAAGCCTTTGTAGCGATATTTGCCTTAATTGCCATGTTGCTGCAGCCGGCTCTGGCTTCCTCACCTCAAGAAATCAAAATAAAATTAAAGACAACTTACAAAATTGCTGGAGCTCCTGACACGCTTGCTGCCCTACAAGCCATTGGCCTTAACGATCGCTTTTTCATTTCGCAGACTGGCAACTTTCACCTAACACCTGCTCAAAGCCAACTGTATTGGCTAGACAATAGTTTTAAATTACATTCGGTAGTTCTCAACAAAAAGCAACTTGCTAAGCCATCTGGTTTTCTATCATTTAATGGTCGATATTTCTTCACCGCAAATCTAACATCGAATCGCAACGGTGCTCGCGAAATACTTTCCATAGATGCAAAAGACAAAATAAAGAAATGGCAAATGCCAGGTTTTAAATCTTGCGTGCCTGGAATCGCTGTTGGTGATTTCCTATACATGGGCTGCTACTTACCGCATCTAACAAGACCCAAGGGTTATAACGAAAACCGATTTGGGGCACATAGTTTCGGTGGTGGTTGGAATTTTAATGTTGATGCGATTTTCGCAATCTCAAAGAGCGACAAAATAACAAGGGTGGCAATGCCGGCCGGCCACACTGTTGACCTTATGTGGTTAGGTGCCCACCAAATTTTGGTACAAAGTGATTCTCTTACCGATGAAAGAAATCTCTCGTACTACTATTTAGAAAACGACAAGTTGACGTATCAATTCGATTTGCCCGACTCTGTCGGTATTGGCCAACTTACTTCTGCTGGTTGGACAATTAGTCTTCCAAGTGACATCAATCGTCCACTATTTGCTTGCCCAGCTAGGACGGTGCTTGGTGAAGATGGTCAATTTAAAAACATTGCTACGTCACCTACGTGCATTCAAGGAATTCCAGATGCCAGAGCAACAGCGTTGGCCTTTCATGGATTCCTAACGGATGGTACGAAGTTTCAAAATCAAGGCCAAGGCGAGTGTGCAAGTAATTTAAAGGGCAAAAGCACCATGTTTGTTGGGTTTTTCAATGGTGACGTTCTTTGTTACGACAACTTTGAAACTGGCGACAATATGATTCATGCCTATCCTTCAACATACACAAGACCTGAATTACCTAGTGATAATTTTCCACTGATCAAACAAAGCAAAGTTCCCGTGGCCCCTGCGTACACACCAGAATCAACAACGCCGGCAACCACTTCTGGGTTCCCAACATCTTGCCCCGAGGTAATAAATACCGCGAATGCTAATGAGCCCCTTGTTGTCGGTTTCCATTTCGATGCAACAGATCAAAACTTTGTACGTATTGGTGAAGGAACAACTGTTGGGGTTACTCAACCAGCAAGTGTGGTTGGGTGTTATGCCGATTTTGAAACTTTATTGGATAGTCCCGGAGGAAATACTTTTGCCATTGGAAGTATCAGCCATGATGAGACTGGGTATTACTGGCTCAATCAACAAGGTGTTAAATGGGGATTAAAGCTCACGGGTTCTGTCATGAATACTGACAAAGCTAATCCCTACTATTCCGATGGTCATTCATTTGAATTAATGAGTAACTTCCCTAAAGCATCAGTTCCTGCACCTTCGCCGATTCTTCAAGCTGCTGGAGTTGGTGATTCGAAGTGGCCAGTTAAATGTCCAGCAGTAACGGATACAGTTGGCGGTGCGCAACCAAAAATTTCGGGCTTTAAATTTGATGGTTCTGGGGGCGAAAATTACATGCGCCTAATAGATGGAGGAAGTTCGGCCGTCACAACACCAGGAAATGTTTTGGGTTGTTATGCCGACATCCCATCACTCAATGGAGCTCAAGCAAATGCGTGGCACATTGGATCAATTAATCGAGATGCCTCTGGCTATTACTGGTTGAATGCGGCCGGTGTTCGATGGGGACTAACGCTTTCAGGCACCGTTCTAATCACGGATAAAAACAATCCGTACTACGACAAAGGTCACCAATTCATCACGTATTGATTGGTTGCTATTGGTTAATTACTTGCAAACGGCTTGCTTCAAGTTGTCTCAGATGCTGGAATTATCGATATTTCTGTGTAAATTAACACCGAATTAACGAAAATACTTAGTTTTTATCAAGCGGGGAATATCTAGACATGGTTTGATGTTCCATAGGAAGTAGGAACCTAAGAACGGAGAGAGATATGTCAGAACAAGTAATGCTCGAATCAGTACCTCTTAACGCCCTTGACCGCTGCGATCGCTGTGGCGCCCAGGCCTATGTCCGTGCAGTTCTAGTAACCGGTGGCGAACTAATGTTTTGCGCCCACCACGGCAAGGAATATGCAGAAAAGCTAAAGGAAGTTGCAGTGAAGATTCAGGATGAGAGCGACAAACTCGTCCAAACACCTGCTAACTAGCTTTTACTTCTACCTGCCCAAGACCTTTTATTTCAACGCGATACGTGTTGCCTGCAACCATGTGGACACCAGTTGTGGCTGAACCGCTGTAAATAATTGATCCAGCCGCTATTTTCACACCAGTAGCAGCTGCTAATTTTGAGAACTCCACCACGGCCAACCAAGGATTACCTTGAATTGCTGTGAGCGGTGCGGTTTCTACGCATTCACCATTTACAAAAACTTCAGCTGACAATGCATCTAAATTTTCTTGATGCGCTGGGACCCAAGCCCCGTAAGCAAAGGCTGCAGCACCTGCATTATCTGCAATTGCATCTTCGGCAGATGCCTCAACTTCACCAAAGCGATAATCCAAAATCTCCATGCCCGCAGCAACATGGCTAACGTAATCCAGTACTTGTGAAGGGTGAATCTCTTCGCTGATTTCCTTACTTAATTTAAAGACGACTTCAGCTTCGGCTCGTGGATAAATCATTGAAGCAACTCGCACGCTTTCTGTGCATTGCATAGCATCAGTTAAGTAACCAAAAATAGTGGTGTACGTCGGTGAATCTTTTTTCGTTGAATCCAGCGCTCCCCCAACTTTAACCCCAACTAAAGTTTCACCAGATTCGATACGGTGCTTTAACTCGTTTTCACGAATCTCGCGAGCACGAACAGGTGTTGAACCAAATAGGTTGCATGGCTTAACGAGTTCGCGAGCATTTCGTAAGGCAGATGCGACGATTTTTACATATTCACCGTGAGAAGAGTCGCACCACGGTTTATCTTTCGACAACCCACAACCACAAATCTTGGGATTCGTTAGTGTTTCAATAACTTTTCCATCAACATCAACAACATCCACTTCACCGGTGATTTTAATGGAACCACTTTTGGGGTTTATGAAAACCGTTGGCTTAGTCATGGCTTAATCGAGGTAGTCGCGTAATACCTGGCTGCGTGAAGGGTGGCGCAGTTTAGACATTGTCTTTGATTCAATCTGGCGAATACGTTCACGAGTAACTCCGTAAACCTTTCCGATTTCATCAAGTGTCTTTGGTTGCCCATCAGTTAGACCGAATCGCATTGCAACTACGCCTGCTTCGCGCTCTGACAAAGTATCTAGAACCGAGTGCAACTGTTCTTGCAACAAAGTAAATGACACGGCATCTGCTGGAACTACGGCCTCTGAGTCTTCAATCAGATCACCGAACTCTGAATCTCCTTCTTCACCCAGTGGGGTGTGAAGTGAAATAGGTTCGCGGCCATATTTTTGAACTTCGACGACCTTTTCAGGTGTCATATCCAGTTCTTTTGCTAGCTCTTCAGGTGTCGGTTCACGACCAAGATCTTGCAACATCTGGCGCTGTACGCGAGCTAATTTATTAATTACTTCAACCATGTGAACCGGGATACGAATTGTGCGCGCCTGGTCTGCCATTGCACGTGTGATTGCCTGGCGAATCCACCACGTTGCATACGTTGAGAATTTATAACCCTTTGTGTAGTCAAACTTCTCAACTGCGCGAATTAAGCCAAGGTTTCCTTCTTGAATTAAGTCCAAGAAAAGCATTCCGCGACCTGTATAGCGCTTAGCAAGAGAAACAACGAGACGAAGGTTTGCTTCGAGCAAATGGTTCTTTGCACGCTTTCCATCTTCAACGAGCCATTCAAGTTCGCGCTTTAACTTCTTGTCCAGTTTCTTTTCTTCTTTAAGTTTAGATTCGGCAAACAGACCTGCTTCGACACGAGTTGCCAGTTCAACTTCAAGTTCGGCATTGAGCAGGGCTACGCGGCCAATCTGCTTGAGGTAATCCTTTACTGGGTCGGCAGTTGCACCTGCAGTCATGACTGTTTGTGCTGGAGCATCATCTTCTTCTGATGCTTTTAAAGTAAATGCATCTTCTTCATTTCCAGATGCTTCTTCAGCCAAGTTAACAACGCGAGGTTGATTGCCTTTCTCTTCTTCTTCGTTGTCGATTATGTCAACAACTTCCTTAATAAGCGTTTCAACATCTTCTAAATCAACTTCTTCAAGTTCTACTTCTTCGCCATCGATTTTAACGATGGCAGTTTTTCCTGACTTATCTGCTGTCGCAGGAGTTTCAACTACTGGTGCAATAACAACTGGTTCCGGCTTTGGTGCGATGAGCGCAAGATCGCTCTTTTTCAGCGTTCGCATTGGTGAACCCAGACCTGCTTTGCGAAGTTTTTCTACGACAAGTGGAACTTCAGTTTCTAAGAACTTAGCTTCAAGAACTAAATCTCTATCTGCTTGCTTTGGAATTCTATTTATTGACTTTACACCGCGTGCTTCAAGTTCTAATCGAACTTCTTCTTTACGCTCAACCAATCGTCTTGCATCGACAATCGCTTGAACATCTTTAGCATTAAGTTCTTTTTTCAATTCAATTTTTTTCACAGCTGCTTTTTTAACTGGCGCTGCTTTCTTTGCTACTGCTGCTTTCTTTACTGGTGCAACTGCTTTTTTCGCAGGTGCCGCTTTCTTAGCAGGCGCTGCAACTTTCTTAACTGGTGCAACTGCTTTTTTCGCAGGTACAGCTTTCTTCACCGCAGGTGCTGCCTTCTTTGCTGGCGCAGCTTTCTTCGCCACAGGAGCAGTTTTTTTCTCTGGCACAGCTTTTTTGGCAACTGCATTCTTTGCCACACTGTTTTTTTGCGCACTAAATACAGCCACAATTGTCCTTTGGTTTTTTCAGCGAGCGCGCTGATGCGATGGCTATATTATAATTTGTCCACAGGGGTAAATGCACATCCAAAAGCGGGGTTTTGCACTTTATTCGGCCAGTTTCAATGCCTGTCTAATCACATTTCCTACTGATTCCACTTCCACCAGAAAGCCATCATGGCCAAAAGGTGAAGAAATCGTCACTAATGGCGCTGCCAGAGGTGCAAAATCTGCAATTTCAGCCTGGAGCCGGACTGGAAAGAGGCGATCGGTGTCAATTGAGACTGCAACCACGGGGATAGAGATGCTTTGTAGGGCAGATACAACGCCGCCACGCTCTCGGCCAATGTCATGTGAGTTCATAGCCTCTGTAAGGGCGATATAGGTGTTTGCATCAAAGCGGTGGGCTAATTTGTTGGCTTGATGATCTAAATAAGACTCAACTGCATATCGACCCGTGTCATCTCCCTGCAGTTCTCGACCAAAGCGAATGTCCATCTCTGCCTCGGTTCGATATGTCAGGTGGGCGATTCGCCGCGCGATACCCATGCCCTCGATTGGGCCGATTTCTTGCTCGTAATAGTCACCGTTATTGAAATTGGGATCAGATTTAATGGCACGAATCTGGATTGAAGCTGTTCCGATTTGATCGCCAGTCGCAACGGCCGATGAGCCAATTGTGCAAATGGCACCTACGCGATCAGGAAACTGCACCGCCCATTCCAAAGCACGCATTCCTCCAAGTGATGGACCAACCGCCAATAAATATTTGCGAATCCCAATTGCATCGCTGAACTTAATTTCGGCATCCACCATGTCACGAATCGTCACAGATGGAAATCGAGAACCATACCGTTTGCCATCTGGAGCAAGGGAGGATGGTCCGGTACTGCCTTGGCATCCGCCAATAACATTTGGACACACGACAAAATATTTATCAGTATCAAAAGGCAAACCCGGGCCAACCATCGATGGCCACCAACCTGAAACATCTGACCAACCAGTCATTGCATGGTTTACTAAAATCACATTATCTTTTTTATCATTTAAAACGCCCCAGCTCTGATAAGCGATGGTTACATCGCGCAGAGTCTCGCCGCTTTCAAGTGCAACATCGCCAATATTCAGAAATCGGCGATCACCGGGTGCATGGTTTTCAAGCCATGCCCCGGTAACCGACGCGATTGCATGTGTCATTATTTGGCGGCAGCAAACCCTGCAGCTAAATCAGCCTTGATATCGTCGATATCTTCAAGACCAACCGATAGTCGGATTAATCCTGGAGTGACACCAGCGCTTAACTGCTCTGTCGCACTAAGTTGCGAATGAGTGGTAGATGCAGGGTGAATAACTAATGAGCGCACGTCACCAATGTTGGCAACATGTGAATGCAAGGTCAATGCCTCCACAAATTTCTTGCCAGATTCGATTCCACCCTTGATTTCAAAGGAGAGTACTGCTCCTGAACCCTTTGGTGTGTATTTACTGGCCAATGAGTTGTATCTATTACTTGGCAGGGATGCGTAATTGACCGATTCGACTTGTGGATGCTCATTTAGCCACGTTGCCACTTCCTTCGCATTTGTTAGATGCTGCTTGAGACGAAGTGACAAAGTCTCTAGACCTTGCGCCAATAACCAGGCGTTAAATGGACTAACCGCTGCACCTATATCGCGCAAGAGAGTTAGACGAATTTTGAAAATGTAAGAAAGATTTGCCCCAAAGGCCGATCCCACTCCTAAAGCTTGGGCATACACAAGGCCATGGTAAGAAGGGTCTGGCGTATTAAAGCTTTTAAATTTTTCTGGATAACGTGCATAATCAAAATTGCCTGAATCAACAATCGCACCCACTACAGCATTTCCGTGACCTGATAAAAACTTAGTTGCAGAGTGAATAACAACATCTGCGCCAAACTCTATTGGGCGCAGTACGTATGGCGTTGCCACGGTGTTATCAACGATGAGTGGAACATGATTTTCATGAGCAATCTTTGCAATTGTCTCAATGTCCAAAATATCATTTTTCGGATTTGAAATTGTCTCGCCAAAGAATGCCTTAGTGTTTGGACGTACTGCTTTACGCCATGACTCTGGGTCATCTGGATTTTCAACAAAAGTTACTTCAACGCCAAATGATGGCAATGTGTAATGGAATAAGTTGTAGGTTCCGCCATATAGAGATGGAGATGAAACAATATGGTCTCCAGCAGTTGCGACATTAAGAATCGCAAAGGTTGTTGCCGCAGAACCAGAAGCAACGAGCAATGCCGCAACGCCGCCTTCAAGTGATGCGATTCGTTTTTCTACGACGTCCTGCGTTGGGTTCATAATTCGGGTGTAAATGTTGCCCAACTCTGCCAAACCAAATAGATCTGCTGCATGTTTTGTATCGCGGAATTGATATGCAGTGGTTTGGTACAGAGGAAGTGCACGTGCACCCGTTGTTGGATCTGCTACCTGCCCAGCATGAATTTGCCGAGTTTCAAAGGCTGCTTCTTCAAGTGAAAAAGATGACATGTAAATGTTCCTCCCAGTTTTGGGAACGCTCAACTCTGGCAAATGCCGACGCTGGCATTACCAGTGGAATTGAGAGTTCCACGCTTATCGGTTGCGGTATTGCTGACCGATCTGGTCTTCACCCGGAGCACCCCACCGTGGTGGAGGGTTGCCGTCTAGTAAGCCGGGGCTAAACACTAGAACTCGTGACCTTTGCCAACCTTAACAGATTTATGTTTTTAGTCGAAAATTCCGGCCGTGACTTTTGGATGAAGTTCAACGCGCATCGCGGCAAAGGCAGCACTTGGCCACCCTGACCCAAAGACTCGGCGTAGCAAAATAGTGAGCGAGTAAGTAGGTGCATCTTTGGTTGCGCGATCTAAGGAGCGATATGCCAAGGGAGTATCTCCTCGCTCATAAGCCAGAGTTGCAAAGAGGGTGGCAATGGGGGCCACATATCCGACTGGAGCAATTTGAAGAAGGTAGTGCCACATGCGCCAATAGGTTTCAAAGGATTCAGCGTTATGTGTACCCAGAGCAAAATCTCGTACTTGTATATCGCTGAGTCTGCCTACGACACGTGCAATTAATTCGGGGTTGCTATCAATACCGTATTTTTCAAATTCGGCAGCTAAATCAATCACCGCAGTTGCCCCGTCTCGTTGTAGTAATGAAAGTTCGCTGTCATCGCTATCTACATAAAAACTAGTCACTGCCGAAATGAATTTTTCGTCATGGGCTAGAGGCAGTGAAGTGATTGATAGTTCTTCGTACTCTGTTGTCATTGATTACTCATTTCGTGAACTTAGTTGCTGCAGAAACCACGGTGATGACTGCAAAAGATGGGATTTTTATAGTTCCAGTAATTGCACGGGTTGCTCCGTTGTGTTTGAAATTGCCATTCCACGTTGCGAGCAAAGTGACGTAGTAAACGCCTGGCTGCTTGTATGTATGTGTAATTTTCTGGTTGGGGTAAGGCGCACCAGGTTCTGTTGTTGAGGTTATTTGGCCATCGCCCCACTGCCATGTAAAACCGGGACGAAGTGCCACATCGATAACTTCGCCAATAATGTCGATTCGTGATTGAAATAGAGTTGGTAAGTCGCACCAGAAAATTACGGGTACATGAACAAGTGGCTCAAACTCTGGCTGATAGGCAATTGTTGCTGTAGGAACCATCTTTATTAAACGATCGCTCAAGTTGATAGTTTTTACAACGGCCTTTTTGACAGTTGTTCGCGCTTTATATGTCCGTTTCACTGTTGGCACAGCTTTGGGCTTTGGCGGAAACCACAAAGTCTTTGTGGGTTTTGCAACAACAGGTTTCTTGACTGTTGTTACGCCACTTCCCTTTCTGGCCTCAATAATTATCTGGTTATTTTGCGTGTAAACATTGACGCACGCAGTATTTGTGCAATCTGCAATTGCCTGCGTCGGAACTAGTACGCATATCGTGATGCTGAGAATTAATAATCGCTTCATGTGCTGGGACGATAAATGTGGGCAATGACTTTTGGACCACTCACTTCGCTAACTGTGGATAGTTGTGACACCCTTAGAACATGAGCGCGCGTGATGGAGATGGCTGGATCGAGTGCGATTGCGGCAATAAACATTGGGGTCTCAATGGCGCAGCTGGTCTCTTACTAATTCGAGGTTCACAGATTTTGTTACAACATCGTGCACCCTGGGTTCATAACGGAGATACCTGGGGAATTCCAGGAGGCGCCAGAGATAGTCACGAAAGCGTTCTAGAGGCGGCAGTTCGTGAAGCTAAAGAAGAAACTGGAATCGATTCGGCATTCCTTACACCAGTACAAACCTTTAGCGATGACCATGGAAATTGGCGCTACGACACCGTGCTTGCATATGCCACTGAAGAATTAGTTGCGCATGAATTAAATGATGAATCACATGAAGTTCGCTGGATTGAAATTGATAAAGTAGATCATTTAACTTTGCACCCAAGTTTTGGAAAATCTTGGGCTTTGCTAAAGGGAATCCTTCAAACGCTTTAAGGAATCTCGGACTACAGCCTTATCGGAAGTTCTCCAAAGCGGTGGCATTGAATTTAGCAAAACACTTCCATAGCGCTTGGTAACTATTCGAGAATCCAAAATCGCAACGACTCCCCTGTCATCAACTGATCTGATTAATCGTCCAGTTCCCTGCGCCAGTAGAAGGGCAGCACGTGGAAGTGAGACTTGCATAAATCCACTTCCGCCAGCGGCATCGGCCTGCGAAGCTCTGGCCGACATCACAGGTTCATCTGGACGCGGAAAAGGAATTCGATCGATTGCAACCAAAATACAACTATTACCCGGAACATCTACGCCTTGCCACAATGACATCGTGCCAAGAAGTACCGATGTTTCATCTTTGGCAAAACGTGAAACTAGCGGCCCCACAGCATCGCCGCGTTTTTGCGTAATTATCTTTATTGGTAATTCCGCAAGTACTTTTCGCAAATGCGCATCGGCTGCCTCTACCCCACGCCACGAATAAAATAGCGCCAAAGTTCGACCGCCAGCGGCATCGATTAACTCACCTAATTCAGTTAAAACTTCGATGCTCGGACCATCTCGACCAGGTTCTGGTAAATGTTTTGGCATATATAAAACACCTTGATTTGCAAAATCAAAAGGTGATCCAACATCGAGCATTTTCACATTACCCGGATCAAGTTCACCTTCGCTCAGTTCGGCAGATAAATCTTCACCGACCATAAAGCCAATACTTTTCGCTAAAGAATTAAAAGAGTTACCGACCGTTAAGGTGGCAGACGTTGCAATTACTGGCGTTTGTTTAAGCATGTTCTCGCGTAAAACATCTGAAACTGAAAGTGGAGCTAAATAAAGCGTTGAGAAAGTTGGTTCAAACCACAGGACTAGCCCATCGCCAAGCTTTAAAATTGTTGCAGCCGTTGTAGAGATTTCAGTTACCGCACCTTTTACACGTGCCCGTTCGGCTAAGACATCGGTATCGATGATTTCATCATCTGCAGCTAAGAATTGCACGATCGCCTGAGCACTTTCACGCACTTTTCGAATGGGCGATTCAAGTGATTGCGGAATATCTTCTAGTCGACCTTGGGCAGTGAAATCTCCACGAATTGAATCACCGTAATCAACCATTGCCTCATGAAAATCATTTCCGGCCTTATGGAAAGCATCTGCTAATTTTCCTGGCATAAATTTTCTAGCCATCGCTGCGGCTCGCAGAACGCGACCTGACGTTAATTCATCAGTTACTGCCTGTGTCGCACGATCCATAAACTCGTGCGCCTCATCCAAAATAATGCAATCTCGTTCAGGCAAAATTGGATGTGAATCTACAATTTCAATTGCCAATAATGTGTGATTAGTAACCACAATATCGGCCGTTTGTGCACGCCCCTTAGCATTTGCGGCAAAGCACTGTGAACCAAAAGCACACATATCTGCGCCAACGCATTCTCGACCAGAAACGCTATTGGCTGCCCACACTCGCCTATCAACTTCTGGGGCATCATCTCGATCTCCTGATACGCCCGGAGTTTTAGCCCAAGCAATCAACCGCTTTGCATCTTTTTCTAGCGATGAAACTTCTAAGACAAGTTCACCATCTGCATCAACTTCTTCACTATTCATTTTCTGCAAACAAATGTAATTACCCACGCCTTTATAAATTGCATAAGTAATTTCACGTCCCAAAGCTTTTTCTAAAGCGGGAACCACTGCAGGTAAATCACGATCGACTAACTGGCGCTGCAGCGCAATGGTGGCCGTGGCTACTAATACTTTTCGACCGTGCACAATTCCTGGGATTAAATACGCCAAAGATTTTCCGGTACCTGTGCCAGCTTGAACCATTAAGTGGTGTCGATCAGAGAGTGCGTTGGCCACTGCTTCGGCCATTTCAATCTGTCCTTCGCGAGCAGCGCCACCAATTGCACCGACCGCCACATCAAGGGCAGCGCGTACCTGGCTCGACATCTCACTCATGGGGCAACCTTAGCGGTATGCGATGTAGTTGAACTTTCAACTACTTTGCACTAGGCTTCCGATATGTCGAAAATGCCTGCGTTGTATATCGGTCATGGTGCACCTATGCTCCTTGATGATCCGCTGTGGACTGCGCAACTTCGCGAAATTTCCGCCGCTATTGAGAAGCCGAAAGCAATCGTCATAGTCAGTGCACATTGGGAATCTGAACCGATAACGCTGAGCAACCCTGCAGCCAACTCTCCACTTGTTTATGACTTCAGCGGCTTTGATCGCAAGTTTTATGAAATGACATATAACTCCCCAGATGCAACCGATATCAGCGAACTTGTTGCTTCGATGATGCCTAACTCTGAACCGGTTTATCAATCTAATCGCGGTCTAGATCACGGAGCATGGGTCCCTCTTCGCGTTATGTATCCCGAAGCCGATATCCCAGTTGTTCAAATGTCGATGCCAACAAGTGATCCGCTTAAATTGATCGAACTCGGAAAACGTTTGCAGCCACTTCGCGAACAAGGTGTCCTTGTAATCGGTTCAGGTTTTATGACGCATGGGTTGCGCTATCTGCGCGATTGGCGAGTTGATGCCAATGCACCAACGTGGTCTAGTGAATTTGATTCTTGGGCAGCCGAAGCTTTAGCGCGCGCAGATATTGATGCACTTGCCAACTACAAAGAGTTAGCACCAGGCATGCCGTACGCCCACCCAACGGTTGAACATTTCACTCCACTTTTTATCACTTTAGGAGCAGCAACCAATCTTGAAATAGCTCCAAAAACCCTTATAGATGGCTACTTTATGGGCCTTAGCAAGCGTTCAATTCTTGTTGCGTAAATGAAGTAATTCGAGAACTGCAATTGCACTGTCAAAACCTTTGTCTTCTTTGCTTGAACTTCGGCCACAACGAGCAATTGCCTGATCTAAATCGTTGCACATAAGAACTCCATAACCAATTGGTTTTGAGTATTTTAACGAGACATCAATAACGCCTTGCGTCACACCCTGACAAACGTAATCAAAGTGCGGTGTTTCACCTTTTAAAACTAAACCGAGCGCCACTACCCCATCAAAGCCAGCTTCAAAGGCATATTGCGCAGCAAGAGGAATTTCAAAGGAGCCCGGCACAAATTGGACAGTTACATTTTTGACTTCTGCTTGCACCAAAGCTCGTTGTGCTCCGGCGATTAAGTCATTGCAAATATCTAAATGCCATGACGAGGAAATGATTGCAATTCGTGCCTCTGGAAGTGGTTTTACTCCGATAGTTGGTGCATGTCCTGCCATTTATTTGCCCCCTCGTACATGTCCAAGTTTTTCTTCCTTAGTCAATAAGTATTTTTCATTGTATTGATTACTTGCAATTACTAATGAATTTTGAATCACCGACATTCCCGCATTTCGAAGCGCTGCCACCTTATTGGGATTATTTGTGAGTAGCTGCAAATTCGTAACACCCAATGCTTGAAGAATCGCAATCGCATCGCTCCAGTCACGTGAATCAACTTCGTGACCTAAATGTAGATTGGCTTGAATCGTATCCATGCCTTGATCCTGCAAAACGTAGGCTTTAATCTTTTCAGTAAGACCAATTCCACGGCCCTCATGATCTCGCAAATAAACTATGTATCCAAAACCATGATTGTGAATAAGAGAAATGGATTGCTCTAACTGTTCTCCGCAATCACAGCGCTGAGAATGAAGTACATCGCCCGTAAAACATTCGCTATGAATTCGTACCATCGGAGTTGTTTGCGCACCTGTGAAAGCAATTACCGCGTGCTCTCGCTGACTGGACCCAG
Organism: uncultured Actinomycetes bacterium; assembly: GCA_903852815.1. Taxonomy (GTDB): domain Bacteria; phylum Actinomycetota; class Actinomycetes; order Nanopelagicales; family Nanopelagicaceae; genus Planktophila. The sequence continues at coordinate 52,885 of CAINRW010000135.1, forward strand.
CAAAAGTTGCGATTTTCCAAATTCCAGAACGCATGGGAAGTTCTGCCCAATCAAAATCCACCACCGTGGTGTCCGGAGCAATAGCCCCTTCAAGCTCTTTGAGTTCTGCCACCGAAATAACTGGTATCAAATGTTCGGCCGCAAATTTGGTTAAAGAATCACCTCGTGCCATCGAGCCATCATCATTGACGATTTCTGACAATAAACACAGCGGTTCTGCGCCAACTAGTCGCGACAAAGCAACTCCAGCTTCAGTGTGACCACCGCGTGCTGCCAATCCACCGCTATCGGCAATAAGTGGAAAGACATGGCCTGGACGAATGAAATCTGAAGGGTGAGCTTTTGTATCTGCAAGTGCTCGAACGGTTGCTGCGCGCTCAGTAGCACTCACCCCGGTAGTTATTCCAACTTTATAGTCAACACTTACTGTGAAGGCCGTCTTTTTTGAATCTTGATTCTTTTCAACCATTAAAGGAAGTTGTAATTGACGGGCGCGCGCCTTGGTCATTGCGACACATAAAATTCCGGTTGTATGTCGAACCATGAAAGCTGTTTTTTCAGCCGTTGCCTTTTCGGCAAGCAACATTAAATCACCTTCATTCTCGCGGCTCTCATCATCGGTTACGATAATAAATTCTCCACCTTTATAAGCATCAAGGGCAGCTTGGATACGTGACATTACTTATCTCCCTTGGCCATTAGCCGCTCGACATATTTGGCAAGTACGTCAACTTCGATATTTACTAAATCGCCAGGAAGTTTCCTCGAAAGATTGGTTCGCTCAAGAGTTTCTGGAATCAGCCATACGGTTAGTACGTTAGTTTCATCTTCAATACTTCCAACCGTAAGTGAAACGCCATCAAGGCAAATCGAGCCTTGATTGACAATGTATTTCGCTAAATGTGCGGGCACCGAAAGATCAAAGCGTGCCCACTTTTCCCCTGGTGTTAAGTCAACAACGCTTGCAACTCCATCAATATGACCTTGAACAAGATGTCCGCCCATACGCGCCTGTAACTGCGCCGCAAGTTCAAGATTTACGAAAGATCCAACGGATAACTGTGCCAAGGATGTGAGTGAAAGAGTTTGGACCATGACATCGGCACTGAACTGCGTTCCAGATATTGATGTGGCCGTTAAACAGACGCCATTGACTGCAACTGAATCGCCTACCTTGATTTCGCTAATCAGGTGTGGAGCTTCAAAAGTAAAGACTGCCGAACTTTCACCTTTTTCAATCAGGTGTACTCGTCCTAATTCTGCGACCAATCCAGTGAACATCACGCACCATTTTCTAAGCTGTAAATAGATTTGATATCGCCATCTAGAACTTGAGTGCTCATGTGCTTCACGATTATTTTCTCGCTCAACGTAGTTGGATGATCAACTGCAAAGAAACTCTTTCCTGAGCCCAACAAAGATGGTGCTTGATAAATCACCAACTCATCCATTAATCCATATTCGACCATTGCCGTAGCAAGGGTTGGACCCGCCTCTACTAATACTTGGTTGATTCCTAGCTCATTTAGTTTTTCAATCAACACATGCAACTCTTTGCTTTTAACGAGCACAGTTTGTGCCAAAGCATCAAAGACTTTGGAGTCATTTGGTAAATCTTGCACACCGCAAACAATGCGGATTGGATTGTGCGAATAGCCCTCGGCATTGATTCGCGGAATCAAATGCGGGTTATCGGTAATCACGGTATTTGTTCCCACCAAAATCGCATCTGATTGTCTGCGAAGAAGTTGAACATCTGCTCTAGATAGTTCATTAGTTATCCACTGTGAAGTTCCATCACTTGCTGCAATTTTTGAATCTAGGGTGGATGCAACTTTCCAGGTAAAGAATGGTCGGTTCTTAGCAATTTTTGTTAACCAGGCACGGTTTGAATATGCGGCCTCTTTTTCTAGCACGCCACTAATAACATTTATTCCTGCAGCTTCTAATGCTGCTGCTCCACCTGCAGCATCTGCGTTTGGATCACTGACTGCATAGACAAGTGTAGAAATTCCTGCGTTAATAATTGCTTCAACGCATGGACCAGTTTTACCTGTGTGATTGCACGGTTCAAGTGTGATAACAATTGTTGACCCCTGTGCCTTGTCGCCTGCATTTCGTATCGCAACAATTTCGGCGTGATCTGCAGAATGCATGCGATCATGAAAACCTTCAGCCATAATCTCGCCAGAATTGTTAATGATCACTGCGCCAACAATTGGATTTGGCGCAGTTTTTCCCAAAGCTTTTTCTGACAGGGCGATGGCACGTTGCATCGCAACTGTGTAATCCATTGTTAACTCCCCCGCCTCTGAAATCGAGTCGCCGGGGTGGGTGCATGAGCGCACAAAGGTAGGCAACAGCCCACCTTTTGTTGGTTTCCTCTCATCCGGACTTTAACCGTCGGTCTCAGAATTTCACTGAGTCAACCGATACCTGGCTGGTATCGGGTCGCGGACTATAACCGCCGGTTCGAAATTGCATCGACCCCGGAAACAACGTGGCAATTCTATAGTCAGCCACAGGTGCTTTGCGACATGAAAAACCCCGCCCATCGATGTGATGAGCGGGGTTTTCTTAAGTTATTAATGCTTAGCTGCAACCAGAAGTGTTTCCACAACCTTCGCATACATAACACGCACCTGACATGCGCATCTTTACTCCGCACGTCATACATAGCGGTGCATCAGCCTTTACACCAGAAAGTGCTTCCATCAACTCAGTTGATGATCCGTACTCAACAGCTGGTGCAGCTTCAATCTTTACTGAGACTGGCTTAGCAACTGCTGCAGGTGCTGCAGATTGTGCGATGGTCTCAGTTGCCGCAGTGATATCTGGCGTGTACTCACCTGTTTCAAGTGCGCGTGCGCGCTCTGATGATGTGTACAAGCCCATTGCACTACGTGATTCAAATGGCAAGTAATCAAGTGCTAAGCGACGGAAGATGTAATCCATCATGGACTGCGCCATACGAATATCTGCATCATCTGTCATACCTGCTGGCTCAAAGCGCAAGTTCGTGAACTTCTCTACGAAAGTTTCTAGCGGAACGCCGTACTGCAAACCGATTGATACTGCGATCGAGAATGCATCCATTACGCCAGCCAAAGTTGAACCTTGCTTACCAAGTTTCAAGAAGACTTCACCCAGTGCGCCATCGGCATATGCGCCGGCAGTCATGTAACCCTCTGCCCCGCCAACAGCAAATGATGTTGTGATTGATGGACGTGATTTAGGAAGACGCTTGCGAACTGCTGCAGCTGGTGCAACGGCATCAACTGAACCAGATGATTTTGCAGCCTTACCATCAGAGAGTGGCTGACCAACTTTGCAGTTGTCGCGATATACAGCAAGTGCCTTAAGACCGAGCTTCCAACCCTGGAAGTACACATCTTCAACTTCTTCAACAGTTGCATCAGATGGCAAGTTAACTGTCTTTGAAATCGCACCTGAAAGGAATGGCTGGCAGGCAGCCATCATGCGAACGTGGCCCATTGGTGCAATTGAGCGTGCACCAAGTGCGCAGTCAAATACGTCATAGTGCTCAAGCTTTAATCCTGGCGCATCGATGACATGGCCATTTGCTGCAATGAATTCAACGATTGCTTCAATTGTCTCTTCGGTGTAACCAAGTTTGCGAAGTGCTGCAGGAAC
>CAINRW010000136.1 GCA_903852815.1 uncultured Actinomycetes bacterium
CGCAGCAAAGTTCAAGGCAGCTGGAAAGCTTCCTTGGTGTGCTGGTATTGAATCTGGTGCAGCAACAGGTTGGCCTGCAACTGACTGGATCGAAGAAATGGCTCTTCGCGAGCTAGGTCCAGATAAGTACAACCAATGGTGGCAAGGCAAGCTCAAGTTCTCATCACCAGAAATGCAAGGCGTAATGGCCAAGGTTGCATCATGGCTTGGAACATCATCACAAGTTGGAGATTTGCAATCAGTAGCAACACGCAAGTTCCAAGATGCTGGTGTACCAGGACTTAAGGATGGCACTTGCGGCATGTTGCAGCAGGCATCTTTCTACTCATCAATGTTCCCAGCAGGAACAACATTTGGACCTAACGCAGATGCAAATGCTTTCTACCTACCTCCAACAAACACCAAGTTTGGTAAGCCAATCGAAGGTGCCGGAGAGTTCCCAGTTGCATTTAGCAAGAAGCCAGAAGTTGGAGCAGTACAGGCTTACTTCTCTTCACCTGCTTATGGAACAGAGCGCGCAAACCTAGGCGGATGGACTTCAGCAAACAGTGGAATTCCACTATCTGCATACAAGGATCCAGTTCTAAAGGTTGTTGCACAATCACTTCAAGCTAAGAAGGGTGCAATCGTGTTCGATGCATCTGACTTGATGCCAACAGCTGTGAACGGTGCTTTCTGGAAGGAAATCACAAAGTTCTACGCAGAAGGTAAGTCAATGAAGGATGTTGCAGCAGCTATTGACGCTAACTGGTAAATAAAAACCAGTTATCAGCTGTAAAGGAGCCGGGGTCCACCACTTGGTGGGCCCCGGTTTCAACATTACAATTCCGAATTAATTAAAAAGAAAAGGAGCAAGTGAATGATTACCTTCGGTTCAATTCTCTCCAGCTCCTGGCCGAAGATTTTTCAAATTCTTTCAGTCATCGTAATCTTTTTTGGTTTTTACGGAATCGCTTTCGCCGCCGGCGCTCGCATCAAAGGCAAGAAACAAAACTCATTAGCAATCGCATTATTTTTAGTACCCGCTTTAATTTTGGTAATGACAGGTCTAGGCATCCCTGCAATTCAAACTTTCCTTGAATCATTTAAAAACGCAGATTCATCAAAGTGGGTTGGGCTTGCTAACTACTCAAATGCAATTAAAGATCCCGATATTCGCTTAGCTTTTATTAACACTATTTCTTGGGTTGTTATCTGCCCAGTAATTGTTACGGCCCTTGGCATCACCCTTGCCACGATGCTTAATAAAATGAAGCGTGAGGCTTTCGCAAAATCATTAATTTTTATGCCAATGGCAATTTCATTCGTAGGCGGATCATTAATTTGGAATTTAATGTATGCCTATCAAGAACCTAATCACGCGCAAACTGGTCTCGTTGGTCAGGTCATGACGTGGCTACATATCGATGTTAAACATTTGCTGCTGTGGTCCCCATGGAACAATTTGTTCTTGATGGTGGTTTATATCTGGGGCTTTACCGGATTTGCTATGGTGATTTTGTCGGCCGCCATTAAAGGCATTCCAACTGAAATCGAAGAAGCTGCGCAACTAGATGGTGCAACTGGAATCAGATTATTTAGAACAATCACGGTTCCAATGGTTCGAACAACAATTATCGTTGTCTTAACAACTGCCATGGTTGGAACGCTTAAGTTGTTCGATGTAATTCACACCATGACTGGTGGAAACTTTAAGACCGACGTTTTATCTAACCGAATGTTTGATGAAAACTTTGTCTATTTAAATTATGGTCGCGGTTCTGCCTTAGCTGTTTTAATTTTCTTAGGTGTAATTCCAATTACTTACTACAACATTCGCTCCCTTCGACTTGAGAGGAAGCACTGATGTCAGATAAAGGTCACGCATCTAGCCGTCCGTTCACATCACCAATTGCTTCAGTGGTTGTAACGGTAATTGCCATTCTTTGGACTGTTCCAACTTTTGGTTTGGTTGTTACATCTTTTAGAAAGAAAGAAGACATTCTTTCAACAGGTTGGTGGACATCATTTAAGAATCCAGGTTTCACACTAGAAAACTTCCGCGCGATTTTATTTGAATCTGGTGGAACTGTTGGTGAGCAAGGAATGATTCCTTTTGCGATCAACTCGCTCGCAATTACGATTCCTGCAGTTCTGCTTTCCGTTGGCTTGGGTTTGATGGCGGCATACGCACTTGCCTGGATTCCCTTCCGCTTTAGTGATCAAGTTTTCTACGGACTCTTTGCTCTGCAAGGCGTTCCATTACAGCTATCACTTTTACCTTTGCTGACTTTCTTCGCAACAGGAATTCAACTCTTCGGTCACACAATATTTCCCCAACTACATATTGTTGGCACGTTGGCATCAGTCTGGTTGCCTCACACAATGTTTGGTCTGCCACTAGTTATTTACTTGTTACATAACTTTGTTGCGGCATTGCCACGAGAAGTCATGGAAGCTGCGCGCGTAGATGGCGCAAATCATTTTGAAACTTTCCGCAAAATTGTTTTGCCGCTATCTGTACCAGCAATTGCATCAATCGCAATCTTCCAGTTCTTATGGATTTGGAACGATTTGCTTGTAGCTCTTGTTTTCGCAGGCGGAACCGATGATGTTGCACCATTAACTTTGCACTTAGCAAACCTTGGTGGATCTCTTGGCTCTCATTGGGAAAACGTTGCTCCAGCAGCCCTATTCTCAATCATTATTCCGCTGATTGTTTTCTTCTCACTACAGCGTTACTTCGTTCGAGGCTTATTGGCTGGGTCAGTTAAATAATTTAGATAGTGGAACCATTGTTTTTGATTTGATCGCGGTACCAGTATCCAGAATCTTTAATTGTTCGCTTTTGTGTTTCGAAATCAACATGCACAATTCCAAAACGTTTTTCGTAACCAAGTGCCCACTCAAAATTATCCATTAATGACCACTGGTAGTAACCCTTTACAGGTGAACCTTGCGCGATTGCATTAGAGATTGCTTTGAGATGCGTTGCTAGATAATCAATGCGTCGTTGGTCATGAACTGCGCCATCATCACTGATTCCTTCATCATAAGCCGCGCCATTTTCAGTGATATATAAATCTGGCAAATTTGCACCATGCTCTTTATGCCAACGCACGAGCAAATCTTCCAAACCTTCAGGAGTCAATGGCCAACCCATATCTGTTAATGGACCACGTGGCGTTTCATCGCTGGAAGCACCCAGCATTGAAGAGATCGAATGCCATTGTTCAAGACCTTCAACTGCCGGCCCAATGCGATTATCAAAGTAGTAATTAATTCCCATGAAATCATTTTTAACCATTGCAGCTTCTAAATCACCATCTTTAATAACTGGCTTTAACTCTTCACCAAACTTTTCCATAATAATCTCTGGATATTTTCCGTGCATGAAAGCATCCATCCAAAAACGATTTTGAACTGCGTCCAAAATATCCACTGCATATGCTTGTGCTGGATCATTCAAATCATCGGCAACATTTCGCGCTTGATTAAGAACTGGCCCAGTTAAAATATCGCTACGCACAGAGCGCATTGCATTAGTAGATGCGGCATGCGCAACAACTGTGTGGTGTGCGACGGTAAATGCAGTTTTTCTATCTCTCTTACCAGGTGCGTGAATTCCTACGCCGTTACCTAACCAAGCAACAACCCACGGTTCATTGATGGGCGAAAACTTCTTAACGCGATCCCCAAAGCGCTCTACGACATCAGCAGAATATTGGGCAAAACGATCGATGGTCTCGCGATTTTCCCACCCACCCTTTTCCTGAAGAGCTTGCGGTAAATCCCAGTGATAGAGAGTCGCAAGTGGCTCAATCCCAGCGGCCAGAATTGCATCAATTAATCGGTCATAAAAAGCAAAACCACGCTCTTCCCGTACGCCATCCCCATTAGGAAACATGCGGGGCCAGGCAAAGGAGAATCGATAACCCTGCAGGCCAAGCTCTTTCATGATGGCAATATCTTCGGGGTAGCGGTGGTAGTGATCGTTGGCGACATCCCCGTTTTCCCCGCGGGCCACTTTCCCAGGCGTATTACAAAAGACATCCCAGATACTTTCGCCCCGTCCATCTACGCGTGCAGCACCTTCTATTTGGTAACTCGAGGTGGCCGCGCCCCAAATAAAGCCTTGTGGGAATGAATTCATGCGCAGGAGCCTATACGGGGCAACACCATTCGCTCGGTTTTTACCCCCCATGCCAACTAGACATTTTCTACTAATAGATATGTATGGATTTGCCCAAAATGGGGTGACCTGACCTACACTTCCGTAGTCTCGCGTCCGACTTTCGAATTAAGGCGCAATGAACTCCAATGGAGGAGAACCTATGCGTGCTTCAAGCACCGTATCACTTGTACATGTAACCGGATCAAATCTGACATATGCCTACATCGTTCTAGGAATTTCCCTAGCAGCGTTGGCTATTGCATATGCACTTCGCGCTCAAGTTCTTGCAGCTAGCGATGGAACTCCCAAGATGCGCGAAATCGCAGAAGCGGTTCAAGAAGGCGCAGCGGCATTTCTTTCACGTCAGTTCCGAACCCTTTCCTACTTTGTAGGAATCGTATTTGTACTTTTATTCGCACTTCCAGGCTCAGCTGAAATTCGCGTTGGCCGTTCAATCTTCTTCCTTCTAGGTGCAGCATTTTCAGCCCTCGTTGGTTACAACGGAATGTGGCTAGCAGTTCGCGCAAATGTGCGTGTGGCAGATGCTGCCCGCAATAAAGATGGCGAGAAGGCCGTTCAAATCGCCTTCCGCACTGGTGGCGTTGTTGGTATGACAACTGTCGGCCTTGGATTAATTGGTGCATCACTCGTTGTAATTATTTACCGCGAAAACGCGCCAGCCGTCCTTGAAGGTTTTGGTTTCGGCGCAGCGATGCTTGCAATGTTCATGCGCGTCGGTGGCGGAATCTTTACAAAGGCAGCAGATGTCGGAGCTGACCTAGTTGGTAAAGTTGAAAAGAATATTCCAGAAGATGACCCACGCAACGCCGCAACAATTGCTGACAACGTCGGCGATAACGTAGGTGACTGCGCTGGTATGGCTGCAGACTTATTTGAATCATATGCAGTGACTCTTGTTGCAGCATTAATTCTCGGTAAAGCAGCTTTCGGTGATGCGGGACTTATTTATCCACTGATCGTTCCAGCAATCGGAACAGTTACAGCAGTAATCGGAATCTTCCTCACTAAACTTCGCAGCACTGATAAATCTGCAATGAGTGCGATTAATCGTTCATTCTTCTTATCAGCACTCATTTCAGCAGGTTTAACTGCGCTCGCAACATTTACTTACCTACCATCAGATTTCAAATTAATGACTGGCTTAACTCCAGAAGCAGTTGCTGATGCAGGAAATACAAACCCACGCGTCCTTGCAATCGGTGCAGTATTAATCGGTATTGCTTTGGCTGCAGCTATTCAAGTATTAACTGGTTACTTCACCGAAACTGGGCGACGTCCAGTTAATGATGTTGCAGCTTCATCTGAAACCGGCGCCGCAACAGTAATTTTGGCGGGTATCTCTGTCGGGTTTGAATCAGCAGTTTATTCAGCGATGCTTATCGCTGCAGCAGTGTTTGGTGCATTCTTACTTGGCGGCGGAAGTGTTGTTCTTTCACTTCTAGCTATCGCACTTGCCGGAACTGGCTTGCTAACTACTGTTGGTGTAATTGTTGCAATGGATACTTTTGGTCCTATCTCAGATAACGCGCAAGGCATTGCAGAAATGTCTGGCGATGTTGAAGGCGAAGGCGCAAAGATCCTGACAAGCCTTGACGCAGTTGGAAATACAACTAAGGCAATTACAAAGGGAATCGCAATCGCAACTGCAGTTCTTGCAGCTACCGCACTCTTTGGCGCATTCACTGATGCGATCAAGAAAGCAGTTGCTGATGCAGGACGCAATGCAATTGATCTAGCTTCGCAATACCAAGGCATCTTGGATGTTGCTAATCCACGCAACTTGGTTGGTTTAATCATCGGCGCAGCAGTTGTGTTCTTGTTCTCTGGACTTGCAATCAATGCAGTTTCACGTGCAGCAGGTGCCGTTGTTGTAGAAGTTCGTAACCAATTCTTGGAGCACCCAGGAATTATGAAGGGCACTGAAAAGCCTGACTATGGTCGCGTTGTAGATATTTGTACTCGAGATTCATTACGTGAACTTGCAACGCCAGGACTACTTGCAGTCATGGCACCAATTGCAGTTGGATTCGGTTTAGGTGTTGGCCCACTTGGTGCTTACCTTGCTGGTGCAATCGGCACTGGAACTTTGATGGCCGTATTTCTTTCTAACTCAGGCGGCGCTTGGGATAACGCAAAGAAGATGGTTGAAGATGGTCACCATGGTGGAAAAAATAGCGATGCACATGCTGCAACGATTATTGGTGACACTGTCGGAGATCCATTCAAAGACACTGCAGGTCCTGCAATTAACCCACTCATCAAGGTAATGAACTTAGTTGGTTTGTTAATCACTCCAGCTATCGTTTCACTCGCACTTGGTGGAAACACAACAATTTCAACGGTCATTGGTCTACTTGCAGTTGTGGTCATCATCGCTGCATTGATTCGTAACCGCCGTCAAGCAACCGCAATTATTAACTAACCGGTTACTTGCTTCCCCACAAGGACTACATGGCTAAAGCGAAAACTGACCTAATCAAGCTGGTGATTGTTGAATCACCAGCTAAGGCCAGAAAGATTGGCGGCTACCTCGGCGATGATTATGTCGTCGAGGCAAGCGTCGGCCATATTCGCGATCTACCTCAACGTGCGGCAGATATTCCTAAGGAATACAAAAAAATTGCATGGGCAAAAGAGGGCGTTGATATTGAAAACGACTTCTCACCTCTCTATGTCATTAATCCAGATAAAAAAGCAAAAGTTGCTGAACTCAAAGAGTTAATGAAAAACGCCGAAGAGTTAATTCTGGCAACAGATGAAGACCGCGAAGGTGAAGCGATTGCTTGGCATTTAGTTGAAACGCTTCAACCAAAGATTCCTATTAAGCGAATGGTCTTTAATGAAATTACAAAGGAAGCAATTTTAGAAGCGGTAGAAAATACTCGCGATCTCGATTATCACTTAATTGATGCACAAGAAACTCGTCGCGTTCTAGATCGTCTTTATGGGTATCGGTTATCTCCGGTTTTGTGGAAAAAAGTTATGCCGCGCATTTCTGCGGGTCGTGTGCAATCTGTTGCAACACGTTTAATTGTTGAAAAAGAACGTGAACGCATGGCTTTCATTTCATCAGCATGGTGGGATTTAGCTGCCGTTACTTCACTTGGTTTTACTGCGCGTTTATTAGAAGTCGATGGTAAGAAAGTTGCTTCAACTTCAGATTTTGGCGCAGATGGTGCAGTAAAAGAAAAATCACTTGCAAATATTTTATTACTGGATGAAACAAGTGCTAAACATTTAGTCGAATCTTTAAGTTCGTCATCATTGACAGTTAAGTCAATGGAAGAAAGCCCACGAACAGAGCGGCCTAAGCCACCTTTTACTACTTCGACAATGCAGCAAGATGCAGGAAGTCGTCTTGGTTGGGGTGCTCAAATCACGATGCGTATCGCACAGCGGTTGTATGAAAATGGTTACATCACTTACATGCGTACTGACAGCGTTAATCTTTCACAGCAAGCAATTGATGCTGCACGCAAAGCCGCAAAAGCTCTATACGGTGCTGACCATGTTTCTGAAACTCCACGAACATATGTTGGAAAAACTAAGAATGCACAAGAAGCACATGAAGCAATTCGTCCCGCGGGAGAAACTTTTAAGACTCCAGGCGAGTTAGCTACCGAACTCTCACGCGATGAATTCGCTCTTTATGATTTAATTTGGAAACGAACAGTTGCTTCACAAATGGCCGATGCCAAGAAGATGCAGATGCGCGTCGATTTTGATGCTCAAACTAATGATGGCAAGGCAACAATTTTTCGAGCGAATGGATCTGTTTTAACTTTCCCTGGATTTTTAGCAGCTTACGACGATGTCGTAGCTGAAGATTCTAAAGATGAAGAAAGTGCTGATAAGCGACTGCCAGCAATGACTGTTGGCCAGTCGGTAAAAGTTGATGAGTACACGTGTGAAGGGCATGAAACCAAACCACCTGCCAGATACACAGAGCCAACGCTTGTAAAGAAGTTAGAAGAACTTGGAATCGGTCGTCCTTCAACGTTCGCATCAATTATTCAAACAATTCAAGATCGCGGTTACGTATACAAGCGAGGTCGGGCGCTCGTTCCAACTTTCTTAGCTTTTTCTGTCACTGGATTACTTGAAACACATTTCACAAAACTTGTTGATTACGAATTCACTGCAAGCATGGAGGAAGACTTAGACAAAATTGCATCTGGAGATGCGAGTCGAAGTGATTGGTTGCGTGACTTTTTTTACGGTGTAGATGGCCAACCTGGATTAAATGAACTGTCGGCAGATCTAGGTGTTATTGACGCTCGTGCAACTAACACAATGAATCTCTCACCTGAAATTGAAATTCGTGTCGGACGTTTTGGTGCCTACCTTCAACAGAATCTTCCTGGTGAAGAGCGCAAGCTCGCAAACATTCCAGAAGAACTTGCACCTGATGAATTAACTCTTGCAAAAGCAATTGAACTCTTAGATGCACCATCAGGAGAACGCGAATTAGGAATAGATCCGGAGACTAATTTTCCAATTATTGCCAAGAGCGGTCGTTTTGGTCCCTACATCACTGAGGTGCTTCCAGTTGTTGAGCCGGAGCTAACTGCATCAGGAAAGAAAAAGAGAAAGAAAGCCGATGCACCAAAAGCAAAAACCGCATCACTGCTTTCAACAATGACTTTGGATACGGTTACATATGAAGATGCATTAAAACTTTTATCGCTGCCACGAACTTTAGGAACTAATAGCGCCGGCGATGAAATTACAGTTCAAAATGGCCGCTATGGTCCTTACTTAAAGGCTGGTGTTGACAGTCGAACCCTGGCCTCCGAAGAACTACTTTTCACAATGACTTTGGATGAAGCGCTGGAAATTTACTCCAAGCCAAAAGAGCGTCGTCGCGGTGTCGCTAAACCTCCGATTAAGGAACTTGGTGTTGATCCGACTACACAGAAACCTCTGATTATTAAAGATGGTCGATTTGGAATGTATGTCACTGATGGTGAAACAAATGCAACGCTTCGCCGAGGTGACACTGCAGAGGGAATGACATTGGAGCGCGGGCTTGAACTTCTTGCAGGCCGCCGTGCCTGGGAAGCAGAAAATGGCCCAACTCCTAAGAAAACTCGAAAGAAGGCGGCAGCAAAAGCTAAATCTGGAGATAGCGCGCCAACTTTGACTAAAAACGTTGTTAAGAAAGCAGGCGCAAAAAAAGCGGCCAAGAAAGCAGCATCGGGTAAAGCAAAGCTGGCCTAGTCATTTTTTATTGGCTAAATAACCTCGCCCGATAGACTCGCACTATGGCTAGAACTCTCCCCACTCCTGCCGCCCCGGCGCAAGATCAAACCCGTGGGGTTTTAGCGATTCGTCCTTTCCGTAAATTATGGAACTCCATGGTTTTTTCATCACTCGGAGATTGGCTTGGCCTTCTGGCAACAACGGCCATGGCGCAACAACTCTCAGGCGGAGATTATGCAAAAGCTAACTTCGCAATTGCTGGCGTCTTTATCTCACGACTTTTGCCAGCTGTATTTCTTGGACCTATCGCGGGAGTAATCGCCGACAAACTTGATCGTCGCAAACTCATGGTTTTCTGTGACATTTTGCGAACTGGTCTCTATATATCAATCCCAATTTTCCACAATTACTTTTGGCTATACACCGCAACCATTCTTGTTGAATGCGTAACTCTGTTTTGGTCGCCAGCTAAAGAGGCATCTGTTCCAAATCTGGTTCCTCGCGACAAATTGGAATCTGCTAATCAAGTCTCTCTGTTAGCAGCATATGGAACTGCGCCAGTAGCGGCAGTTCTCTTCACAGTGCTTTCACTCTTCACAAGTGCATTCATTGCATTGATTCCGGGTTTTCAAGCAACCGCGGTCGATCTTGCACTTTATGTTAACGCTGCAAGTTTTGCTTTTGCCGCTTTTACGATTTGGAATCTAAAAGAAATTCCTAAAGGGGCAGCGGCTAAACATGCAACTGATACTGGAATTTTAAAAAGTTTACTTGAAGGTTGGAAATCAGTTAGTGGTTCAAAGATTATTCGTGGTCTAGTTCTTGGAATGGTTGGTGCATTTGTTGCAGCCGGCGCAGTGATTGGTTTAGCCCGTACATTTGTTGGAGATCTCGGTGGCGGTGAAGCAGCATACGGAGTTTTATTCGGTGCAGTATTTTCAGGCCTAGCTGCAGGAATTGCTTTTGGTCCTAAAGTTTTTGCACAATTTTCCCGCCGCCGCCTTTTTGGAGCATCATTAACAATCGCTGGTCTCTTTCTTGTCGGACTCGCAGCAATCCCTAACTTAGTTCTAGCAGTCTTCACAGTTATTGCACTTGGTGCATTCAGTGGAATTTGTTGGGTAACTGGTTTCACAATGTTAGGCATGGAAGTCGCCGATGATGTTCGCGGCAGAACTTTTGCTTTCGTACAAAGCCTTATTCGCGTTGTTTTAGTTGGTGTACTTGCACTAGCACCATTGATTGCTGCCGCAGTTGGCCAACATACTTTCAAATTCCAAAATACACAGATAAGTTATAACGGCGCTGCAGTAACAATTTTAATTGCCGGAATTTTTGCATCATTCATCGGCGCACTTTCTTACCGTCAGATGAAAGATCGACCAAATGTTTCTCTGTGGTCAGATATAGCAAATGCGATAAAGGGTGAACTTGGCAGCATTACAGGTGCACCAACCAAAGGTACGTTCATTGTTTTTGAAGGTGGCGAAGGAATCGGCAAATCAACCCAAGCTAAATTACTTAAAGCTTGGTTAGAGCAAGAAGGCGAAACTGTCGTTCTTTCGCGTGAACCTGGTGGAAGCGATCTAGGAATCGAAATTCGAAAGATTTTATTGTCACATTCAACGGGAGAAATTAGTCCACGCGCAGAAGCACTTCTGTACGCCGCCGATCGCGCGCACCATGTTTTCTCTGTAATTCGTCCAGCTCTTGCTGCCGGCGAAGTTGTTATTAGTGATAGATATTTTGATTCCTCAATCGCGTATCAAGGTGCAGGCAGAGTTTTAGAACCAGGTGAAGTCGCAAGAATTTCACGTTGGGCCACCGAATCACTTTTTCCAACCCTAACAATTATTATCGATTTGCCAGCCGAAATTGGCTTAGGGCGTTTAAAGAATAAAGATCGCCTTGAGTCACAGCCTCTAGCTTTTCACGAAAGAGTTCGCCAAGAGTTTTTACAATTAGCTTTGCTAGACCCTGAAAGATATTTTGTTGTTGATGGAAATCAAACAATTGAAGCAACTCATACTGCGATTATCTCCAGAGTAAGTGAAATTGCAGCACTCAAGCGCAATGCTCGTGAAGATAAAGGAAATTTATTACTTCGCCCAATTCGTGCAGCAAGTAAAGCTGTAAAGAAGAGTGCAACTTCAGTAAAGAAGAGTGCAAAAAAGAAGTGAGTGTTTACGACAATCTTGTTGGACAAGAACACGCAGTTGAAATAATTAAATCGGCAGTTGCAGCAACACGAAGTGGTGCCGATTTATCTCAAGCATCGACTCAACAAATGACGCATGCATGGGTTTTTACTGGACCTCCGGGGTCTGGAAGATCTACTGCGGCAGTTGCTTTTGCCCAAGCATTAATTTGCCCAACGGATGGTTGTGGAACATGCAATCAATGTAACTCTGCAGCTAGCGGTGGACATCCCGATGTGGAAGTTATTAAAACAGAGGGCTTATCGATCAAAATTGATGAAGTTCGTGAACTCCTTACCCGTGTGGCTTGGGCTCCATCGATGGGTGGTTGGCGCGTAGTTGTTATGGAGGACGCTGATCGACTCACTGAATCGGCGGCCAATGCATTACTTAAAGCAATTGAAGAACCAGGAAATAGAACTGTGTGGTTGCTCTGTGCACCAACCCTGCATGATGTTTTGCCCACAATTCGTAGTCGTTGTCGCCACTTACAACTAGTGACTCCATCAACTGCTGCAGTCGCACAAGTCTTACAAACTCGTGATGGCATAAGTCCACAAATGGCCGACTTCGCTGCACGAGTAAGCCAAGGACATATCGGCAGAGCACGATATTTAGCAAGGAATGAGTCAGTAAGAAATACACGAAATACAATTATGAAACTACCTTTAACGCTAAAAGGAATTTCATCGGCATTTGTCGCAGCGCAAACTCTCGTTGATCTTGCCACCGAACAAGCAAATCAAGTTGCCGAAGAAAGAAATCAAAGTGAAATCGATGATCTCTCACTTGCTTATGGCAAGGGAGCTACTGGTCGTGGCATGGCTACAGGCGGAAGTAAAGCAATAAAGGATTTAGAGAAAGAACAGAAAACTCGAAGTACACGAATGGTGCGCGATGGTCTTGATGCCGCATTGCTCGATATCGCTACCTTTTATCGCGATGTAATGATGGTTCAAGCTGGAAGTTTTGAGGCATTAATAAATAAAGAGTTAGAAGAAGAAATCAAAACTTATGCCCAAACCCATAAAGCTTTTGCAACTATCAATAAAATTGATGCAATCATGTCGGCCAGAACAAATCTTGGTCATAACGCTGCGCCACTTCTAACTATAGAATCATTAATGTGCACATTAGCCCGATGAAAAAGTTTTTTGTCGTTCTTTTAATACTCCTACTTACTAGTTGCTCAACAACGTCGAAGCAGAGCACAGTTACGGCAAAAGAATCTTCAACTTTCGCATGGAGTAAATGCCACAAAGATTTCCAATGTGCAGTTTTGACGGTGCCCATTGATTACAGAAACAAATCTTTAGGAAACTTTGAAATATCGGTTATTAGATATCGAGATCCAAGTCAGCACAATCGTCTGGGGTCACTAGTAATAAATCCAGGTGGACCAGGTTCAAGCGGTGTGGAATATGCATTAAATGCAGAGTTCATAATTAGTCCTGAAGTTCTAGAGCGCTATGACATCATCGGATTTGACCCACGGGGGATCGGTTCGAGTACGCCGATTCATTGTCTAGACGCCAAAGAACAAGATGCGT
Organism: uncultured Actinomycetes bacterium; assembly: GCA_903852815.1. GTDB lineage: Bacteria > Actinomycetota > Actinomycetes > Nanopelagicales > Nanopelagicaceae > Planktophila. The sequence continues at coordinate 13,125 of CAINRW010000136.1, forward strand.
ATATCTCTAGTGATCCAAAACCAGACAATGATGCCGAATTCGACCAAGCAATCAAAGACACACAAGAGTTTGTTAATAAGTGCGTCGCACATACGCCAAACATTTCACATTTTAGTACTCAAGAGGCTGCACATGACATGGAGCTCTTACGTATTGCATTGGGCGATAAGAAATTAAATTACTTAGGATTTTCTTACGGCACATACTTAGGAACTTTATACGCACAACAATTTCCAACGCATGTAGGCCGATTTGTTTTAGATGGTGCAATTGACCCCAGCATTTCAATCGACGAACAGGCATTAGTTCAAGCAACTGCCTTCGATAAAGCACTTTCAAATTTCATTACTGATTGTCATAAACAACAAGACTGCACCTTGCCCGCCGATGCGACGGGGCAATACTTCATTGACTTATTTAAGAAAATATCTATCCAACCACTTAAGGCAGATAATCGCTTAGTAACTGAAGGAATGGTTGTCACTGCAACTGCAGCAGCTCTATACGATGATGTCGAAGGTTGGCCAATGTTAATAATGGCTATTAATGAAGCGCGCGATGGCGACGGAACCACATTTGCAAAATTAGCGGATGCCTATAACGGTCGTGAAACCGATGGAAGCTATATCAGCAATGAAAATGATGCCAACGTCGTTATTGATTGCTTAGATTGGAATCGAAATAAATCTAACGAACAGATTCGTGCAAATATCTCAAAATTCGCTAAAGCTGCTCCAGTATTAGGTCCCTATATTGCCTTGAGCGGAATTACTTGCAACGAACTCAATAAAGTAATTGGCCGCGCACCGAATTCAACCGATCAAAATACAGTGCAGGTTTCTAAAACCGCTACAAAAGTTCTCATTATTGGTACGACGCAAGATCCGGCCACTCCTTACGCGTGGGCTAAAGCGTTGCATTCCTACATTCATAACTCCCGCCTCATCACTTTAAAAGCTGAAGGTCACACGGGCTACGGACGCGGTTCGGCCTGCACTGATGATGCCGTTGATTCATACCTACTTACCGGCATTGCCCCAAGAAAAGACCTGAACTGCACGCAGTAAATGCGCCTATTTAGATGGTAAGAAGCACCCCTTTTCATAGGGCAAGATTTACCCATGCGCTTAGACCATGTCTCATATGTAACTTCCCATGATCAATTAGCCGACACTGTTCAACGCCTAGGTTCACGCCTTGGCTCCACCTTTGTTGATGGAGGTGTGCATCCACGTTTCGGTACTCGTAACTTCACACTGCCTCTTCAAAATGGCCATTACATCGAAGTTGTTTGTCCACTCGATCACCCAGCATCAGATGCCTCTCCCTTTGGAAAAGCAGTTTCACGCCGTGCTGCAGAAGGTGGCGGTTGGTTAACGTGGGTTGTTGCCGTTGATGATGTTTCTAAAGTCGAAGCACGTCTTGGTCGTCAAGCAGTAGATGGACATCGCACAAAGCCAGATGGTCATGATCTGTCTTGGAAGCAGATTGGTGTACTTGGAACTCTTGAAGACAAGCAACTCCCATTCTTTATCGAATGGAAATCACTAGATCACCCATCAACTGATGGCAAAGCAATTGCAAAGATCATCAAAGTTGAAATTGCAGGTGATGAAGTTCGCATCAACGATTGGCTAGGTAGCGATTTAGCTAGCGCACTCGGTGGCGATGTTGAAGTGCAGTGGCTATCACCAGCAGACACCGAAGGTGAATCTGGGATTGTTGCAGTCCATTTGTTAACACCTAATGGTGTTGTTCGCCTCGACTAATACGTAGGTAGTTACTGCTGCAGCACCAGCGTTGATTGTCCGGCAACACTGACTTCACTCATATTTCCAGAGCTAAGTGCAGTTGTGCCAGCTTTATCGCCGGCGACAACAACTGACCATTTACCCGCCTTAGGCAACTTAACAACTTGTGCACTTGCATTTGAGTTATGAATAACTACAAATGTATTTACAGAATCGCCAACGGCTTTACCTGCAAGTGAATATTCAATTACGCCATTAGGGGCGCTCAAGAACTTCAAGTTCTTAATTACTTGGGCTTCCGTAGTTAATCTAAAAGCTGGATGCGCTTTACGAAGCGCGATCAATCCCTGAAGATACTTATAAGTCGAAATATTTGTTGACTTAGTTCCCCACTTCAAAGAGTTAACTGCATCCGATGACTTGTAACTATTTTCATCTCCGCCCTTGCTGCGCAAGAATTCCTGACCTGCTTGAATAAATGGAAGTCCTTGTGCAAGTAATGCAATCGATGAAGCAAATCGTGCCATCTGGCCAACTTGTGTAGGAGTTGCATTAGGAACACTGCTTACTATTTTGTCGGCCAAAGTTAAATTGTCGTGTGATTCGACGTAGTTAACTGATTGTCCTGGAGCAATAGTTGTCCACTTAGTTCCAATCGTGCTGGAGTAAGCAGTATTGCCAGTGATTCCTGCCTGAACATTATTTGTTGATGTTGTGCTTCCAGTTGCGAAACCTCGATCTAACTTATCGAAAACAGAACCCTTAATACCATCGCGAAGTTGATCGTTGAACATTGAAACTGCTGGTAATAAGTCAATATTGATTTGCCCTGCACGATCTTTCTCGGGCAGAGTTCCCATATTCCAACCTTCACCAATAACAATAATGGTTTTATCGATCTTTTTCAAAGCATCATTAACGGCGTGAATTGTGTCTAGATCCATTAAGCCCATAAGGTCAAAACGGAAACCATCTAAGTTATATTCACTTGCCCAGAACTTAACTGAGTCAACAATAAATTTACTAACCATAGAACGCTCTGTTGCAACATCATTTCCACAACCGCTGCCATTTGTTAAATTGCCGTTGGCATCAGTTCTAAAGAAATAACCAGGAACAATTTGATTTTGGCTAAAAGTCGCGGCGTTAAATACATGGTTATAAACAACATCCATGTTGACGCGTAGTTTTTGATTATGAAGGGCTTGAATTGCCGACTTCAACTCTGTGATTCGCGCAGTTGGCTTTGCAGGATTAGAACTGTATGAACCTTCAGGCACATTGTAGTTTTGTGGATCATAACCCCAGTTAAAACTTGGATTACTTTCATCCACTGAAGCAAAGTCAAAAACAGGCAACAGTTCGACATGTGTCACTCCAAGAGTTTTGATCGATGCAACACCAGTTGAAACTCCAGAATTCGAACTCTTACTTTCCGTAAATGCTAAATACTTTCCCTTATTGGCTGCACTGATTCCACTTGATGAATCAATAGACAAATCACGAACGTGTAATTCATAAATCACCGCATCACTTGCTTTGCCACTAAAAGCTGGCTTCTTTTTAGACCAACCTTTTGGATTAGTTGCAGCTAGATCAACAACAACTCCACGTGCACCATTAATTGTTGTAGCACGGACATATGGATCAACTGCATCACGAGTAACTCCATCAACCGTAACTCGGTATCCGTAAATCAAACCGTTCTTGTCGCCGCTTAACGAAGCAGTCCAAGTTCCATTAACACTCGCAGTCATCGGCGATACAGATGCACTTTCGATTGCACTATCAGCAGTGGCATATGTAATAAGTGAAACTTCACTTGCCGTTGGTGCCCACACTCTAAAATCTGTTTTTGTCTTGCTATATGTATTTCCTAAGTCATCGCCTTTGTATGTGTACTTTTTTGAAAACTCAAGGGAGTCATAAATCTTTGCCTGACCAATTGCAGGATTCTCTTTAACTGCTTCAGTCGGAACCGAATAGTGAATTTCAAGATCGCCCTGTCGCAGCCAAACCTCAGCAGTTCCATTCGCATCAAACTTGTTTATAAAACGATCAGCTTCAATATCTTTCGAGACCCAATCATTGAGACGAACAATGATTCCGACATCTTCAAAGCTTTTCATTCCAGTAAGTTCCAGTGTGAGTAATTTTCCAAAACTATCTTCACCGTTGAACTGAATACCCTTGCTATCTACCGTTACATCGTTGGCATTGTTAGAAGAGTTTTTCCATAACCATAAATTCCAACCTGCATAATCTGCGTTCGTGCGTTGATAGTGCACAATCAATTTCACGACATCAGGCGCAGCTGCTGAACTTGTAGCGGGTACAGCAACTCCAGATACTGCAATTAAGAGAAGTGCAATGATTGAAATTCGGAAAGATTTAGTGGCTTGGGATTTTCTCATGGAAGAAATTTAACGCTGAATTAGTCAGAGTTGCGGTAATTGGGGGTCGCCCGCCTGTCAGAAACTTTGATAATTGCCTTTGACCTATTACCCTCCGATAGTTGTTTTAACTCAACACACTAGGAGAAAAATGGAAAAGTCAGCATTTTCACGTAGAGATTTCTTAACTCGCGTTAGCGCCGGAGCGGCACTTTCACTTGTTCCACTTTCAATGCTTGATGGAGCATGGGCAGCAGAAAATCCACGTCCAGACGGAAAAGAAATTAAGCCATCTGAAGCACTTACACTTCTTAAAGAAGGTAACAAGCGCGTAGTAAAGGGTCGTGCGATCCGCAAGAATCTTTCACCAGCAGGCAAGGCTTGGACTGATGGTCAATGGCCATTCGCAGCGATTCTTGGTTGCGCAGATTCACGCGTTCACCCAGATGAGGTTTTCGATATTGCACCTGCGAACTTGTTCGTAGTTCGTAATGCAGGAAACGTAATTGATGACGATGTTCTTGGAAGCCTTGAGTACGCAGTTGAGCACCTATCTGTAGGTCTCATTGTTGTAATGGGTCACAGCAATTGTGGCGCAGTAAAGGCAACTGAAGGAATTGTTGCTAACGGCGGAAAAGCCGGTGGTCACATCGATTCAATCGTAGAAAAGATTCGTCCAGCAATTAAGTCTTTGCCAGCAAACCACACACTTGCTGATTCAGTAAAGGCTAATGCTGTTCAGAGCGCAAAGCTTGCTTTGAGTGAGAGCACTCTTCTTGAAGAAGCAATTGCCAAGGGTGAACTAAAGATTGTTAGCTCAGTCTTTGATCTAAAGACCAAGGCAGTTACATTTAACTAAGCAATAGAAGAAGTACTAAGTATGGGCCGGACCAAAAAGTGGTCCGGCCCATACTTATTTTAAGAATTAAATCCTCTAGGGATAACCCATGATTTGCTAGGCTCGGGATATGAAAATGAACCGATGGACCTCCCCAAGAAATATTAAGAACCATTTTGTCATCACTTCTATTTTTGCTTTTGCGATTGCGCAACTAATCACTCCAGTCGCACATGCAGCGCTATCTGGTTGGACAGTTACAAGTAGCACTTCAAACTTCACGAGCAATCCACCTACGTGGGATATAACAGTTTCAACTTCGGATTCAGCTAGCGCACTCACTGTTGGTGACACAGCTACATTTCTTATTGAAGATCAACTGGGAGAAAGTCTTGGTTCTGCAGAAATAGAAATTATGTCAGACGCAACTCAAGTTTCTTTTAACGTTCAACTTGACCCAAATCTTGCATCATCTGATCTATCTGACACAGATTTTGTGGGGACCTTTATGGTTTCTCACCCAGTAGATGATGATGAAATTTTCGATATGCCGCTCACACGACAAGCACAGTCACTGGGGTGGGATATCACATCAAATAATCTCTCTACTGCCACAAAACCATATGTCTGGACATTGAAATTTTCTGGAGCAAACTCTGACAGTTTTCTCAATAGTGGTGACACTGCCGAACTTTTCATCTCAGATGTTGATTCAAATGCACTAGCCGATGAGACTATTACCGTTACGAAGAACAATGTCAGTACATTAAACTTCAAAATTTCCATCGATCCAGCGACTATGACATCAGGCTGGAGCGCAGATACTCTCGATGGAATGTTGGTTATCGAAACAACATCAGGTGATCAGCAAGTTATTGAGCTTCCAATTCCAATCTCAGGTTTACCAAATCGACCAGCAGGCGCTGCTGGATATATAAAGAAGAGCTCTGATTATTCAGATACGCCATATATTTTCCAGCCAACTTCATGCGTAGACGTAAAACTCTCTACCGTTGTAAACGATCCGTACCACGATTTGAGCAACATTCTCTATGCGCTCAACGACGGTTCAGGTAATTCAATTACTCAAGGTGTAGCCGAAGCAACTGGCAGCACATATGCCGCGGCTTTATATGTGTGCCCAGATGACATCAAGAATCTAGTCTCGCCATTTACGCTCGTTCTAGGCTTAGCTTTTGAAGCACCAGATCGTGAATATATAGAGGTAAGCAACCCATTTACCTGGGAGTATTTTGTAAAAGCTGCGCCTAAAGCAGTTGCAACGGCCAAGCCTAAACCGGTGAAAATCACCTGCGTTCGCGCCAAGCCATATAGCAAAATCACCACAACTAAGGCCAAGTGCCCAGCCGGTTATAAGAAAAAGTTATAACACCAGATATACATATATATATATATATAGGTATCCCCACAAAGTAGATACCTAACCCACTCTCCAAGAGCCGGGCATTGTCCATCGATAAGCGATGCAATGTCCGGTTTTTTGTGTGTAGAATTGCCGCCTAGTTGTACCCAAGCGACGGGACTAGGAGCCACCACTCCTATTCCCAATCTTTCCATGGAGGAATGAATGTTTAATCGAATCAAGCGACTTCGAATTGTTGCAATCTCTGCTATCGGAATTGCAATTGCATTCGCCATGCAATCTGGCGCAAGTGCTGACATCACACCATCGGGTTATCTCGGTGCGATTCAGAGTTTGTCGACCGGTACAACAAATACTTATGATCCTAACAATCCCACGGTCCCCTTACCAATTTTAGTAGGTGACACCGTTTATGTTTACGGTGACATAACTTACAACCGTGCAGGTCTCGCTCCGGTGGAGAGCGACTTCCTTCTTACATCAATACCTAGTGCAATTTTCACATTTGTTGGTGTCGCTTCAACACAAAATGATTGTCACGCAGATGCAAATGGAAACCCTCCATCGCTTCCTCAAACAGCTCCTGGTGTGGGATCTGGTTTAGTAGCACCTGTTTTTTGTTGGACTTCATCAAATTTCGAAGGTGGAGATAATGACATCACCTTAAAATTTAACGGTAATACATCATTTGCTACTCGTACAGCAACTACAACAATTACTTTAAATACTTTAAATCGTCCAACTCCAAAAGTTGTGATCTCAACAGTTACATTAAATGACGAAGAAGCAACAGATCCAGCTCCAGCAGCAACACCAACACCATCACCAACTGAATCGGCATCACCTTCGGCATCGCCAACAGATTCAGCGCCACTCCCAGCTCCAACTTATTCTGACTCTCCATCTCCAACGCCATACGCATCATCATCACCAACTGCAACACCAATGCCAAACCCAACAAGTACATCGGGGTCGTCATCTGCTAATGCATTTGCGCATAAAGGTGACCTTGTACAAATCAAGGCAACGGTTTCATTTAATGGTGGAACACAAGCACCAACTGGTCACGTATTTTTCTACGAACAAGATCCAACAAAAAACAATTTAGGAACAGCGATTGTTGATAAGGATTTAGTGACTTACGGTTGCGAACTTACAAATGCGGATGATGCAAACGTAACTAATTTTTGTACGATTACTGTTAATGCCAGCGATTTACATTACTTCACATCTAATGCGATCGGATCACATGGTTTAGTTGGAGTTTATGTCGGTACACACTTAACAGACATCCCAGATCCGTACCTAATTGATCCAACCTTGCCAACGCCAGTTGTTTATTCATACTCTTCTACTGCAAAACTTCACGGTGGAGCGGATCCTGACGATCCAACACCGGGCACGGGATACACATCACCAGTTTCTTTCTTGGATAACAGCCACTTTGATATCTCACAACAAATCAAATTTGATTCAATGTCAGGTGATACAACTCTTGGTGATAAGAACTTCACCGGTGCAGTTAGTGCATATAACAGCTCGGTCGATTTGTTTGAGCAAGGAAACACTTTCCTCATCAACATTTACCGTGGTTGGGCACATGTATCAGTTGCACAATATCCATCTGAGGAAACTCAATATGGCCAAGAAGTACTATTCAATGTACAGATTGCTGGAAACTCCGGTATAGATCCAGTTGTAACTGCAGGCAGTCTTGGTGTGCGACTTACAGATCCAACAGGAGTAATGGCACCGATTTATTTGTATTGTGATGAAACAACTGCCACTACCGATAATTTCAACGTCTCAAACTGTTTGATTACCACTGTTCTTCTGCATCCAATTAATTATTACGATGTTGATGCCTTCTACATGGGTGATGCTGAATACATGCCAACCACTTACCGTGGATATTCGGCAGATTTCCCAGGTGCAAGCGTCAGTATTGGCAACTTCTTAGCTAACTACTTCTATGCTCCTGTTGATAGTTCTTCAACAAACCGAGATACACGTGATTCTCAATATCTAACGGATGCAAACAATCTTGCTTGGCAAGTTTTTGCAGATAATGATTGCTTACTAACTGCAGGTGTAAACGGTGAAGTCCCACCGGTTTGTGTAACTGAAAACACTTATGCCTTCTACAACTTCTTCAACGACCCAGATGACTATCCAGTGCCAACAATCGTGCGCGGAATTATCTCTGCCGATCCAGCTATTGATATCACCACTGATGAGGAATCTACTTATTACGGTGAAGACGCAGGATTTACTATCACAGTAAAGAATCCTTACAGCGACAATCCTGGATTAGATGCCCCAAATGGAACAGTCTATTTGACTTCCGACCTTGGTGATTGGCAATTGGATTGTGCGCAGGTTTCACAAGAGAACCCTGTCACCACATACCACTGTTCTGATCCTCTACTTCTAGGTGGAGATCATGAGATCTATGTCCACTTCGTCAGCGCAGATGTCAACTACAACTCATCTGACACTGTCACTTCAGTCGGTGGAAACCCAACCGATCTTGGTTATTTGCCATACACGGTTAATCCTTTTGAGCCAACAATCACAATCTTTGCTAACCCAGAAACGACTGAATACGGTCAGACCGTTACCTTCACAGTAACTGTTGTTGGAACAGCAAATGATGGTGTCTTGCCTCCAACCGGAACAGTTGTTCTCAAGTCTGAAGAACAATCAGATTGGGAAGCACCTACTTGCGTATTGATTTCTTCAACTGAGTACAACCCAGTTGCGTATTCAAGTACGTATACATGCCAAGGATCAGACGAGACATTGATTTCTCTGACCCACAACATCACAGCTGAATTCACATCAGATGATGCGAACTACGCAGATGGTTTGAGCACGGATACGCCTTATACCGTTGATCCAACAACTCCAACAATGGTTTTGACTGCTGATCAAGCAACAACAAACTATGGTGAAATGGCAACATTTACCGTTGAGCTGACTAACCCAAATAGCTCAAACACAGTTTTGATCTATCCAGAGGGTGACGTAACACTCACCACAGACTTCCCTGGTCAAGAAGATTGGCTCGCAACTTGCGAACTTACTTCTTCCTCTGAGTTATTCGTAACAAGCGTTTACACATGTGAGTCTCCACTTCTTCTTGCTGGAACACACACGTTAACTGCTCACTTCGATACAACAGACGACAATTACAACTCAACTGAGACAACAATGTCCTACACAGTTGGGGCATATACACCAGAAGTACTTCTTACTCTAAGCACAGAAGAGAATGACTACGGTTACGAAGTTACATTTACTGTCACAGTTACCGGAACAGATAATGACGGAGTGTTACCTCCAGTAGGAACAGTAACTTTGAGCTCATCCGAGCAGCCAGATTGGGAAGCTCCAGCATGCGAGCAGATTCCTAACGCTGACGGATCTCTCTCAAGTACTTACACATGTTTTGCAGCTAGCTTGACTTTGCTAGGTGGAGATCACGGAATCACAGCATCATTCACTTCAGCTGATGACAACTACACAGATGCCGAAAGCGAAGCATCTGCTTACACGGTAAATCCTGTCCTTCCTAACATGACAGGTCAGAATCCAGATTCAACACATTACGGTGACAATGCAACGTTCTATGTAACGCTTGTTCATCCAGATGCAGTTGATGGCTTGGTCGCACCAACTGGTGAAGTAACTCTTGAATCAGATTGGCAGACAGACTGGCTAGGACTTTGCGTTCTCGATGAAACTGTTGGAACAGTTACACAAGTTATTTATAAGTGTGATTCCACAACACTTCTTGCTGGTGACCATGTTCTAACTGCTACATATGAGGGTGACACCAACTACGCAACAAATGCGTTAGTACTAGAAACTTTCACAGTTCAAAAGACTGACCCAACAATCACAATCACTGCTGATCCAGAATCAACAAAGTATGGCGAGGAAGCACATTTCACAGTTGAATTAACTAATCCATTCTCAACTGAAAATATCGAATCCCCTACAGGTGATGTTTGGTTAACAACAAATAACGATGACCAAAATGCTTCAGGCGAATGGCAATTAGCTTGCACCCTTGAATCAAGCTCAGACGGTTCATCAACTTACGATTGCTTGACACCTTCTCTTCTTGCAAACGTAAACCCTCATACTCTTACAGTTCACTATGCAGGTGATGACAACTACACATCAACAGATGAGTCTTCAAATCGCGAAATCGATCCAAAGGCACTAACAACTCTTGATTACTTAGTAGAGCCATACACACCTGAAGTAACAATCACTCAGTCTGAAGAAACAACTGAATACGGTGACGTAGTTACATTCACTGTCACAGTTGTTGGAACAGGCAATGAAGGTGTTGAGACTCCAGTAGGAACAGTTGTTCTAACTACATCTCAACAAGATGGTTGGCAGCTTTCATGCGATACAGCTACTAACGCTGATGACGCAGCTCTAACTACTTACACATGCTCAGCAGATGCTGCTTCATTAATTGCTGCTGAACACGTAATCACAGCAACATTTACTACTGAAGAGGGCACTTACCTCGGATACAACTACACAAATTCAACTGGTGAAATCACACATGAAGTCGTACAAAAGACTCCAGCGATTGATTTCACAACCTCAGATCCAATGCACTACGGCGAAACAACAACTTTCACTGTTGTTCTTTCAGGTACCGGAAATGCTGATTCATCTGACACAGGTTCAGTAGTTCTTGCTCCAATTGGTGGAGAGCTAACAATCACTTCAGATGACCAGGAAGACTGGAGTTCAACTTGCGTACTTGATGCTGGTGTCCTAACTGGTTCACAAGCTCAGTACACATGTACAACTACAACACTTTTTGCTTCTTCATTGTTTGCAGACGGTGTTCACCACCTAACTGCTTCTTACGCAGGAGATGACAATTACACATCAGTAGAATCAACAAATACACAACAGATTCTAAAAACTGATCTAGAAATAACGATCACTTCTGATCCAGATTCAACTCACTACGGTGAAGTTGCAACATTTACAGTGGAAATGACTAACCCTTATTCAACTGAGGGATTAGAGCCACCAACAGGACGCGTTTGGTTAACTACAAGCAATGATGATCAGAATGCTTCAGGACAATGGCAACTTGATTGTTCAGTAGATTCTGATGTAGCTGGTGCAGCAACGTTAATCTGCGAAACACCAGTTCTATTCGCAAATGTTGATCCACATACACTGACAGTCAACTACGAGGGTGACGACAACTACTCATCTTCTGATGAGTCACTATTTGCTCCAACAACAATGGAGTACACAGTTGATCCATTCACTCCTGAAGTAACTGTCACTTCAGATCCAGAATCTACTCAGTACGGTGACCCAGTTACATTCACAGTAACTGTTGTTGGAACAGGAAACGAAGGCGTTGAAGCACCGGTCGGAACTGTTGTACTGACATCTTCTGTCCAAGAGGATTGGACACTTACTTGCGATGTTGTTGAAAATGCAAGCGATGCTGAATTAACAACTTATACATGTGCTGGTGCGTCAGGAACTCTCCTTGCGAATGAGCACACAATCATTGCAACATTTACACCCGAAGAAGGAACTTACTTAGGATTTAACTACACCGAAGCAACAGGTGAGTTGAACTACGAAGTAACTCTTCAGGATCCATACATGACTCTGACAGCTAGCCCAGAGTTCACAAATACTTATGGAAGCCAAACAACATTTACAGTCACCCTTTCAGGAAGTGACTATGTTGATTCACCTGAAACTGGAGCTTACGTATTGGCTCCAACAGGTGATGTAACTCTGACTGACAGCGAATCAGATTGGTCAATCGATTGCACACCACTTTCAGCTCAAGGAGTTCAAGGTGGAGTGACTTACACATGCACAGGTACATCACCATTGCTAAGTGTCGGTTCACACACAATCACTGCGACATATGATGGTGATGACAATTACGAGACAGCATCTGTTGAAATCGGAACGTATGAAATCGATCGATTCACACCAACAGTTACTGTTGACGTTGATTCAACACCAGCCACTTACGGTGATGAGCAGACAATCACAATCACGATTGCAGGTTCTGGTAATGAAGGTGTAACACCTCCAACACCACAGACAATCACTCTGAATGATCCAACTAATAACTGGACATATACAGGCGTTCCTTCATGTGAAGCGAATGAAGATTTGATCACTTTGGTATGTACTGTTGACACAACACGTCTGTTCGCAGGCGAGTACCAAATTCATGCAACTTATGCCGGTGACGAGAATTACTACGGTGCTGAGGGAACTTCAGACGCATCTGTAAGTATCGCTAAGGCAGTTCTTAACGTAACTCCATCCGAATCAATGGTCTCTATCGATTATGGCGCAACTACAACGCCTGCATTGAATGCGAAAATTGAGGGCTTCCAGAATCTGGAGGATGCTGGTTCATTCGTTCCAGGTCTAGCTACAGAGTTCGCTAATGGAGACAATGGAACTGAGACAACTGTTGAAGGAACTACTTGGTTCCTAGCTCCAACATGTGCTCCAGTTAATCTGTACCTAGAGAACGGTGAAATGGTTAACGCGGGAACTTCCGGCGTTTACTACAACTGTTCAGGTGGAAGTGCAGCAAACTACACATTCGAACACTCAGGTAATGCAGCTATAACAATTCGCCCAACAGTGGCGCAATTGCAGTTGACTTCAAACTTGATCAATACGACATATGGTCAGACGATCGACCTAACAGTTCGCTTGGAAAACAACTCAGGTCTACCTGCAGAAACTACGTTGATTGATTTCACTTATGGTGATGGTAACTACCTCGGTCGTTGCACACTCGGTGATCTATCACGTAACGCATGTGCACTTCCAACAAACGTTCTTCCTGTTGGAACTAACACAGTTACTGCAACTTGGTTTGGACCAGCTGATGTTAACTTCGAGATTCCAAAGCCAGTAACAATCGTAATCAATGTTGCGCAAGCAGCAGTGGTTCTTGAAGTTACAAGCAACCAGAATCCAGCAATTTCTTCTGATTCAATCGTGTTCACTGCAACATTAACTGGAACAGTGACACCTCCAACTGGAACAGTGACATTCACTGGTACAGGATTTGAATTAGTTGCCGAGTGCACAGCTGCAAATGACTATCAGTCAACTTGTGTCGCTGATGCAACTTCACTTGTTCCAGATACTTACCAAGTAGTCGCAACATACTCAGGCGATGAGAATTACAGCGGAAGCGTTGTTAATTACATCCAGGTAGTGATGAGCGAAATTGGTGCGTTAACTCTTGAACAATCTGCCCCAACATCCCTTTACACAGAGACAGTGGAATTCACTGTAACTATTCACGGCGATGAATTGAGCCCAGGTGTATGGCCAACAGGATCAGTAGTTATCACTGAGAATGGCAAAGTCCTTGCAGCTAACTGTGTCCTAGAACGTATCGGTGAGACTGTTGATTCAGGTTGTACTTTCAACATCATCGGCATGGAAGTTGGACTACACGACATCCGTGCAACATATTCTGGCGATTCAATCTTCGGATCATCGTTCGATGTTGTAACTCACCACGTACTAATCCCTACAGCGGTAGTTGTTTCATCATCAAAGAATGCTTCATTCGAAGGTGACGAAGTTACATTCACAGCTACAGTTTCAAGCGAGCGTGGAGCTCCTGGAACAGGCCGCATTTACTTCAAGGAAGTAGATGTTGACGGCAACGTAATCAACACATTGGGTGATTGCCCAGTATTTGGTGCGACTTGCTCAGTAACTGTCACTGATCGTGAGATCTTGTCAGCTGGCGCAGCGCACTTAATTATCGCGATTTACGAACCAGAACTATCTAGTGATTTCGTAGGTTCAACTTCAGATCAGTTGTCACAACAAGTCAATGCGCTTGTTGCTTCAATTACTGTTACTCAGGATCTACGCACCACTCGTTCAGGTCAAAGCGTTGACTTCACTGTCAACGTAGTAGGTAACTACTACGTCCCAACTGGTGATGTTGAAATCACAATCACTGGTCCAGTTACAGAGACATTGACTTGCACATTGGCTAATGGCCATTGCACAGTTGGTATCTCAACGCTTCCAAACGGAACTTATTCAGTAGTCGCAAGTTACGCTGGTGAAAACCCAGCTGGTTACAACGCAATTGAGGCATCTGAATCAATCGACCACGTTGTGAATCTGAATGCAACTGTCGTAAATGTGTTCTCTTCAAACAATCCTTCTATTGAAGGTCAAGCAGTCACATTTACTGCAAATGTTTCAAGTGAATACGGAGTTCCAAGCACAGGATCTATCGAGTTCTTCGATGGTGAAGAGTCACTTGGTTCATGCACAGTGGTAGCCGGAACATGTTCACTAACACGTTCTGATCTATCAGTAGTTACTCATCCAATCACAGCAGTATTCACACCAGATGTTGAAGGAAGCATCTTCGATGCAGCTACTTCAGCTGACTTGAGCCAGGTTGTTAAGGCACTTGAAGTA
>CAINRW010000137.1 GCA_903852815.1 uncultured Actinomycetes bacterium
GAAGTTCGATCAATAACTCATCATTTGCGACATAAGTAGTTGCACCTTTAAGCAAAACGGTTACGCCAAGTAATTGTGCAGCCTCTTGCACCCATCTCTTTGGATCGCCTTCGATGGCTTCAACACTTACTGGAAGACCTCTGAGCGTTAATAATGCGGATAATTCGCCACTATGAGGCGTAATAAGGGTTGGCTGCTCGAGAGATCCAGTCAGATAAAGCGCTCCAGCATCAAGGAGAGTCGGTACATTTTGTTTTCTAGCAAGAACAAACCATCGATGGCGAAGCCACGTAGTTACATCCGAGTATTTTTTATTTGATACTCCAGAACCCAATAACCATCCAGTGACTTTTCCAGGTTGAACAACTACCGAAGGCGTTGAATGCAATACGAGGTGTGCTAATCCAGATGAACTATGAAATCGAATCATTCCGATACCGGTTGCTGCAGCAGCAGACGAAGTTAAAACTGCAGCACCAGGATATTGCGCCGAACCTGTAATAATTCCTAACACACCACGAGAATATTTATGGTCTAAGTCACTTGGAATTACAACGCATTTCTTTGCATCGCGTGCCGTCCATTTTTTTAATGTCGCTGAAGTCATAGTTAATTATCGCATATAAGCGAGAATTAATTTCTGAATAAATTGCGTATTTACATCAGGGGGTCACCATCTCGTTATTAGCGCTGAAAACTCTGCTTTCAAAAGTTTTAAAGATTATCAAGGTCTACACTCAAAAATATTAAAACAAGAAAACCATGTTGTATTAATAGAATCGACAATGAAATGACAAAGGCTAAAAGATCTCGGAGTTTGTTAACAAAGATTGGCGTAGCGGGATTACTAACTTCACTTTTAGCAGGCTACTTTTCTGGCGAGGCTAACGCCAATGAAACAGTTCTACATTTAGGTTCATCCCTTAGCTATGGAGTATTGGCAAGTGCTGCAATCACTAGCGCAACAGCAAGTGGTGTCACTGGTACAGCAGGAGGCAATGTTGGAGTGGGTGGTGCAACTGCTCCTTCTGGCCCACTCAATATCTCTGGAACTCAAATATTGGGCGGTGCTTCATTATTGGCATTAAGTGATGCAGCTTCAGCTATGGCCGATAATCGAGGCGGAATTTCTACAGTGGTTGAGTTAGGTGCTGGTAGGAGCATTATTCCTGGTGCTTATAACGGTGGAGCTTTGCAGATCAACGGTGCATTAACACTTAATGGTCAGGGAGATCCGAATTCTGTCTTCATTTTTCGTGCAGCATCAACGTTGGTGACAGGTGCTTCAAGCACGGTGCTGCTCACCAATGGCGCCCAATCTTGTAATGTCTATTGGCAAGTCGGGAGTTCAGCAACTTTAGGATCTTCCTCAACAATTGTTGGTCACGTGCTTGCTCAGGCATCTATTTCTACTGGCGTTGCAACTGAAGTTAATGGTCAATTAATCGCACTTACTGGTGCAGTAACTCTCGGTGGAACTACGTTAGTTAATAACAATTGTTTGCCACCCATTGTTGCTACACCGACACCAACGCCGTCAGTAACACAAACTGCGTCGCCAACTTCAACTGCAACACCTTCGCTAACACAATCACCTGCAGTTGCAACTTTGCATATAGTCAAAACAGTTATCAATAGATTCGGCGGAACTGCAAAGGCATCAGATTTTATTATTGGTGTAACTCAAGGTGGACGACAAATGGATGGAAGTCCAGCATCAGCTATGGATGGTGGTGGGCGAACTTATTCGCTTAAACCAGGAACATATATCTTGAGCGAGGCAGTCACCGACGGTTACCGCGGAGATTGGAGCGGTCAAATCACTTTAGGAGGTTTGGTAACACTTTATCCAGGCGACGATATAACAGTTACTCGAACTAACTACGATCTTGCTTCACATTTTGTAACTGAAACTTCTCCAACTGTGCCTGCAGCAGAAGCCTCACAGACTCCAGCAGAATCAGAGAGCACTGAAAACGGTGGATTATTACCAAATACCGCGCTGCCATGGGGAAACATTTTTCTTATTGGATTCGCTTTACTTGTTGGCGGAATAATCGGCTTGGCTTTTCGAAAATGGGAAAGAAACATTTAGCAAGGTCGGTGGTGGTTCTTTCAATTGTTTCAATAATTGTAGGAGCCACCATCGCTTCATTCGCACTTGTGAAAATTCAAAATCAGCGATTTCAGATGCACAATGAAAATATTCCCCATTTAAATACGGCCTCGAGTATCCAGAACGAAAACGTTGCTGTGCTTTCAAAGGATTTAGCCATAGATGCCTATATTGGAATACTTATTATTCCTAGATTGCAATTGTCGGTAAAAATCTATCAAGGCACTGCTGAAAAGCAGTTAACCAAAGGTGTTGGACATTATTTGAAGAGCGTTTTGCCGGGTGCAAATGATAATTCCATAATTGCCGGACACAGAGATACTTATTTTTCCAGGCTTAACACAGTGAAATTGGGAGATCTGATTGCAGTCAAAACCCAAGAAGTTACGTTGAAGTATTACGTCACTAAAATTCGAATAGTTAGTAAAAATGACCGAAGCGTTATTGTGCCAACAAAAATCGCGACACTGACTCTCTCCACGTGCTACCCATTCATTTACTTTGGAAATGCACCTAAACGATATGTAGTCATCGCACAATTACGAACACCAAGTTAAGTGTGCGATTCGCCCTAGATTTATGCGCCCACCTATGCGTATTCTTCGCTCCATGAAATATGACTTCACAGGCAAAGTAATCGTAATAACTGGTGGAGCTGGTGGAATTGGGTCTGATTTAGCTCGAGATTTTTCAGCTAAAGGTGCAACTCTGGTTTTACTGGATGTAAGTCATAAGCGGTTAGAGGCTGTTCTTCCAACACTTACCGGCGAGGGTCACTTAACAATCGCAATAGATCTAACTCAGCGGGAAGCAATTAAAACTGCTCTCGATGCAATTGAACGCAAGTTTGGCCGCATTGATGTGCTCATTCCCAACGCAGCGATAACCACAACAGATCGTTTTGATGAACGAACTCTTGAGAGTATTGAATACGAACTCGATATTAATCTTCGTTCACCTCTTGCGATTATTCATGGAGCTATTCCGTTACTAAAGAAGTCGAGTGATCCCCGAATCATTACAACAGTTTCCCTGGGCGGTATTTTTCCTCTGGGGGAGACTCCTTTGTACACGATTTCAAAATTCGGTCTACGTGGTGCAATGCTCTCGCTCAGTCTGGACTTTGCAGCAAAAGGAATCAAAGCTGGCTCAATCATGCCTTCAGCTACTGATACTCCGATGTTGCAACGCGAAGCCGTTGAAGGTGGAAACTCACTTCAATTTATGGATCCACCACAGAAAACTGCCGATGTTGTAAAAGCATTTTTAAAAATGTTAGATAAACCGAAATTTGAAGTGTATCCAAAGGTCAGCGAATCCTGGTTAGTTCGAATCGCCATGCTTTTCCCAAGTCAACTGCCACGGTTAATGCCGTTATTTGTAGGCAAAGGCAATCGTGGACACAAGCGTTATTTGAAAGAGCTAGAAACTCGCGGCATTGCGCGTCAAGTCAACGGTGTGTGGGAGATTATTGAATAAGTTTGGCGTAAGTCGTGTCATCGACTTCAGGCCAATCAAATCTATCTCGCAAAATCGCTAAGTAATTCAAATACGTTTCAACTTCAATGTAGTTGGTATGACGCGGGCTATCGATATATTTGTGTCCACCAGCTAAATCTGGATTATCAGTACGACGAAGCTCAAGGAGTTCTGGATAATTTATGCTCGTAGTTCGTGCTCGAATATCAATGACTACCATTTGGGCCATTTCATCGAAGCGTTTATATGCCGCATCTGCAAACTCGGCGTAACCAATGAAGTACAGATTGCGATGCTTGCGAGAAAGAATTCGCAAATACAACTGAGGGCGTCCATCACGCCACTCATCGTCACTTTGTTCAAGGTAAGGCACCGAGTATGAATAACCAGTTGCCAGGACAATCAAATCAATATTTTCGTGCGAACCATCTTTAAAAATAACACCCGACTCATCAATCTCTTGAACATCAGGCTTAGCAATTAAATCTCCGTGTCCAAGATGATGAAGTACCTGTGTATTCATAATGGGATGACTTGCCAGTAAATCATGGTCGGGTTTAGGCAGCCCATAACGCGTTAAGTCACCAACTAAAGTGTCAATCATTTTGGTGACATCACCATTAACTGATACTCCCTTGGGTGGCAGAATCTTTCCTGAAATTAACGCATCCGTTGGAATACCGAATATATATTTTGGAATGAAGCGATAGCCACGACGTACCGAGAAAAACGCTTGATCAGCAAACTGCGCTGCATCGGATGCGATGTCAACGCCAGAATTTCCAGCACCAACAATCAAAGCACGCCTTCCAGAAAATTCATGCGCAGACCTGTATTCAACTGAGTGAATAATTTTTCCCTTGAACTTTTCTTCACCCTTTATGTGCGGACGATTTGGATGCCACGTAACGCCTGTGGCGTTCATAAGACCTTCGTAAATCTGACTCGCGCCATTAGAAAGTGTTACTTGCCACTGATCATTCTCGATCGGCTGGGCATCGCTCACGCTTACTCCAAAGTTCACTCGACGCTTGAGATCAAATTTGTCGGCAAAGTTTCGTATGTAGGTCAAGATTTGCTGGGCAGATGGGTAATCAGGAAAATCGGCCGGCATAGGGAAGCCATAGAAACCACTTGTGTATTTCGATGAAATGAAATGGGCGGATTCATACATCGGTGTTCCTGGGTTTTGCATATCCCATATGCCGCCAACATCGCTATGGCGCTCATACCAATCAAATGGCACGCCCTCTTTAATAAGCGCTCGTGCCATAACAAGACCCGCAGGTCCTGCACCTACTAAGCAATATTTCTTGGTGTAGCTAACCTCTGGTTGTGCAATGTCCACTTCTTTACGTGAGCGCAGTCGAGTCGAAGCCAACTTTGCATAAATCACTGGCTTATTTCTTTTAATACGAATTCCATTAGCTATTCCGGCTCCCGTAATCACAACTAGAAGAATCGGAACTAAATTAATCCATTTATTATCAGATCCAGTCAAGGTGTTGTAATGAACTGCAGCCAAAATAAAGGCACCCATCAAACCAACAAAACCAATGAGCGGTGCAACTAATCCTTCCCAAATCTTTCTATCTTTTCGTTTCCAGAAAAAAGCCGTTACAGAAAGTGAGGCAAAGGCTTGCAAAGCAACAATTCCTAAAGTTCCAACGGCAATTAAACTTGCTGCAAACACTTTGTATGGATCTGCACCAGCCACGGCAAAAAATACTGAAGCGGCAGAAGCGACTGCAGTGATCGCCAAACTTGCGATATGAGGACTGAAGAAATCTTTATGATATTCACCGAAAACATGTGGTGCGATATTTTCGCGGCCCAAGGCAAATAGATAACGACTTGCAGCATTATGCAACGCTGAATATCCAGCCAAAACGCTGGTACACAACAAGACTGCTCCAATATCAAAGAGAATCTCGCCACCGTACTGATTAAGCAGGTTCAGTACAAAAACACCACCATCAGCACTAGCCTGTGAATGAAGTTTTCCAACACCTGTAGCACCAATAATTACCCAGGTTGTAAAGACGTAAAAAATTCCAACTGAAGTAACGGCAATAAATGTCGCACGCGGAATACTTTTCTCTGGGTTCTTAGTCTCTTCACCATATAGAGCTGCAGATTCAAAGCCAATGAAACTTGTAAAGGCAATCAATGCGGCTATTCCAAAAGGCCCTGAAGTTGCTTGATGATACGAAAAACTTTCTAGCGGAAATGCAGATAAACCTTTTTTGGCAACCACGATAATTTCAAAGACAATCAAAACGGCGAACTCGGCAATCATCAAGATACCTAAAACTTTGGCCGAGAAATCTACGGATCGATATCCCAGAACGGAAACAATTGCGATACCAATGGCCGAGAGTACAAACCAAGGCACAGATACGGCGGCTGCAGAGAGAATAAGTTCGTGCATGAAATAACCAAATGCACCCGCCAGTCCACAAGTCATTGCGGTGTATGAAGTTAGCGCCAAGTAAGCCGCGCCTACTCCTATATCTTTACCGAGCGCACGCGATATATATGTATAGAAAGCTCCGGTATTGACAACACGTCGGCTCATTGCCGCATAGCCAGTTGAAAAACAGATCAGCACGATTGCCGCAACAAGATAGGCAACAGGTAAACCTGCACCATTTCCATAGACCAAAGCCAACGGAACATTTCCAATCATTGCAGCCAAAGGTGCAGCCGCAGCGATTACTAAGAAGACAATTCGCTGGGTAGACAGTGTGCGGCGGTCACGGATCAGGGCAGTTGAAGCTTTGCGTTCTTTGCGCTTTTTCATGTGGGAAAGTGTGGCACCAACTCCTTGTAATAGCATCAACCCATGATTAAGCAGCGAAAACTAGGACCCTACTCTGTCTCAGCCATTGGAATGGGCTGCATGCCCCTATCTTTTCCACACGATAGAAACCCTGGACTTATCGATCGGCCAGAAGAGGCTATTGCAGTTATCCATGCTGCACTTGATGCAGGCATCACCCTTATGGACACTGCAGATATTTATGCACCGAGTTGGAATTCGATGGGGCACAACGAAATTTTGGTAGGAAAAGCTTTTGCTACTTGGAAGGCAACTCCAGAACAAAAAGCAAAAGTTGTAATAACAACTAAAGCCGGAATTACCCGCGAAAAAGATGGCTCTATGTTTGGAATATCTGGCCGTAACGCCACCAAGCATTACCTGTACCGCGCCGTTGAAGCGTCTGCATACAAACTCGGCCTTTCTAAAATTCCGTTATGGCAACACCACCGCACAGATCCCTCGATTTCATACCAAGAGCAGTTTGAAAATGTAATGTCACTTAAGGAACATGGCTACGTTGCAGAAATCGGTTTGAGTAATGTAAACGCCGAAATGTTGCTCCATGCAATCAAGGCCGGAGGCACACCGGAACAAGGTGGAATCATTTCAGTTCAAAACGAATACAGCCCTAACTATCATCACTGGGCTGATGTCATTGATATTTGCAACGACTACGGAATCGCATATTTACCGTGGTCACCACTTGGGGGAGGATCTAACTTCAGCAAGTTAGCAACTGGTGAGATTGGAAAGTTCAAAGAGTTGGCCGACCAAAAAGGCATTTCGCCCTACGCACTGACTATCGCTTGGCACCTCAATCAATTTCCAACTTCAATTCCCATCCCTGGCGCATCCAAATCAGCATCGATTCTGGATTCGCTATCAGGAACAGAAATCACTCTTACAGAGGATGAAATTGCGTTGCTGAATGCAAGTTGTCCGACCGATACGCCAATTAATGGTGAATTACTTGATATTGCAAAAGTGAGGCGGGTCGGGCTCGAACCGACGACGACCGAATTATGAGTTCGGGGCTCTAACCAACTGAGCTACCGCCTCGTCGGGGGCAATCTTATGGCATGTTTTATGCGCTGCGACTACCAGCCGATAGTGTCTGCTTTATGAAATCGCGTCTTTTTATTTCGCTGCTTGTGATTGTTTGCTTAGCGCCATTTACAAATGCCCAAGCCGCACCGCTCTATGCCTTTCCAATTTCAGATTGCAAAGTTACATATGCGCACTCACATCATGACTATCCAGCCACAGATATTTTGGGTAAAAAAGGTTGCTCATTTGTAGCGGTAACAGCCGGGGTTGTTGATGAAGTTAATCGAATTGATCGCTATAACTACAAAACTAATAATGGCGCAGATCGCGGTGGACTATATGTTTCAATCATCGGCGATGATGGAGTGCGCTATTACGGATCGCATTTACTTAAAGTGGCACCTGGTATCGAACCAGGGGTTCGAGTAAATGCTGGGGATTTATTGGGAAAACTTGGCGATTCAGGAGATGCAAAGGGAACTGCGCCGCACGTGCACTTTGGAATTTCTTGGCCAACACCCATTGAAGCTGGCGCATGGTGGGTACGTCGTGGCCAAGTTTATCCGTGGAGCTATTTAGATAAATGGAAAGCCGGAAAAGATTCTTCTCCTGCAAAGGCTGTTGCAAAACAATTAGCAAAAGTTGGCGAAATTCCACCTGCACCAAAAAAATAACCCCCACCGCTATTGGCGATGAGGGTTATTTGTAAAGCGGTTTTAATTAGGCAGGATTAACTGCATCAGCCTGAGGACCCTTTGGACCCTGTACGACCTCAAATGAAACTGCCTGACCCTCTTCAAGGGACTTGTAACCGTTTCCTTGGATTGCTGAGTA
>CAINRW010000138.1 GCA_903852815.1 uncultured Actinomycetes bacterium
GAAGGAAGATGTCTGTAAGGGCATCGAAGATCTCTGCGCAGCTAACGGAATCTAATTTCCGAATTAGCTAGGCAATAGAAAGTAGATTGCGGCTCAGGGTTAGCGCCCTGAGCCGCAATTTTTTAATAAGTTGTTTTTTCGTTTCAATTAAATACTCTTAAGAGAAGTGGGCAAATTATGAGTACACCGATTCTTTCACTGCGTGGTGTGAACAAATCTTTTGGGCCAGTACATGTGCTAAAAGATGTCAATTTCGATATCGCCGCAGGAAAAGTCACCGCATTAGTTGGTGACAATGGCGCTGGAAAGAGCACGCTTATTAAATGTATTGCTGGAATCTATACTCCTGAAACTGGCGACTTTCTCTTTGAAAACAATAAAGTTGATATTCATGGTCCGCGTGATGCCACTGCCCTTGGAATTGAGATCGTGTATCAAGATCTTGCACTGTGTGACAACTTAGACATCGTCCACAACATGTTTTTAGGTCGTGAACAAAAACGTGGTCCTGTCCTTAACGAAACCGCAATGGAAGTTCTAGCTCGTAAAACTCTTGATGGCTTGAGCGTACGTACCGTTAAATCAATTCGACAAACAGTTTCATCACTCTCAGGTGGTCAGCGCCAAACTGTTGCAATTGCCCGCGCAGTTCTTTGGAATAGCAAAGTTGTTATCTTGGATGAACCAACCGCAGCGTTAGGTGTAGCTCAAACAGAACAAGTTCTCAATTTAGTTCGTCGCTTAGCCGATAATGGTTTGGCTGTTGTATTGATTAGCCACAACCTCAATGATGTATTCGAAGTAGCCGACAATATTGCCGCACTTTACTTAGGAAATATGGCCGCGCAGGTCGATAAGAATGAAGTTATCCCTCGTCAAGTCATCGAATTAATTACGACTGGAAAATCTGCTGGCATTCAAGCACCGGCTGCAAATAAAGGAGTAACACTATGAGCGCAGTAGTCGAACAAGAAAATGCCACAATAAAAGCAGTCGCCTCAGATTATTGGGCGCGCGTTAAAGCTGGCGACATCGGTTCACTTCCCGCCGTACTTGGCTTAGTAGTTCTCTGCATTGTTTTTGGATCCATGTCGAGTGTGTTCTTAACTCCTGGAAATTTTGCAAACCTACTCACACAAGCTGCCGCAGTAATCGTCATTGCGATGGGTCTTGTCTTTGTTCTTCTGCTTGGTGAAATTGATTTATCTGCAGGATTCACTGCCGGTGTTACTGGCGCCGTCTTAGTTATCTTGATTACTAATCATGAGGTGCCTTGGTTTGCCGCACTAATTGTTTCAATCATTGTTGGCATGGGCTTGGGTTTTAGTCTTGGCACTCTAGTTGCACGACTTGGAATCCCTTCATTCGTAGTAACCCTTGCAGCTTTTCTGGCTTTTCAGGGCATCTTGCTCTTGCTTGCTGGAGAAGGCGGAACCATTCGTGTCGAGGATAAAACAATTCTTGCCGTTGAGAATTCAAATCTTTCACCATTATTTTCTTGGATTTTCTTTGTGGCCGTTTCAGTGATCTATGTTCTGATGGGTCTTAGCACAATCAATTCTCGCCGCAAAGCAGGTTTGAAATCACAGTTCATTAAGTTGTGGGTGGTTAAGACTTTTGGCCTACTTGTCATTACTGGCTTAGCAGTTTTTGCCTTGAACCTAGAGCGCAGCAACAATCCAGATGTCGTAAGTCTTAAGGGAATTCCTTACGTCGTTCCAGTAATTCTTCTTTTGTTAGTTGTGGGAACTTTTGTTTTAAGCCGTACGGCATTTGGTCGCCATATTTATGCAGTTGGAGGAAATGCAGAAGCTGCACGCCGTGCAGGCATCAACGTCAAGCGAGTACGTATTGCCGCGTTCATGATTTGCTCCGGACTTGCTGCAATCGCTGGCATGATTTTTGCTTCACGACAGAACTCAATCTCTCCGACAACTGGTGGCAGTTCAACATTGCTCTACGCAGTAGGTGCTGCAGTTATCGGCGGAACGTCACTCTTTGGTGGCAAAGGCAAGATGCGTGATGCGATTATTGGCGGCCTAGTGGTTGCTGTAATTGATAATGGCATGGGTCTTTTGGGGTATGCAGCAGGAATCAAATTCATCGTCACAGGTCTTGTTTTGCTGATCTCTGCCGGTGTTGATGCGATTTCTCGCCGAGGTGCATCAGTTAATTAGCCCTTGCGCATTACCGCGCCACATGGGACACCAGCCAGCCAAGTAACCAGGCTTTGGCCCGTTTGGCACTTTGGGAACTTACCTCTAATCTTGTCCCCTATCCATATGAAGACCTCTGGGTTTTTATAGGGATTTGCGGGAGTGGTGAAATGGCAGACACGCAGGTCTTAGGAACCTGTGTCTTCGGACGTGCGGGTTCAAGTCCCGCCTCCCGCACACATCTATGTATTCAAAAGTTAAAATTCTAACTATGGCAAAACAATCTGTTGCAAAAACCAAGAAACTGGCCTCTGCTGCTAAGAAAGCCGCAGCTGAAAGACGTGCCGAAAAAGTTAAGAATAGTTCCGCTGTCATTAACAAAGACGTTGATCAAGATAAATATGCAGATCTAGATGGAGAGTGGCGAGCCATTGGTTTAGCTGCACCTGCTAGACGAGCACTTGTTGATGATGGGTTATTTCATTTAAGCGATCTTCGAAAAACTTCTCTGGCGGCAATTAAAGAGTTACATGGCATGGGTCCAAATGCCGTCAGAATTTTAGTTGCGGAAATGAAAAAAGCTGATTTGTCTTTTCGTAAATAAATTGAACGCCTAATGGGGACTCAATTAAAGGTGAGCCATTTATAGTTAAGCATATGGAGCCACCA
Organism: uncultured Actinomycetes bacterium; assembly: GCA_903852815.1. Taxonomy (GTDB): domain Bacteria; phylum Actinomycetota; class Actinomycetes; order Nanopelagicales; family Nanopelagicaceae; genus Planktophila. The sequence continues at coordinate 2,826 of CAINRW010000138.1, forward strand.
AAATACCCAGCAAGCATCGGTACCGAACGAGAATTACTTGAAGCTCACATTGAATTCTGCCGACAAACCGTTATCTATAAAGTTTCGGGTATATCTAAAATTAATGGAATAAAGCGGCTAGGGCCGACATCAACTTCTGTTTTGGGATTACTTCGCCACTTAACCGAAGTTGAGTATTGGTGGTTTCAAGATCGTTTTGCCGGAATTCCATTTACCGATTCAAGGTCAAGTGATTCCGAACCTGACGGTGAATTTATAATCACCGAAACAGACACTGTTGAATCACTAATTCAAGGTTATGAGATGGCTTGTGAAAATTCACGACACATTTCTAAGGGAAAATCTCTAGATGAACTCGCATTTCACCCGCGTCCAAGTGATAACAAAGCGCCCTCACTACGCTGGATTTACCTGCATTTAATTGATGAAACTGCCCGCCATGCTGGCCACATAGATATTTACCGAGAACTATTAGATGGCAAACATGACGGTTTACCCGCTAGTTAATTACTGCGTAAGCAACTAATAAAAGACCCAGCGCCATAACGACTGCTTGCACCGCTTTAATGTGGAGTTTGCTAGCAATTGAGGGCACCCATGTTGCTGCTAGCAAAAGCGCACCTGGGATGGTGATTACTAAACTGTGTTGGAGTACGTCGGAATGCCCAGTTTGATATCTTAAATTAATAAGCCCTATTGCTAGCAATAGGTATCCGCCCATACGATAATTATTTAATATGTTGCTTTTCATTTTAATCTCACTTTCAATTATTTGTTTATATTAAAACTATAGAATCAAAGATAGAAAACTACATGTACATAAAACAAGGGGTACCGAAAATCGGTACCCCTTGTTTTATTTCAAATTACTTAGTGTTCGTCCTTCATTCCTTCAGCAATTGACTTCATGCGTGCGATCTTCAAAATTGTAAGACCGAATACGCACTTCGCCAATACGTCAGCGATTGTGTAGCCAACTTGTACGCCAACGAATTGTTGTCCGGCAACAGACATGTCTGTAGCTGGATTCATTCCAAGGATGTAGGAAATTGGGTATACGCCCCATGTAGCAATCAAGAGCAAGCGAAGACGGCCAACTGTTGCCGCAACACCTTCTGGTTGACGATCCAATGATTTTCCAAGTTCAACGAATAGAACGTAGAGAATGTATAGGAATGGGATTGTTGATAGCACACCGAAAAGAATTGCAGTGTTCTTATCTGAAGAGATTTCACCTGGGTAACCAAGCGCGATCATTGCAGCTGATGCTGGAACTAAACGCATGATGAGTGAGCGTGAAACTTCTTTAGCAAGTGCTAGTACTGCAATTACTTCTACTAGTAGTAGTGGCACTGTAAGGAGCCAGTCAACGTAGCGATATGCCTCATTGAATGAACCTTGAGCACCTGAGACATTTACTGTCATGTCTGCAGATGATTCATTGAATGAGTTAAAGATTCGCATGTAGTGGTAGCCAGCGATGAATGTAACCATCGATGACATCACAAGTGCGTTGCGGTACTTTGCAAGTACACGTTGTTGTGAAACAAGCGTGTAGATCGTGCATGCGAGCATTGAAACTAGGCCAAATGAAAATACGTTATAGACCAAGTTCCATTGATTGCTATCTAGTTTTAGCATGTAGCTATGCCTCCGTGAGGTTTAAGTTTTCCAAATGTCTGTTGGCATTTAGAGCCGCCTGACAGTGGAGACCTCGAGGAGCTCCATTGACCTTCGGCAGGCATTATTGTGGTGCAGCGCACAGGATTTTGCGCTATGAATTCCCAGAATTTTCACAAATTTTTTAAATATTTATGCGTAATTCGGGGAATTTAGGGGGCTATTGACCCTGCCAGTTAGCTAACTCGGCGGCAAATGGGTCAAGCCCCATTGGGCCAATTTTTAAGGCATAGGTATGGAAACTCTTTAATGAGAATGCCGAGCCCAATCGAGCTTTTGCATCTTCGCGGGCTTGCATCCACACGCGCTCGCCCACTTTGTAGGAGATTGCCTGACCTGGCCATCCAAGGTAGCGATCGGTTTCACTGCGTGAATGGTCCTCATCAAGTAGGGCCTGCTCATTGAGAAGTTTGCGTGATGATTCGGCATTCCACACATTGCCATCGAAATCGGTATAGCCAAGGTGCATTCCAATATCTACAACAATACGCGCAGCGCGCAAAGCTTGTGCCGATAAATATCCCATTTCAATTCCTGGTTCATCGAATGCGCCAAGTTCATTCATGAAACGTTCGGCGTACAAAGCCCAACCTTCACCGTAACCACTAATCCAAGCTGCGTTAATTTGGAAACGAGATAGTCGATCTTTCTCAATTGCAACTGTCGCGCATTGCAAGTGATGTCCAGGGACTGCTTCGTGATACCACGTTGAAACTAAATGCCAACTGCTTACTTCATCTTTGCCAAGCATTGGAATCCATGTTGTGCCGGGACGGGATAAATCCTCTGAAGGCGGATTGTAATAAGGTGCAGAAGCACTACCTTCTGGTGCAAGACGTGCTTCACAAATCTTAATTCGATCATCTATCTCGAAATATTCACCATCCATGCGCGCGATTGCGGCATCAGTAAAATCTTGTAAGTATTTAACGACATTTTCTTTGCCCTTAATTACATATTTAGGATCGTGATCAAGTTGATCGGCAATTTCGCGAAGAGTTGTTGCTCCAGGTTTAATCTGTTCGGCAATCTCCCACATGCGCTCGTTAATTGCTTTTAGCTCACTAACACCCCACTCATAGGTAGCGCGCAAATCTAATTTCGCTCCGGTGAAGTAACGCGCCCACATCGCATAGCGCTCTTCACCAACTGCATCATTAGGCATCGCAATCGGCAGGTATTCATTTTTCAAAAAAGCTGCGGTTTCGGCAGCGGCTTTTTCCGCGGATTTCGCGTTCGCATGGATTGCAGGATATTTACCCTCGGCATCAAAATTCTTACACATGACACTGAAGCCACCGTTGGCATAACTCTCTAGTTGTTCAATGACGCCTCGAACTTGTCGAGCAGCCGTTGTCTTTCCATTCTTGGCAACTTCCATGATTGCGCCAGTCCAAGATTTATATGCGGCGTCAATAGCTGTTAATCGCTTAGCAATATTGTCAAAATCCTGATCGGTTTGCTTTGGCATTAACTCAAAAATAGAACGAACATTTGATGGTGGCGAAGTTAAAACATTCCAGAGAACAAATGACTCCTGGCTATCGTGCAAAAGCAGCGATGATTCAAGTCTCTCCTGCATGACTGTTTGGGCAATTCGATCTACCTCATCGATTGGTTTTAGGGCCATTAACTTCGCCAACGTTTGGCGGGTCAACTCTGCAGCTTTAGCCGCACCAGCAAGAGAGAAGTCATCAAGTTTGTCTTGATTTAACCCATTACCTAGATATGTGCAATCCATTGGGCTCAATGCTGCAGCATCGTCAATATATGTATGGCTAAGCTCGAAAATCGGTGATCTAAATGTCATGGCGTATTCTTATCAGCGCGCCGAGTTTTTGTCGACACACAAAGTGGACTGCAACCACTACCCTCCTTCTATGACACAGTCACCTGTGGTTCCACCAAAGTTACGTGGCTGGTTTCACCTTGGAGCAACACCAGCGGTAATAATCGCCTCGCTTGTTCTTTTCATCCTGAGTAAGGAATCGCTCAAATTTGCGGTGGCTATTTATTCACTTACAGCCATCATGCTGTTTAGTGTCTCAGCGATTTATCACCGAGTTCCTTGGGTTCCAGCTAAGAAGAAAATTTGGCGCCGCTGGGACCATGCAAATATCAACCTACTAATTGCGGGTTCGTATACGCCTTTTGCTGTAGCGCTGCTAGACGGTCGAAGCCGGAATGTCTTATTGCTAGTCGTTTGGATTGGCGCAGCTATTGGTGTGGGTTTACGGGTTTTCTGGCTGAGTGCGCCTCGTTGGTTGTACGTAGCCAATTACCTGTTACTCGGTTGGGTAGCAGTTGCCTATACGCCGTCTCTTTATCGGGCGGGCGGGCTGTGGGTTCTGCTTCCAATAATTATCGGAGGGTTGTTCTATTCAATTGGCGCTGTTTTCTACGCCCTGAAGCGGCCTGGGCGGGCAGCTAAATATTTTGGTTTCCACGAACTTTTTCACATTTTTGTCTTAGCGGCATGGATTTCCCAGTACATCGCAATCTCGGTAGCGATTTACAGTAAGTGAGGGTGTGCCCTAACCTATGTCCCATAATTAACCGAGTTGTGGGGTATGAAAATGAGTGAGAACAGCTCCTTCCTGAAATGGGTCGGATTCAAAGGCGATGAGTCTGATGCACCCTCTGCACTTGACCGAATTCGTGAATTAGAAGCACAAATCGCAGATTTAAAATCTCGCAGAGATATAACAGGTTTAAGCAAAGAAGAGTTTGAAATCCTTGCGACGGAAACTGCGATGTCGATGATCAAATCGGCTCAGGCTCGTGAGAGTAGCGCACAATCAATTTCTGCCCGTTTGATTGCTGATGCAAATCGAGTGTCAAAAGAAGAGCTTGAAGCGGCTGATTCCAAGGCCCGTGCAATTTTAAATAGCGCTGAAACTCGGGCGAAGAAACATGTTCAATCTGCCGAAGCTGAAGCCGAAGAAAAATTAGCCGAAGCCGAAGCTGAAGCCGAAGCCCTTCTAGAAAGTAAGCACCGCGAAGCGACAACTTTGACGACAGTTGCTCGCCGTGAAGGTGAGCGAATTGTTTCCGAAGCTACTTCCGAGGTTTCCGAGTATCGCCAATGGTTAACTGGCGTAATCGGAGAAGCCGAACGCTTATACAAAAATCAAACTCAATCTCTCGATGCCGCAGAAACTGCAATTCGTCAATCACGTGCACGTCTTGAATTAGCCTTTACGCGACTTTCCGATCTCCAACGCAACGTAATTGAGAACTTAAATTCAGATGACACGGTTATTAACACTGGACCAATCCGAGTAACCAGCGAGAGAACTAAACCTGCACTATCAGCTCCAAAGAGAAGTAGCACAAAGAAATCATCTCCACGTAAGTAAGAACCGATGGCGACTCCCCGCGGTATCCGCTACATCCCTGCAATCGATGGGTTACGAGCGGTTGCCGTCACTGCGGTAATTCTCTATCACTTAGGTTTTTCTTGGATTCCTGGTGGTTTTCTAGGCGTAGATTTATTTTTCGTAATTTCGGGATATGTAATTACGCGATTAATTCTGGATTCCATCCAACTCGGTGGTGGATTAGATTTGCGAGCATTTTATGTAGCCCGAGTGCGGCGATTATTGCCGCCACTATTGTTCACGATTGTTGTTACTACTTTCTATATTGGATTTTTCGCTCCTGAAACAATGCGCCGCTTCCTTAGCGATAGTCCATTCTCAATCGCCGGAGTTATGAACTGGTGGCTCGTCTTTCGCCATACTGATTATTTCGATGCAATAGCTAGGCCACCACTTCTTCAGCACACATGGTCGCTCGGTGTGGAAGCGCAGTTCTATTTAATTTGGCCACTCTTGCTGCTGCTCGTACTCAGGAACTTTGGAAAAAAGAAGATTCCTGGCGCAGCGCTAATCATTGCTGCAATTTCAGGCATAACACTGTTAATTGTTTCATTAAGAGTAGATGCTGCCAGTGCCTCTCAAGTAAGTCACGTTTACTTCGGAACGGACACACATAGCATCGGCCTTTTTCTCGGTTCAGCATTGGCTGTGAGTTGGGTTCCGCAAAACATAAATATTGACGTTGACAAGAAAGCTCAAAACTTTATTGATGGTGTTGGAGTTTTCGGATTCCTCGGAATAATCGCTTCCTTTTTATTTATTAATGAAACCGATCCGACACTATATAAATTGGCTTTCCCATTGGCAGGAATCCTTGGCTGTGCAATTCTGACAAGTATTGTTCACCCAGCATCACGATTTGCGCCCATTTTGAGCAGCAAAGTCGCAGTTTGGGTAGGTGAGCGCTCGTATGCAATTTATTTATGGCATTGGGTTGTCTTTCAATTAACTCGCCCTCGTTATGATATCGAAGGATTGCCCTGGGCTCTTTACTCATTGCGAATCTTAATTGTTCTTGCACTAGCCGATATCTCTCTTAGATTTGTAGAACTTCCAATTAGAAGTGGTCAGATTCAATATTGGTTAAAAGGCATGAAATATCGATCTATATCGGTGCAGCGACGTCAAAAAGCTCTTATCGTCACAGTCATAGTCCTATTCATATCGTCTATCTCTTTTGTTGGAGCTCGTGCAATTTCACAAGGTGATCGCGATGTTGCCGCGCTCAAAGCACAGTTAGCCCAACAAGCCAAAGATGTAGAAGTTTTTAACTACGAAAAAAAGGGGTTATGGGTAGTTGGAGACTCAGTTATTTTAGGGATTCACTATGAACTTGAAAAAGTTAAACACATTTCACTTCTTAATGCCCGTGTAGGCCGACAAGCCCCCGAACTACTTGATGTGATTAAACATGACAAGGCAAGTGTTCCAAATTCAATAATAGTTTTTAATCTCGGAAACAATAATAAATTATCCGAAGATCAAGTTGCTGAAATATTTGCTGAAGTTAGCAAACAACCAAAAATAGTAGTCGTGAATACTGCAGTCCCAAGAGCTTGGCGAGATGCGAATAATGCACTCATTGCGCAATATGCACAGAAATATTCAGCGACCTTAGTTGACTGGGCAGCAATCTCAAATGGACACCCAGAATATTTTGCACCAGATGGAGTTCATCTTGTTCCTACTGGTGTGCAGGTTTACGTGAGTTCAATAGCCTCACAACTTTAAAAAGTATTTAAAATAAAAAACCCCCGCACATGTGCGGGGGTTTTTTAATTAAAGATTATTTAATTTGACCAGAGAAACCGAAGACTTTAGCTGAAGCTGTTTGTCCATCTGAATAAACAGAAGTCACTCTAAATTGAGTCCAGCCACTTGGATCAGTTCGTGTAACCGCTTGCGATGTCTGCGTTGGTGAAACAGTTGCGATTGTCACCCAATCGCCAGTTCCATTTGGGCGAATTTCTACATTAAATCCGGTAAGACCGGCAGTTGCAGCCGGAACTCCCCAGCGAAGCGTGTAACCATCTGCACTCTTCGTTCCAATAAAGTTAGTTGGTGCTTCCACACTAGCAACAGCTTCACCAGAAGTTGTTTCAGTTTCACTTGGTGTAGCTGATTCACTTGGTGTAGCTGATTCACTTGGTGTAGCTGATTCACTTGGTGCCGCTGAAACAGAAGGCGCAGGTGCTGCACTGTCGTCATCGCTCTTATTTGATTGTGACCAAACGATTGCACCTAACAAAACAATTCCAGCCACAACTGCAATTACTACTCGTCCTGAAGTTCCTTGCTTTGGTGTAGCGACAGGTTTAGGCGCTACTGGTGCAGCTGGTCGAGTTGTTGTTGGTGCAACGGGAGCAACAGGTGCTGAAACCGGGCGCACTGATGTAGTTGGAACAGGTGGGACAGTAAATTTCGCTGACGAAGCTTTGCTTGCGCTCTTCTTAACAGCACGCTTAGCGGTTGCTTTTTTAGCAACTTTTTTTGCAGTAGTTTTCTTGACAGCACCTTTGCTTGTTGCTTTTTTGGCAACAGCTTTTTTAGTAGCTGATTTCTTTACCGCGCTCTTGGTTGTTGCTTTTTTGGTTGTTGCTTTTTTGGCAACAGTTTTTTTAGTAGCTGATTTCTTAGCTACGGCTTTCTTTGCAGTTTTCTTGACTGCAGCTTTTTTCTTTACGGCCACGTGAACTCCTTGGATAGCTGTGCGCACGCCACAAACGTGCACCGACAGGACAAGGTTACCCTAGGCTTCGAAGCATTTCGATTACGTGGGGTGCAATCGCCCGCAGTGATTTTCCTCTATGACTTATCGCGTCTTTTTCTTCAGCGCTCATTTGGGCAGTTGAAATACTCATTCCCAGCGGGGCAAAGATTGGATCGTAACCAAATCCACCATCACCAATTGGAGCGCGCAAAATCCTGCCAATCATTCGCCCCTCTTCAACATGTGCCCTACCGTCCGGTAGGGCAATTGCCGAGACACACGTGAAGTGCGCGCCACGCGACTCATCGGCAATGTCGCTCAGTTGAGCGAGAAGTTTTTGTAGATTAGCCACGTCATCTCCGTGCAAACCGGCCCATCTCGCCGAGAATATTCCAGGGTCGCCATTGAGTGCATCAACGCATAAACCTGAATCATCGGAGATGGCGGGAAAGCCCGTTGCTTCGGCTGTATATCTAGCTTTGAGCAGGGCATTTTCCGCAAAACTCGTTCCAGTCTCTTCAACGTCCACGAGTTCAGGAAATTGATCTACCCCCACCAAATTAATTTCGCCTGGGGCAAGTGCCTCCAAAATTCGTCGGAACTCGACAATCTTTCCTTGATTGCGTGTGGCCAGAACTAGCGTTTGAGGCACTACTTACTGAGCACTTCTTTTTGTAAAACGCTCAATTGCGCGCAACCTGCTACAGCTAAGTCCAAGAGTTGGTTCAAGAGGTCGCGGTCAAAAGGCTGGCCTTCTGCAGTGCCTTGAACTTCAATGAATCTGCCATCTCCTGCCACGACAACATTCATATCAGTTTCTGCACGAACATCTTCTTCATAGCAAAGATCGAGCATTGGAACACCATCAATGATTCCAACACTTACGGCGGCAACAGAATCACTCAGCGGATTTGAATCTTGCTTAATGTGACCCTTCTTTTTTGCCCAAGTAATCGCATCGGCAAGGGCAACATATGCACCAGTAATCGCTGCGGTTCGCGTTCCGCCATCTGCCTGCAGAACATCACAGTCAATAACAATGGTGTTCTCGCCTAATTCTTTCATGTTCACGATTGCGCGCAATGAACGGCCAACTAGTCGAGAAATCTCTTGCGTTCGTCCTCCAAGTTTTCCTTTAACGCTTTCACGATCTGATCGAGTGTGCGTGGCTCTCGGCAACATTGAATACTCTGAGGTGACCCAACCATTTCCGGAATCTTTTAACCAACGCGGTACACCTGGTGAAAAAGATGCAACGCATAACACGCGAGTCTTTCCATACTCAACTAATACAGAGCCTTCGGCGTGATCAAGCCAATTGCGCGTGAATTTGATTTCGCGCAGATCGGCTACTTCTCTTGCATCATTACGTGCCATCGTTTGCTCCTATTGTCTATCGTTTGCTTGTATTAAGTTGAAGTACTTTAGTTTAAAGATCTTGATGTTCTACACGAGTCACTTCAGGGCCGAGAAAGCGACGTGCAAGCTTTTCAAATGCAGCGGCATCACCAGTTGCTAAGAATTTATGTACAGGTGCAGACGAGTGAGAAGTTCTCAATAAATCTTGTTCCACTAACGTTCTGTAAAGATCCTTAGCAGTTTCTTCTGCACTTGAAACAAGAGTTACACCCTCACCTACAACGTAAGAGATAACACCTGTAAGAAGTGGATAGTGCGTACACCCAAGAACCAAGGTATCCACTTCTGCTGCCATAACTGGAGCTAAGTAATCACGCGCAATTTTTGTAATTTCATTTCCAGAAGTTTCGCCGCGTTCTACAAATTCAACAAATAGTGGACATGCCATAGAAGTGATATGTAGTTGAGGCGCAGCTGCGAATGCATCAAGGTATGCACGTGAATCAATTGTTGCTTGCGTTCCAATTACTCCAATGCGCCCACTTCGAGTAGCGGCCACCGCACGCCGAACTGCGGGTTGAATGACTTCAATTACTGGGACTGAATACCGTTCGCGTGCATCTCTGAGCATTGCAGCACTTGCGGTGTTACATGCAATGACGAGAGCTTTCACACCTTGCTCTACTAAAAAATCAAGACTCTCAAGTGCAAATTCGCGTACTTGCGCCAAAGGTCGTGGGCCATAGGGACCACGTGCAGTGTCACCAATATAAATAGTTGACTCATTGGTCAATTGATCAAGAATTGCTCTGGCAACAGTGAGTCCACCAACTCCAGAATCGAAAATACCAATTGGGGCTTCACTCACGCGGCAAGCCTACAGTGCGCTTCCCACGAAAACTAAATATCTTCATTCATTAGCGCCTCCATGAGAGAACTTTGCATCCAACCAAGCCAGTTATAAACCGCATAAACGGGACGCATCGGGTCATCAGGGGCTAAGAGCTCCAACTCTTCGTAACTTGTCTGTTCCACTTTTAATCTAACTCCTAAGGCAAGACGTATGTCATTCATTGCACCTAGCCAGTCATTTGCTCCATCGTGATCCACTTCAATAATTCCATCAAGCGCATTTTCTAAACTCAATCGCATAGCCATGGCGTGTTCAAATTTTTTCCTGCGCAGAGTGGATTCGGTATATCGGCGAAACTCTGAAGCATCAACTTGATCTGCATATGCATTTGGAAGTAAACGCAAAAGCACTTCATCTTCTGGTGGCGTATCGTGAGAAGTAATTCCCACCATTGCGGCCAGTGGATCATCTACGTGATTATCTGAACGTTCTCCTAAAAGTTCGAGAATCTGTAAAACTAAATTTGATAATACTTCTTTTTCAGATTCAGAGACTTGTGCAACATACGCGTTGTCACCATGGCGGTAAAAACCATGTTCAATGTCATTGTCCATTGAACTCATAGTGCTTGATCTCCGCGTTGCAAGGTCGCCCATAAGCCATATTCGTGAAGACGTGCAACGTCATGTTCCATTTCTTCTCGGCTACCAGTTGAAACTATGGCTTTGCCTTCGGTATGAACCTGCATCATTAAGCCATGAGCTTTTTCGCGTGTGTAACCGAAAAGTTCCATAAGCACATACGTTACATATGACATTAAATTAACCGGATCATCCCAAACTATTGTTACCCAGGGTGATTCATTACTGAATAACTCTTTAATCGCCTCATCTATTTTCTCGTCCAATTTGACCATATTTATCTCACTACCACTGAAAATTGCGATGAATTAATTTGTTGGGTATTTAACGTAACAACGATTCGCAATGTGACAACTCCTTTGTTTCTTTCTGTGACACTTGCAACAAAACTTCCATCTTCTGCCGTAACTGTCGACACACCCACATTTTGCCACTTTCCGGAAGTGTACTTTTGCACGGAGACGTTTTGTGAAGATACTTGTGGAAGCAGGAAACCCTTTATAACAATTGGAGTTAATCGCTTAACCGTTGCAGGGCGGTCAACAATTACTCTTGAAAGCAATATTACATTTACTTCATCGCTCATTGAATCCGCATAGCTGTCAGACTCTGAAGTCACTAACCTAAATTGTGCGCTTCGAGCGATTCGCACCGGAACGCTAACGCTGCCATCTTGGCCAGAAACTAATTGTGCGAGATCAACCCACGAGTTTTCTCCATCATGCTTCATTTGAAGTGTGGCGGATAATCCTGAAATAGGTGTCTTATCAACTAAAGTAAGTAATCCCTTAAGGGTGAAAACTCCCCCGTAGTAAATACTTTGATCAATATCATTACTTAAACTTAAAGTTGTAATTACTTTTTCAGGACCGATTGATACCGCCACACTTCTCATGGCATTAGTTGCCGACACATCTTCCATGCCCAAAGTCCAGAGAGCGGAACCGCCTAAATTGTATTGTGCAACTAAATTCATGCGCTCCAGATAACTGCGATCATTTTGGTACCACACCGTACGTGTGGCAGAACAAGATGTTGCCGCACCTTTTGTAGTGACTCCATTGAAACTTTGCACATATTTATATGTAACTTCACTTGCGGCCGTATCAAAAGTCGGTGTCGCCTTATCAATTTGAGCTTTTGTATTTGCGTAGCTCGCTTTAAAGGTCGCAGCTTTCGATCCGGCTTTTAAACCAGGAGGTGCAGTAACAGGGCACGTTCCAGTAACAGAAGTAATCCAATCTCGACCATAACCTGGAAGCCCCAAGAAAACTTTTGTTGAAGGCATGATTGATGCCGCATATTTAACAGTTTTTTCAACCCAGGTTATGGGACCTATTGGACCTGGCTTAGCAACTGAATAGTCGTAGGTCATAATTCTTAAGCGATCAATATCGGAAGCAATCGCAGCCCATGAATAAACGGTATATCCCTTAATTTTGTCGGCTGGGTCATATGCATATGGCGATGTGATGGAAAGAATTTTCTGTTGTGCATGGAGTGCAACACTGAGCTCTTTAACAAAAGTGATCCAGTTAGGTGCAGTTTTAGACCACGTATTATTTCCATCTACAAAAGCAAAACCTTCAAAATCTAAATCAATTCCATCAAATGAATTCTTGTTCACTAAATCCATAATAGCTTTTACGATTGATTTTCGATTCTTTTCACTCGAAAGATAATTTGCTAGTACTAACTTATCTGTGCCATCTGTAATTGTTGGAATAATCTTCAAACCAGTTTTTTTCATCAAACACAACGTATCTGCCATGGGCCATGAAGGATTTGCAGTTGCGTAGTCATCTCTAATTACCGTTGATGATTTCAGTGTGTACCAAAACGGCATCACTTCTTTCATTAAGTCCTTGTTTGAATATAAGTAAGAAGCATTTAATGTGGCTAAATCTTCGGCCGAATATTCATTGTCTTCACATGTGACAGGGGATCCTGAGGCAGGAAGTGGCAGGGTAGGAAGTTTTTTAATAAATGGCATTACCGATTTGACGGAGTAGTAGGGAATCCAACCACTAACGATTTTGCGTGGTTGCCTGTCTTCGCCATTGGCTACAGAAGTTAAAGTTATGGGTGAGATTAAAATTAAAATTAAAGCGAAGTGAAGAGCGCGCCTCATAACTATTTATCTTCAGGTTCAGGTTTTAGGCCTGCATAAATTTCTTTACAAGTTGGGCAAATTGGGTATTTTTCAGGATCACGTGAGGGAATCCATTTCTTCCCACATAATGCTCGTACCGCTTTTCCAGTAACCGCAGATTCAACTATTTTTTCTTTCTTTACATAATGCGCAAAGCGATCATGACCACCATCATCTTCTTGCAGGACAGGTCTGGTTAAGAGATCGGTATTGGATTCCGTCTCGATATTTGGCTTGTCAAAGATTCCCATGATGAGGTTAAGAATACCTTTGGCGGCGGCAAAACTACCTAGTAGAATTCCAAAATGAAGGACTTACTGCGCACTTCCGATTTAAGCCGTGACGATATCGAGCTTTTACTCCAAACTGCCGCCGAATTTGCAGAAAACCCGCTTCGTTCTAGAACCGCTCTTGCCAATCAGTCGGTCGCAATTTATATGACTAAACCATCCACCAGAACCCGACTTGCATCTGAAACTGCAGTTGCGCATTTGGGTGGCACTCCAATTTTTATTCGTGGTGATGAATTGCAACTTGGACGCGGTGAAACGATTGCTGATACGGCAAAAATTATTAGTGGGTACTGCAGTGCGTTAATTATTCGAACTTACGCGCAAGCTGATGTCGATGAATTAGGTGCGAACGCTTCCATTCCAGTAATCAATGCCCTTACAGATGATGATCATCCAACTCAGTTATTAGCTGACTGGTTAACTATCCGCGAAAATTTTGGGACCGATATAGCTGGTCGTAAATTTGTTTACTTGGGTGATGGAAACAATATGTCGCATTCCTGGTTAATCATGGGTGCAATCATGGGTGCACATGTTGTTGCAGCAACACCAGAAGGTGCTTGGGCACCAGATGCGACTGTTGTTGAAACTGCTAAAAAAATTGCTGCGCACACTGGAGGAAAAGTTGAAGTTCTCCACGATCCAGAAGTTGCAGCAAAAGATGCATCTGTTTTATACACCGATGTCTGGATGTCGATGGGAGATTCTGAAAGTGAACGCGAAGCTAAGGTGCTGGCACTCTCACCTTTTGCTGTAAACGAGAATTTAATCGCGTTAACAAATAAAGAATCAATATTCATGCACTGTTTACCTGCTCACAGAGGCGAAGAAGTTGCAGCATCTGTAATTGATGGCGCACGATCAGTTATTTGGCGTGAGGCTTATCATCGACGCACCACCATTCAAGCACTGTTATTTCACCTTACAAAGGGTGACTTGAAAGGCTCAAAGCACTAGCATTTGGTTCATGCGTGTAGTCGTCCCGAAAGAAATTAAAGATGGTGAAAAGCGCGTGGCGCTTGTTCCCGATGTCATTAACAAATTAACTCGACTTGGATTAGATGTTGTTATCGAATCCGGTGCCGGAGTTCATTCACAAGCAACTGATGCCGATTTTAAAGCCGCCGGTGCAACGATTTCCGATGGTGAAGTACTCAGTACAGCTGATGCGGTTCTATCGGTTCAACCTCTTACTCCAGAACAAATGGGAAAGCTAAAAAAGGGTGCAATCACCGTTTCATTTCTTTCTCCAACAACTGCCGTCGATTCAATTGATGCCGCAGTAAGTGCTGGTGTGACTGCATTTTCACTTGAACTAGTCCCCCGCATTTCTCGTGCACAATCAATGGATGCTCTTACTTCTCAAGCTTTGTGTGCTGGATATCGCGCAGCTCTTGTTGGCGCCGAATTATCTCCACGCTTTTTCCCAATGCTTATGACTGCAGCCGGAACTGTTACTCCTGCTCAAGTACTTGTCTTAGGCGCAGGTGTTGCAGGTTTGCAGGCGATTGCAACTTCTCGTCGACTCGGTGCAGTTGTTTCTGCTTACGATGTACGACCAGCCTCTGCTGACGAAGTTCGATCAATGGGTGCAACTTTCATTGAACTTGAACTTGAATCACTTGAAGGTTCAGGTGGATATGCACGCGAGATGACTGAAGAGCGCGCAGCCAAGCAACGTGAACTCTTAACTCCTTACATTGCTAAGTCACATGTAGTTATTACAACGGCTGCAGTGCCTGGTCGCCAAGCTCCTCGATTGATGACACAAGCCATGATCGATTCAATGGCGCCGGGAACAATCATCGTTGACTTAGCTGCAGAAACTGGCGGAAACGTTGAAGGTTCAAAGCCAGGTGAGATTGTTACAACGGCTGGCGGAGTGAGAATCTGGGGCGGCAAAGACGTACCAAGTCAGTTGCCATTCCATGCTTCGTTCTTGTACTCACGCAACGTTGTAAATCTTTTGTCACTATTTACAGTGGCCGCAAAGGAAGGTGAGGGTGTTGCCTTCAATCTTGATTTTGACGATGAAATTATTAATGGCGCCGCAGTAACTCATGGCGGATCACGAAGAGGAGCCAAATAAATGGAACCGATGGCAATCGTTTCAATTTTTGTGTTAGCAGTATTTGTAGGTTTCGAAGTCGTTTCTAAAGTCTCCTCTACTTTGCACACCCCACTGATGTCCGGTGCGAATGCAATTCACGGAGTGATTTTGGTTGGCGCAATCATCGTTGCAGATCACAGTTCAACAAATCTTGAACTTGGTCTTGCGGTGGCTGCGATTGTTCTTGCAACAATCAATATGGTTGGTGGTTTTGTTGTAACCGATCGAATGCTTGAAATGTTCAAAGGAAATAAAAAATGAGCCGCACGTTATATGACCTAGTAGGTCTTGCCGCAGGTGTGGCATTCATCTTGGCGCTCAAAGGTTTGTCACATCCAAAGACAGCACGTCGAGGTAATTTAATTGGTGCATTTGGTGCAACTTTGGCGACTTTGGTGGTTTTCTTCTATGCAAACCCTGGCTCATCACTTCCACTTAATAATTTGGGTTGGATTCTGGGAGCGATGCTTGTTGGTTTACTTGTTGGTGTTCCAGCTGCGCGTAAGGTGCAAATGACACAAATGCCACAACTTGTTGCTCTATTTAATGGTGTGGGTGGTGGCGCAGCAGCGCTAGTCGCCATCGTTGAGTATTTGCACTTAGGTGTAGAGGCAACTACCGCCGAAGTTATATTCACTGTGTTTACGGTAATTGTTGGCTGTGTATCTTTCAGTGGATCGGTTATTACTTTCTTAAAGCTTCAAGAATTAATGACTACTCGCCCAGTAATTTTCCCAGCAGGTCGCTTCATAATTGCAGCAACATTGGTCAGCGTTATTGGCGTTGGTGGTTGGGTGGTTACAGCTCTTGGAACAACTCCACTTCTCGTCTTAGCCGCACTTTCACTTCTATTTGGTGTGCTCTTTGTACTTCCAGTTGGTGGAGCAGATGTTCCAATTGTTATCTCACTATTAAATGCATTTACAGGTTTAACTGTGGCGGCAAGTGGTTATGTACTTGATTCTGTTCTATTGATCATCGCAGGAACATTGGTAGGAGCATCAGGAACAATTTTGACTCGACTCATGGCAGAGGCAATGGGTCGTTCATTATTTGGAACTTTGTTCGGCGCATTTACTGCAAAGCCACAAGACACTTCTGGTGCTGCAGAAGATCGCCCAGTTCGTTCAGGTTCACCTGATGACGTTGCTATTTTGCTCAACTATGCACGTCGAGTAGTAATCGTCCCTGGTTTTGGTTTAGCTGTTGCGCAGGCGCAGCACACCGTTCGCGAACTTGCCGACCTAATGATTTCTAAAGGTATCGATGTTGCTTATGGAATTCACCCAGTTGCAGGTCGCATGCCAGGACACATGAACGTTCTGCTTGCAGAAGCAAATGTTCCGTACGACCAACTTGCTGAAATGGATGAAGTGAATCCAACTTTTGGTCAGACTGATGTTGCAATTGTTATTGGTGCAAACGATGTTGTTAACCCAGCTGCGCAAACTTCTCCAGGTTGCCCTATTTATGGAATGCCAATTTTGGAAGTTTCAAACGCTGCCAACATCATCTTCTTAAAGCGATCAATGCGTCCAGGTTTTGCTGGAATTGAAAATGAACTTCTTTATGATCCAAAGACAATGCTGCTCTTTGGTGATGCTAAGGCTTCGTTGACTAAAGTTGTTTCAGCGCTAAAAGCTCTCTAGAAATACTTTATATAGGGGCCCCCGAGATGGGGGTCCCTATTTTTTTTTACAAAGTGCGCCAAAATCTCGTGGTCAGTTCCAACTTGCTGGTAGTTGAAAGTTCAACTAACCTTTGATTAGAAAAAAGGAGAGCAAATGCCTGCAGTCAGTGTTGCCGATATAACTGTGTTGCCTCGTATCAGTGAAAATCCTGGTGCTCGCGCCCGTTCGGTGAAAAGTATTTCAACTGCGCCACAAGGTTTTGAAGGCGAAGGCTTTCCAGTTCGACGTGCATTTGCTGGCGTTGATTTAGTAGAACTCGATCCATTTATTCATCTAGATCAAATGGGTGAAGTTGAATACGCACCTGGCGAACCAAAGGGAACTCCATGGCATCCACACCGAGGATTTGAAACAGTTACCTACATCATCGATGGAATCTTTGATCATAAAGATAACAATGGTGGTGGTGGAACAATTTCAAATGGCGACACACAATGGATGACTGCAGGCGCAGGAATTCTGCACATAGAAACTCCCCCAGAACATTTGGTAATGAGTGGTGGTTTATTTCATGGATTCCAACTCTGGGTGAATTTGCCTGCTGCAAAAAAATGGTCACCACCTGCATATCAAGATGTTCGCGCAAAAGATGTAGCCCTGCTTTCATCAAGTGATGGTGGTGCACTTATTCGCGTAATCGCTGGAGATGTTGATGGACATTCAGGTCCTGGAACAACACAAACTCCAATTACTTTAATTCACGCAACCCTTACTGCCGGTGCAGAACTTCGTTTGCCTTGGCGCCGCGATTACAACGCACTTGTTTACACAATGGCAGGTCATGGTTTTGTTGGAGATGAATTACGACCAGTACATACGGGACAATTAACTGTCTTTGGTGACGGTGACACAATCGTTATTCGGGCGGCAAATCAACAAGAAACTCGGTCTCCAGAACTAGAACTTTTCATTCTTGGTGGGGCCCCAATTGAAGAACCTGTCGCTTGGATGGGCCCATTTGTAATGAATACAAAGCGCGAAGTTTTGCAAGCTTTTGAAGATTTCCAAAAGGGTTTACTTGGATCGATTCCTGCCATTTATAAAGATGATGCAAAGAAACCGCTCAATAGAAGTGGTGCTGGTACAAAACTTGCCGGTGACTCTAAGCCTGTTGAAAACGCTTCGGAGGTTCTTGATGTACATGGTGCGCCGAGCGAACTTCAAGAAGGTTAATTAGCTCAGTTCTGCCACGTAGCTGAGTGTTGAATTAACTTTCAACTGTTGATAACTATTTAGTTTTGTCGGCAGTCACCGCAATAGTCGCTTTTATGACAAGCGCGAGAATATATGAGGTGAGGTCCACCTTTCCCGAGCAATTGGTGCCCGAGCATTTAGCGCAAGATCTCGCACCGCAGGATCTGACATTGCGAGTCAGTCAGTTATTACGAGCGATTCCGGGTATCCAAACACTTACATGTCTAGTCTCTATTAATCCATTAGATCTCGTTATGGGTGCGCGCATTGATTTTCTCTCAGCGCTAGAACGTCAAACTGCCTGGTTACAAGCAATGATGCAGCGAGCAATTGTTGCTGTTGCAGGCGAAGAGTCCAGTAGTAATGACAAAATTTGGGATGGGGTCGATGATGCAGAGCGCGAAGACATCGCCGCAGCATTACGGCTTTCTCCAAACACTGCGCAACTACGTATAGATGTTGCGCGAACACTTGTTAACCATCTTCCAAATACTTGTTCGGCGTTGGCAATGGGCGAGATTTCCGCTGCCCATGCAACAGTGATAGCCAAGGAAAGTGCAGCGGCAATTAGAGATGGGCTTAGTGAATTTGCAATTTATCAAGTGGAAGAAAAAGCCCTAAGTTACGCAGAGTTTCATACACCTGGTCAAGTCGCTAACAAAGTGCGCACGACAATTGCGCAATTAGCACCAGCCGAATTCGAAGAAGTCGTTGATCGAGCACGAGAATCTCGCCGAGTGAGTTGCTATAACGAGGCAGATGGCATGGCCACCGTTGTAGCTATTTTGCCCGCACAAGATGCACAGATTGTTATGAAATCTATTGAAAGCTACATATTGAGAATGAATGAAAAAGATTCCAGACTACATTCTCAAGCACATGCCAATGCCAATGCCAATGCCAACGCACATGCCAACGCACATGCCAATGCCAATACCGATGCCAACGTTGACGCGGCCTCCGAAACTTCAACTTGGTCGTTACTTACTGCAGACAACAAGAGAGCGGATGCATTGACAGCAATACTTTCAAGCGCACTCTCTGACAATCTCAGCGAAGTAAAGTCACATCGCAGACCGGTTACGGTAAATGTCACAATCGATCTACCAACGCTAATGGGTTTAGCCGAGAATCCAGGTCAACTATCTGGCTACGGTGCTATTCCAGCTTCGGTTGCTCGTGAATTAGCAAGTGATGGAACATGGATTCGATTCGTTACAGATCCATTGACAGGAAACTTGCTCGACTTTGGGCGTGAAAAATATGAGCCACCGCAAGCGCTCGTAGATTTCTTATTAGCTCGAGATCGCACGTGTCGTTTTCCTGGATGTCGACAACCAGCAACTCGCACAGATATAGATCATGCACATAGTTGGGAATCTGGTGGATCAACCAATGCTGAAAACCTCGGATTGTTGTGCCGCCGACATCACAGATTAAAAACTCATGGGAAGTGGGGCTTGGTGAGCAATGAAGATGGCTCCTGCGAATGGACTTCCCCAACTGGTAAAAACTATTTCGTACCTTCTCGCCCTATTGGTGAGACTGTTTGATTGATTCAAAGTAAATACTCTTCACATAAATCTATCCGCTAACAATGCTCTCCACTTGCCGAGTTAACAAATGACTCGTGGTGCATACTTAGCAAATGATTTGGTGGCCAGCGGAAGTACCAACCCTGATGCATGGACTTCTCACCTTACGCGCGCCAAATGAAAGTGATATCTCCGCAATTTACGAAGGTTGCAAAGATCCACTCATCCCCATTTTTACACGCATTCCTAGCAATTACACGATGGCCCATGCTGAGTTCTATGTAAATGAAAGATGCCCCAACGCTTTTACGACGCAGACTGAGCTTCAATTAACTCTTTCTTACGGAAATGGTGAAGACTCGAAATTTGCTGGTGCATTTTCTTTTCATAGCTTGAATTTGCGAGAGCATGTCGCTGAGATTGGCTATTGGCTCACCCAACCTATGCGGGGAAAGGGATTTGGGGCGACAGCTACAAAAATGCTAACCCAATACGGCTTTGACACCATTGGTTTTGAAAGAATAGAAGCTATCGTGAATATTGATAACTATGCCTCTCGTAAAATATTACAAAATTCTGGTTACGAACTTGAAGGAATCATGCGCAAGAAATCCCGAAAAGAGGATGGCTCTCAGATAGATATGGCACTATATTCAGCAATCCGAAGCGATTGGGCGTGGAAATAAATGGAAAGTCTTGCGGTTCTCGTTGCAGTTCTATTTACAACCTCAATTATCGCAGGACCCATTGCTATTGGAATAGCTCGAATTAAAGTTCGTTCACCTTATTTACGTATTGTAAAAAGAAGCATTCAAGCAGTTTTTGTTCTTCTGGGCGTTGCACTTGGAGGGCAGTGGATACTTCTTCCTAGCCTGCCATTGTTTGCACGCATACTCGGAATCATTTCACTATCAATGTGCTACATAGCCTTGCGTATTGAATATTTCCCACAATTTAGATTAATTGCTGGATTAACCTCGTGGCGTCCAAATGGAAGAAGCAATGGAAAAGATGGGCATGGACCACAAGGTCAGCACTAATTTTGGTAAAGCTTTCTTAAACTAAGTGGAGGTGCCGGGAATCGAACCCGGGTCCTTCGGTGCAAAAACAGGGCTTCTACGGGCGTAGTGTGATTAACGCTTTCTCAGTCC
>CAINRW010000139.1 GCA_903852815.1 uncultured Actinomycetes bacterium
TCCGCTTTGGTTCAGTAGTACCAACACCTGGTGTTTCATATTCAAACGTTCAAGAATGTTTGAAGACAGTTCAATCAGGTGGTCTCTTTGGTCTAATCAATTTATTTAGCGGTGGTGCACTTCTACATCTTTCTGTATTTGCACTTGGCATCATGCCTTACATCACCAGCTCAATCATTATTCAGTTGCTGACAGTTGTAATTCCTCGTTTTGAAGTTCTTAAGAACGAAGGACAGTCAGGCACTGCAAAGCTCACTCAATACACACGTTACTTAACAATTGGTTTGGCGATTTTGCAATCAACAGGTTTGATTGCAGTTGCACGAACTCCAGGTCGTTTGATTTCTGGTTGTTCACTTGCAATTATTCCTGATACTTCATGGCAGCGAATCATCACAATGATTTTCGTTATGACTGCTGGAACTTCAGTAATCATGTGGCTTGGTGAATTAATTACTGACCGTGGTGTTGGTAACGGTATGTCAATCTTGATCTTCACCTCAATTGCTGCAGGTTTCCCTGGCAACTTGTGGTCCATCAAACTTCAAAAGGGTCTGTTCGCATTCCTATTCGTTTTAGCTGTTGGTGTACTCGTAGTTGCAGCCGTTGTTTTCGTTGAGCAGGCACAACGACGTATTCCAGTTCAGTATGCAAAGCGAATGGTTGGACGTCAGTCATATGGCGGAACTAGCACGTACATTCCAATTAAAGTTAACCAGGCTGGTGTTATCCCAGTAATTTTCGCATCATCATTGCTCTACATTCCTTCGCTCATTGTGAACTTCACCAATAGCCAAGCAGCGTGGGCAGTTTGGGTCAGCCGTAACTTTGTTAAGGGTGATCACCCAATCTACATTGCGTCTTATGCAGCGCTAATCATTTTCTTTACGTACTTCTATGTCGCAATTACTTTCAATCCTGATGAAGTTGCAGACAATATGAAAAAGTACGGCGGATTTATTCCAGGTATTCGTGCGGGCCGTCCGACATCTGAATACTTACAATATGTTCTTTCACGCATCACTGCGCCAGGTTCTTTATACCTTGCCTTAGTAGCAGTAATTCCAATTGGCGCACTTATTCTTTTTGGTGCAACGCAGAACTTCCCATTTGGTGGAACAGCAATTTTGATCGTTGTTGGTGTTGGTCTTGATACTGCTAAGCAGATTGAGTCACAGTTGCAGCAGCGTTCATATGAGGGATTCCTTAAGTAATGCGCTTAGTCCTGGTAGGTCCACCAGGCGCTGGTAAGGGAACACAAGCACAATTCCTAGCAGCGCATTATTCAATTCCGCATATTTCTACTGGAGATATTTTTCGCGCTAATTTAAAGGCGGCGACTCCACTAGGTCTCGATGCTAAAGCTTTTATGGATCGCGGCGAATTAGTTCCAGATTCTGTAACTAACGAAATGGTCAAAGATCGCCTCACTCATGACGATTGCACAATTGGTTTTCTGCTTGATGGTTTTCCGCGAAATGTGGCGCAAGCAGAAGTACTTCGTGCAATTCTTGCTGAGAAGAAATCTCCACTCAACGCCGTCTTAGAGTTTTCATTAGCTAACAACGAAATCGTTGCGCGTTTATCTTCTCGCCGTACCTGCAAAGAATGTGGTCAGCCATCTGTTGGCGTAGATAAGTGCCCACAATGTGGCGGAGATGTTTACCAGCGCGAAGATGATAAGGCTGAAGTTATTACACGCCGTCTAGAAGTTTATTTGGAACAAACTGCACCTATTGTTACTTTTTATCGCAACGAAGGTTTACTCATTACTGTCAGTGCGCTTGGAAGTGTTGAAGACATTACTGCGCATGCAATTTCAGCTTTAAACCGCGTTTCAGAGTAGAAGAGTTATCTATGGCAATACAGATTAAAAACTTAGAACAACTAAAACTAATGCGCCGTGCAGGTTTACTAGTTGGCCAAACTCTTGAACTTTTACGTGAATCTATTAAGCCAGGAATGACCACTGATGCATTAGATGCAATCGCTGCAGCAAATATAAAGCGCGGTGGTGGAACTTCCAATTTCAAGGGTTATCACGGCTTCCCCGCCACAATTTGCGTTTCAATTAATGATGAAATCGTCCACGGCATTCCTGGTCCACGTGTGATCAAAGAAGGAGATGTTGTTTCCATAGATTGTGGTGCCATCATTGAAGGTTGGCATGGCGATGCAGCATTTTCTATTGGCATAGGTCCAGTAAATCCTGAAGATCAAAAATTAATGGATGTCTGTGAAGAATCAATGTGGCGCGGTATTGCTGCCGGTAAAAATGGTGCAAAACTTTCTGACATCGGTTATGCCATTGAGCAATACATTAATTCACAAGGTAAATATGGAATTTTGCAGGAGTACGGCGGTCACGGAATCGGTACTGAAATGCACCAAGAGCCACATGTCCTAAATTTCGGTCGCGCGGGACATGGCCCACAAATCGTTCCGGGACTAGCTCTTGCAATTGAACCGATGATTACTCGTGGATCTGCTCGCACAAAAGTTCTTGCCGATAATTGGACCGTGGTCGCCAAGGATGGCTCGCGTGGTGTCCACTTTGAAAACTCATACGTGATCTGTCCTGATGGGGCCCCTTTTGTTCTCACGGCAATCGATGGTGGGCGTATGGAACTGGGCCGTCTGGGGATTGAGATTTCAGATCTCCTCTAAAAATCATGCGGGAGAGGCTGTGGCCTGAGTTACATCCGTGTAATTCTAAGTAGCCGATTTCCTTTATTTCGCCTCTGCCTCTAAACTACGACTTCGCTTGTTTCACGCTCAAAACAGAAATGTGGTTATAGCTTGGCTAAAAAAGATGGTGCAATCGAAATGGAAGGCACCGTTGCTGAAGCTTTACCTAATGCAA
>CAINRW010000140.1 GCA_903852815.1 uncultured Actinomycetes bacterium
CGCTCAAAGATTTTTGCTGTACTTTCGTTGTTTAGGGCGCGAATTCGAATTGTAAGCCCATTAGGGGGTGCTGATCTTCCATGTTTGCTGAATCATCTGCATAGTGCTCAACGAAAGCACTCCGGTACTTTGGATGGGACAAAAGACCACGAGGTCGATTTCATCGAAGAAAACTTGTTGGAGCAGGGGGTGGAGGATTCTTGATGTTTTATGCCAAGGACAAGACGAGGCTTCGTGCTGCCATGCGTGAACTGAAGCTTGAAGAAGTCCGATTTCAGTTTGATTTTGAAGGCACGAAGGTAATCCTTTCCTGATGATCCCTGTGGCGATATTAGCCGGTGGTTTAGCAACCCGTTTGCATCCGCTCACAGAGGAGACCCCTAAAGCGCTAATCGAAATTTATGGCCGGCCTTTCATAGAGTGGCAGTTAAAACTTCTCTCAAGAGAAGGAATCAAAAAAGTTGTTTTATGTGTTGCGCATAAATCTGAAATGATTCAAGATTTTGTGGACGATGGAAGAAAGTATGGAGTCGAGATCGATTATTCTTTCGATGGTGAAGTTCGACTTGGAACGGGAGGCGCTATTCGTAAAGCCTTACCTCTTCTTGGGGATACTTTTATGGTTTTGTACGGAGATTCATATCTTCCAATAAATTATGGAGTCTTTAAAGAAGACTTCTGTAGCAATGGGAAACCGGCAATGATGACTGTGTTTAAGAATAATGGTGCTTACGATGAGAGCAATGTTATATTCGACGGTAATCGTGTTCTAAAGTACGCTAAGGAAATTGGCAACACAGAGATGACTTATATCGATTACGGGTTGAGTATTTTCAAGAGTTCACTTTTCGAAAAATACCCAATAGGTTCGACACTGGATTTAGGAGATGTTTATTCGAATCTCTCAAATTCAGGATTATTGGCGGGGCATGAGGTGTATGAGCGGTTTTATGAGATAGGTTCCATGCAAGGAATAGAGGATTTTACTTCGTATATCGAGAGGAATCGAGATGTCTTATAGCCAACAACATTTAGATGAGACTAGTCAAGTTTTATCTCAAATATCATCTGATACTGTTGAATCTATTGTTAGGCTTCTTAAAGAAGTAAAGCAAAACAAGGGAAGAATTTTTTTCTTAGGAGTAGGTGGAAGCGCAGCAAATGCAGGACATGCAGTAAATGATTTTCGTAAACTTGCCGGAATTGAGTCTTATGCCCCCACTGATAACGTAGCCGAATTGACAGCAAGAACCAACGATGAGGGCTGGTCAACTGTTTTTTCAGAGTGGTTAAAAGTTAGCAATTTATCTCCCATGGATTGTCTATTTATATTGTCAGTTGGCGGTGGAGACAAAGAACGAGGCGTAAGTACGAATTTATGCGAAGCCATTGATTATGGTAAATCCAAAGGGGCAAAAATCACGGGAATTGTAGGGCGAGATGGTGGATACACAGGAAAAATGGCTGATGTTTGTTTGATAGTTCCTACCGTAAACCTCACCACCGTCACCCCACACTCAGAATCGTTTCAGACGATTATCTGGCATTTATTGGTTTCACACCCAGAACTAAAGACAAACCCCACCAAATGGTAATTGCACTGTAGCTAATGAAACGAGCGGTATTTTTAGATCGTGATGGTGTAATTAACAAAAGTCTGCTTGTGGATGGAATTCCGACTCCGCCTAGGTCGCTTGAGCAACTTGAAGTATTGCCAGGCGTCATTGCGGGTTTAGAGATTTTGCGTAAAAATGAATTCGAACTAGTCGTGGTTACAAATCAACCTGATGTGCCACGCGGTAAGATGCTAAAGCAAGTAGTAGAAGCAATTCACATGAATCTTGAAGCAGAATTAAGAATCCATCATTTCTATACATGTTTTCATGACGATGCAGATGATTGCCAATGTCGAAAACCCAAACCAGGGTTACTCAAACAAGCGGCAGGCGAACTAAACCTCGACTTGCGGAACAGCTTCTTGGTAGGGGATAGGTGGAGGGACATTTTGGCGGGTCAATCTGTGGGTTGTCGGTGTTTTTTTATCGACAACTTGCTAGACGAGAGACAGCCTGTAGCACCTTTCATAAGAGTATCCTCACTATTTGAAGCTGCCCAGCTAATAATAAAGGAGTCTGAAGTTGAAATCAGTAGATGAACTGAAAATTAAGATTTTTGCGGATGGTGCAGATTTATCGAGTATGCTGGAAATGAATGCAAAATCATATATTCAAGGCTTAACGACGAATCCAACTTTAATGCGCAAGGCCGGCATTACAGATTACGTGAGATTCGCAAAAAGCGTCTTGAAAGAAATCACTCATAAACCAATTTCTTTTGAAGTTTTCAGCGATGAGTTATCAGAGATGATGCGCCAAGGGATTGAAATTGCAAGTTGGGGAAAAAATGTATACGTAAAGATTCCTATTACAACCACTTTGGGGGAATCCACTGCACCAGTGATCGCATACTTGACCAGTCATGGAGTTAAAGTGAACGTCACTGCACTTATGACACTAGACCAAGTTCGTCACATTTCAGAAGTCTTAGATTCATCCATACCCAGCTATGTCTCTATTTTTGCAGGGCGAATTGCTGATACTGGACGAAATCCAATTCCGATTATGAAAGAGGCAATTGATGTTTTAAAAGAAAACTCTCTCTGTGAGCTGATTTGGGCAAGCCCACGTGAATTATTGAATGTGATTCAAGCAGAGGCGATTGGTTGTCATGTAATCACCGCAACACAAGATATCTTAAAGAAGCTGGAACTTGTTGGATATGACTTAAACTCCTATTCCTTAGATACGGTCAAAATGTTTAACAGGGATGCTATTGAAGCGGGTTATAGTCTGTAAATTTCTCTATGAAAAGGGCAACTATTTGGCCATTGAATTCCCGATTATCGAGGGCGAGTCCTAGAAGGGCAGAAATGCCTGGGGGTGTAATATTCTAATTATGAAATTCTACGCGGCTAAACTCATCAATTCGACACTTGGAAAAGTAATACGACTTTTTCAGGGCATGTTGTTGATTAATCAAAAACATAAGTTGACAGATTTAGTGCATAATCTTTACGCACAGTCGAGTGCAGATTACGCACTTCAAAATATGTCAAAAGCGATGGTGCTTTTGGATCGGCCGGCTCTATACAATTACTGTATAGAAAAAATCAAGGAGAAATCGTTGGACTCGGATAGTCATGGAAATCAGTTGCAGGAAACTATTTTGGAGTTTGGTGTTTATAAGGGTGGTTCCATTAACTACTTTGCTAAAAGATTACCGGATATCAAGTTTGTCGGATTTGATTCATTCGAGGGCCTTGAAGAGGATTGGACCGGGACCTTCTTAGGACGGAATGCCTTAACCGTGCACGGTGTTTTGCCAAGAGTGATGAAAAATGTTGAACTACGCAAGGGTTGGTTTGTTGACACTTTGCCAACTTACCTTAGTGAATTTCGGGAGAAGCAACCGCTGTATAGATTAGTGAATATTGATTGTGACACCTACAAGCCAACAAGATTTATTCTGGAGCAACTTCAAAACTATATGCACCCTGGCTTAATTATCATATTTGATGAATACTTCAATTACATCAACTGGCCCGAACATGAATTTGCGGCGTTTGCAGAGTTCACCAAGGCAAGAAACATTAAATACAATTATATTGCTTATACTGATACCACGTCAGTAGCCATCGAAATAGTTTGATTTGTATGAAATGTAGTTTAGCTTTCGATGAGAAATTCGAATGAGTATGCTCGCTAATAAAGAATGATTCATTCTTATCAAAATTTAAA
>CAINRW010000141.1 GCA_903852815.1 uncultured Actinomycetes bacterium
CACTTATTTATTAAAGTTTATTAAAGCGAAGCTAAAGCCTCATCTAAAACATTAAGTGCATCTTTTAGCAATTCATCGGTGATAACCAAAGGTGGCAAGAAGCGCACTACATTTGAATATGTACCTGCAGTAAGGATAAGGACGCCTTTGCTTTGGCAATATTTCACAACAGCATTCATCGCTGCAGTGTTTGGAGTTTTTGTTCCTGGTTGGACTAATTCAATAGCCTGCATCGCACCACGACCACGAACTTCACCGATAACTGGATATTTCTTAGCAAGCTCGCGAAGCGTTGATCCGAGTATTTCGCCGATGTTCTTTGCACGTGCAACCAGATTCTCTTCTTCCATAGTCTCGATTGCACCAAGGGCGGCTGCGCAGGCAATTGGATTTCCACCATACGTTCCACCAAGACCTGATGCGTGAACTGAATCCATAATTTCTGCGCGACCGGTGATGCCAGCAAGTGGCAAACCACCAGCAATGCCTTTTGCAGTTACGACCATATCTGGGACTACATTTTCATCTTCCATCGCGAACATGTGTCCAGTGCGGGCAAAGCCTGTCTGTACTTCATCTGCAATAAAGACAATTCCATTTTCTTTTGAATAGTGTGCGAGCGCAGGAAGGAATCCCTTAGGTGGCACTATAAATCCACCTTCTCCTTGAATTGGTTCAATCAAAATTGCTGCAACATTGTGTGCGCCAATTTCTTTATCAATCTTGTGTGTAACCATTTCAATCGCATCTTCAGTGATTGTTGCTTGATCGCCCACCCAGTGGAATGAATATGGCATTGGAACTCGGTAAATCTCCGGTGCAAATGGACCAAAGCCCTCTTTGTACGGCATGTTTTTGGCGGTAAGTGCCATAGTTAAATTAGTGCGACCGTGATAGCTATGCTCAAAAACGATAATTGCTGGACGCTTTGTGTAGTGGCGCGCAATCTTTACTGCATTCTCAACAGCTTCAGCGCCTGAGTTGACCAGCAGTGATTTTTTCTTATGCGTACCAGGAGTCATCGCGTTTAGTTTTTCGCAAACTTCGATGTAATTCATGTATGGCGCGACGGTAAAGCATGTGTGTGTAAATGCTTGAACTTGTTCGATTACACGATCAACAACACGTTGGGCAGAGTTTCCAACATTTGTTACGCCAATTCCTGAACCTAAATCAATAATTTGATTCCCATCGATGTCTAATAAAATTGCATCGCTTGCACGTTCAATGACGACAGGAATTGCCATGCCCAATCCGCCAGAAGTCGCTTCCGTACGGCGCTTTAGCGCTTCAACAGATTTTGGTCCCGGAATTGCGGTAACCAAACGACGTTCTTGAGTCAGATTTGTAAGTGTGGTCATGGGTAAAGTCTAAAGCCTCATTTCGCATCAGGCACTCAAGAAGTTACCCTTAGAACTATGAGTTCACTGAGAGATTCGGCACCGTTGCTCGATGCCTATCTTTCTTATTTTGAGCGCGCTCGAACCCCCTTCACGATTCCAGGTCACAAGCAACGTGCTTGGAGGCTAGATCACGATTTAGGTGCAGTGGTTGACTCCGATACTCCTCTATATGGGGGGTTAGATGAAATTAAATTAACGAATCAAACGCTACGAAAAGCCGAAACTCTTGCAGCCACATTGTGGGGCGCCGACTACGCCCGTTTTTCCACTGGTGGCTCAACACATGCAAACCAAGCCATTGTGCTTGCACTTGGCAAACCAGGAGACAAAGTCGCACTATCTCGAACAGCCCATCGTTCCATTCTTAGTGCTTTGGTTTTAGCTGGACTGGAACCAATTTGGCTGACTCCAGAAATTGATGACGTCACTGGTGTCCCAATCGGTATTCCTGTCGCCGAGTTTGAAAAAGTAATTGAACAAAAACCTATCGCGCTTTTGTTAACCGAACCCGGATACCTTGGAACTTTGTCAGATTTATCTGCCTTAATTAAATCTGCACATTCACATTCCATCCCAGTAATTGTTGATGCCGCGTGGGGTGCCCATTTTGGTTTTTCGCAAGCCACTCCCCGTCACTGTTTACAACTTGGTGCGGACGCACTGATAACTAGTATTCATAAAACGTTGCCGGGTTATAGCGCCTCAGCACTTTTGTTGGCTCAAGGAAAATTACTCAACCTTGATCGAATTGAACAAAGCTTTGAAACGACTCACACCACTTCTCCTGCGGGCGCACCACTTGCATCAATCGATGGCTGTCGAGCATTACTTCAAAGCCGCGGTCCTCAACTTGTAGCCGACATGGTTTCACACGTAGATGCGTTTAAGGCACAAGTTCAAAAGAATTTCGAACTGCCAATCTTTTTAAATCCATCTGACTTTGAACCCGGAAGATTTGATCCTGCCAAAATTGTTTTGCGCGTTAATCAAATTGGCGCTTCGGGTATTGAGATTGAAAAAGCTTTGCAGGAAAAATTCATCCGCGTTGAAATGGCCGATAGAGACACAATAGTTTTTCTTGCCACGATTGCAGATTCGGCAGAAGACTTTAGATATTTAGCAGATGCGCTTACGGAAATCTTAGAATTACACTCCGGGCCAGTACGCGAGAGTGCAACTTCACTCAGCTGGTCAGTGGTACCAACGGTTGGAATTTCAA
Organism: uncultured Actinomycetes bacterium; assembly: GCA_903852815.1. Taxonomy (GTDB): domain Bacteria; phylum Actinomycetota; class Actinomycetes; order Nanopelagicales; family Nanopelagicaceae; genus Planktophila. The sequence continues at coordinate 2,623 of CAINRW010000141.1, forward strand.
TGCGTGAAGCCTATTTTGCTCAAACCGAAATCATTTCCGCGCATCAAGCAGTTGGGCGGATCTCTGCAGACCTCATCGCCCCTTACCCACCTGGAGTTGCCGTAGTAGCACCTGGAGAAATACTCACTGCAGAGATTCTTGATGGCTTGGCAGTTACCAAGGCAGCTGGAGTTCGGATTGCTTACGCCACAGATTCTTCACTTTCAAGTTACAGAGTTGTAATCAATTAAACCTGCCTTGGCGTTTGCTGTTTACCTTCATCCGATAACATTCCAATCATGTCTGATACAACAAATTGGCAACAACGCGCACTTGATTTAAAACCTAAATCACAGCTTTTCATTGATGGAGATTATGTCGATGCGGCTTCCGGGAAAACTTTTGAAAACTTCTCACCAAGTGATGGGCACCTAATCTGCAATGTTGCATCGGGTGATTCCGAAGATATAAATCGTGCAGTTGCGTCAGCGAAAAAGAGTTATGACTCAGGAATCTGGCGCGACATGAATCCAAGAGATAAGAAAGCAATCATGTTGCGTTGGGCAACACTTTTAGGTGAGCATCGTGAAGAACTTGCGCTTCTTGAAGCGATTGATACTGGTCGCCCTATAGGAGATGCGTTAAGTGTTGATGCTCCTAATTCAACTCGCGTTATCCAGTGGTATGCCGAAACTATTGATAAAACTTATGATGAGATTGCACCTGCCCCACGCAACGCACTTGCAATGATTACTCGTGAGCCCCTTGGAGTTATTGGCGCAGTAGTGCCATGGAACTATCCAATGATGATTACTAGTTGGAAATTAGGTCCAGCTTTAGCGATGGGAAATAGCATCGTCGTTAAACCTGCTGAAAATTCATCGCTGAGTGCTTTGAAGATGGCAGAGTTAGCAGTTGCCGCTGGCCTTCCACATGGGGTTTTCAATGTAGTGCCAGGTCTTGGTGCAGAAGCTGGACAAGCCCTTGCTCGTCATATGGACGTTGCAAAAATTGCATTCACTGGAAGCGGTCCTACTGGACGAAAGATGATGCAATATGCAGCTGAATCAAATATGAAACAAGTTTCGCTTGAACTTGGCGGAAAGAGCCCACAAGTCGTCCTCAATGATTGCTTGGATTTAGAAGCTGCAGCATCAACAATTGGTTGGGCTATCTATTACAACGCAGGACAAACATGTAATGCGGGATCAAGAATTATTGTTGAACAAGGCGTGAAAGATGAGCTTTTCGCACATCTGCGTAAATTTCTTGAGAGCTTTAAGGTGGGAAATCAATTTGACCCTGCAACCCAAATGGCAGGTCTTGTATCTGAAGTTCAACGCGATCGAGTTAATTCTTATTTGGATTTAATTGGCCAAGATGGTGAGAAAATCATTTTCGGTGGCGGCAAAACAACCGGAAAAGATTTATTAATCCAGCCAACTTTAATTGATAACGTAAAGCCGGATTCGCGACTTGCACAAGAAGAAATTTTTGGACCAGTACTTGTGGCAATTGATGCTAAAGATGAAGCCGATGCACTTCGTATTGCAAACGACACTGAATACGGTTTAGCTGCTTCAGTATGGACAAATAATGTTGCACGTGCCCATAAATTTGCCCGAAAACTTCGTGCTGGAACAGTGTGGGTAAATACCTTTGACATGCTCGATGTTATTACTCCGTTTGGTGGCTTTGGTGCATCTGGTAGCGGGCGTGATAAATCACTCCACGCACTCGATGCTTACAGTGCATTAAAAACAACGTGGGTGGATCTCAATTAATGTCACCCATAGAGGTCGTTGGAGAACATGTTTCGCGCTCTGAAGAAGTTCTAACCTCTCAAGCACTCGAACTCATCCAACTTCTCCACCGCGAACTAAACCCTTTGCGAATGCAGTTGCTCGAAAAGCGAAAAATTCGAACTGCCGAAATCGCCTCCGGTGAGGATTTTAATTTTCTTGAAGAGACAAGAAATATTCGTGATGATAAAAGTTGGAAAGTCGCAACTGCTGCACCTGGTCTAGATGATCGACGTGTAGAAATAACTGGTCCGACTACTCGGAAAATGACAATTAATGCTTTGAACTCTGGTGCAAAAGTTTGGCTCGCCGATCTAGAGGATTCCAATACCCCGAAATGGGAAAATGTAATCGAAGGACAACTTAATTTGCTGGACGCGATTTCGCGCACGATAGATTTTACAAATGATGAAGGTAAGAAGTATCAACTGCGACCTGATAACGAGCTAGCAACAATTGTTGTTCGTCCACGAGGCTTACATTTACCTGAAAAACACATTCTTGTGGATTCGCAAATTACTTCGGGTTCACTTGTTGATTTCGCACTGTACATGTGTGCAAGCGCAAGAATTCAAATCGAAAAAGGCCTCGGACCTTATTTCTATTTGGCAAAGTTGGAGTCACACCAAGAAGCCAGATTATGGAATAGCGCTTTTAATATTGCCCAAGATTTCCTAAATATTCCTCGTGGAACTATTCGGGCGACAATACTTATTGAGACTTTGCCTGCGGCATTTGAAATGGAAGAAATCCTCTTTGAACTAAAAGAGCATGCCGCTGGCTTAAATGCTGGACGCTGGGATTACCTTTTTAGCGTCATTAAGAATTACCGAACTCGTGGCAAAGATTTTGTGCTCCCTGATCGAAATAGTGTGGCAATGACTGCGCCATTTATGCGTGCGTACACCGAGTTGCTAGTTCAAACGTGTCATGCACGCGGTGCGCATGCAATTGGTGGAATGGCTGCTTTTATTCCGAGTTCCGATGAAGGCATTAATGCGATTGCTTTTGAAAAAGTAACCGCGGATAAAAGCAGTGAAGCCAATGATGGATTCGATGGGTCATGGGTCGCACACCCTGGGATGGTAGAACTGTGCAGGGAGCAATTCACAAAAGTTTTAGGTGATAGGGCGAACCAAAAAAATATCTTGAATGAAGAGCTATTGATCTCCGCAAAGGATTTACTCAACATTAAAGCCACTCCGGGTTCGGTAACCGAGGCTGGATTGCGAAATAACATAAGTGTTGCAATTCAATATCTTGAGCGTTGGCTAGCTGGCACCGGCGCCGTTGCAATATTTAATTTAATGGAAGATGCCGCAACTGCCGAGATATCTCGTTCACAAATTTGGCAGTGGATTCACAATGAAGTTTCAACTGAAAAGGGTCAGAGAATCGATGCTTCTTTGGTCAAGACATTTGCCAATGAAGAGGTTGCAAAACTTTCTGCAGCCATTGATTATTCTCGAGCCAAAGAAATGTTCTTATCAACTGCCGTAGCTGATGACTATCTAGATTTTCTAACGTTGCCCGCCTATGCGGCAATGGACTAATTCTAGATTTTTCTTACCTTTTAGACTCCCTCACGTTAACCAATTCTGACTTTTTGGTTAACTCTTGGATTTTGGCTCGCGTGAGCGGTGGCGAAGGCGAGCTGAGAGCAATAGCCTTGCGGTCATAAAGGTACTTTTATTGCGAGGAGTTCGAACGTGAAAATGAAAGCTGCAGTTCTTGACGGAGTTGGTTCTACATTTGAAGTTCGCGAAGTTGAACTTGATAAACCAAAATCAGGAGAGCTCTTGGTCAAAGTTGCAGCAAGCGGTCTATGCGCAAGTGATCTCAACGCCGTTGATGGCAAGCGCAAACTTGTTCCTTTTCCTGCAGTAATTGGTCATGAAGCATCAGGGGTTGTTGTTGAAGTCGGTCCAGATGTTTCTGGTGTTGAGGTCGGCGACCATGTAATCATGTCGATTGTTCCTAATTGTGGAACGTGTGAATACTGTCAGAGCGGGCGACCAAATTATTGCTCGACTGCCGGAAATGCGATGTCCGTGGGCGGACTTTTCGACGGAACTTCTCGCTTGAGTCAAAACGGCGAAAAACTCAATCACTTTCTAACTGTTGCATCTTTTGCTGAATATGTAGTTGTGCCAGCATCTGGCGCAGTAGTTATTCCTAAAGAAATGCCTCTCGATCGCGCAGCCCTTATTAGCTGCGCAGTTCTAACTGGTTATGGCGCAGTCATTAACACTGCCAAGGTTAAGGCTGGTTCAACAGTTGCGGTCTTTGGTTGTGGCGGCGTTGGACTCAATATTGTCCAGGGCGCTCGCATTGCAGGTGCGTCAATAATTATTGCCGTAGACGTAACTGAAGAAAAACTCGAGCTTGCGAAAAAAGTTGGCGCGACACATGTCATCAATGCATCTACGTCAGATCCCGTCGCAGAAGTGAAGAAAATCTGTGGTGGTGTTGATTATGCTTTTGAAGCCTTAGGCCGTGAAAGCACCATTCAACAAGCTTGGGGCACCGTAGGTGTCGATGGCACGTTGATTTTGGTCGGTTTATTAAAAAATGGAGCAACTATCACCCTTGACGCTGGACCTTTTGTCAACGAACAGTCAATCAAGGGTTGCTATTTTGGCTCAGCCAACCTGCGAAAAGACGTCCCAGCGTTAGTAAAAAGTTATCTGAATGGCGAACTATTCCTAGACGAACTCATATCTGAGCGGATAGGTTTAGAAGGTCTTAATTCAGCCTTTGATCGCTTGAGGGCTGGAGAGGGGGCGCGAAACGTATTGGTCTTCGACTAGTCGTTTCACGTAAGTACAAAATTCCATATTTCATGTAATCAACACGTGTATTACATGGAGCACGGATGTATGACAAAACACATACCACTTACATATAGGAGGAACGTAGTGAAGTTTTCTAAACTCACGAGCGGATCAGTAGCTGCAGCACTTGTTGTCGCACTTGCTATCCCAGCACTCAGCACAACATCTGCATCAGCAGCTGCAAAGACTAACTACAGCAAAATTACTACTGCCTCACAAGGCGGCGGTCTTGCTGGTTTAGCTGCAGCTTGTAAGAAAGAAGGACAGTTAAACGTAATCGCGCTGCCTCACTACTGGGCAAACTACGGCGACATGATTACAGGATTTGCTAAGACTTACGGCGTCAAGATTGATGAAGCTAACCCTGAAGGTTCTTCACAAGAAGAAATTGATGCAGCAATCACAAATAAGGGAACTAACCGTTCACCAGATGTTTTTGATATTGGTCTTGCAGTAGCTGTTAAGTACCTTGGAACAGGAACTTTTGCTCCATACAAGGCTAAGACTTGGCAGTACCTTCAGTTCGCACAATCAATTGATCCAACTGCTGAAGTTTCACCAAACTACACAGGAACAATGACAATTGGTTACAGCGGAGCACTTGGAACAATTACAAAACTTGACGATCTCCTAGATCCAAAGTTCAAGGGCAAGATTGCCCTTAACGGAGATCCACTAGGTTCTTCAGCTGCTATGAACGGTATCTTCATGATTAACAAGGCTCTTGGCGGATCATTTGATGATGTGTCAAAGGGTGTTGCATTCTTCAAGAAGTTAAAGGCAGCAGGAAACTTCATCAACGTAAACCCAACAGAGGCAACAATTGCTTCAGGACAGACACCAGTTGTTATTGACAACGGTTACCTCCAAGCTGGCGTTGTAAAGCAGATGGCAGCTGCAGGCAAGGTATGGAAGATGTTCACACCTGCTTCAGTCGGTTCTACTTACAACAGCGCAATTTCAGCTTGGGCACCACACCCAGCATGTGCTCGCCTATGGATGGAATATTCATTGGGTGAAAAGGGCGCAGATATCTGGGCACAGGGTGGAGC
>CAINRW010000142.1 GCA_903852815.1 uncultured Actinomycetes bacterium
GCTTCTCAAGCCAGCTACGCGGGTTCGAATCCCGTCGGGGCTACGTATGGTTAATTTTTTGCATGTCATTCCAGCGTTTGTGGCGACCGCACTTCTTTTGGCGATTGTTCCAGGACAGACCGTTGCCATGATTTTGCGCCAAGCAATTATCGGGGGAACTCGTACTGCATATACAACATTGTTAGGTACCAGTTCAGCACTTATTTTTTGGGGTGCTGCATCTGCGGTCGGCTTGTCTCAGATATTTGCGCATTCACATGCTGCATATACCGCGCTTAAATATGTCGGTGTCGGTTTTCTAACTTTCTTAGCAATTCAAACGCTGTGGTCATTGCGCCATGAATTTGGAAAATTTGATTATGAAGGATCGGCCAAAATTGGTTTAGGTCCAGCATTTCGTCTCGGTCTATTTACTAATTTAACAAATGTTAAAGCCGCAGTTTTTGCAGTTGCCTTTATTCCCCAATTCGTTCCAAGTAACTTCAATCTTGGTTGGGGAATTTTTCTTCTTTCATGTGTGCAAGCAATCACATCTGCATCATGGTATTCATTTTTAATTTCACTAATTGGGAGGGCTACCACTATTTTGGCAAGACCACGAGTGCGCCGAGGTCTCACTGCTTTTTCTGCATTGGGAATTCTCTTCCTTGCGGCAACACTGTTGTTAACCTCTCCGCGTTGATGCAATAGAATCGCGACATGCGAGTAATCAATACCGAACAACTGAAATCGATTCTTGCAGGTCTTCCAAGCAACCCACGCATTATTGCTTCAGGTAATTTTTCATCGCCACTGACATTATTGAAAGTAGCCGACGAAGTAATTCCAGAGTTTAAATTGCACATGCTCAATGCCCATGGCGCAGGTATTCCAGATCGCGAAGGAATCACGTATGAAACCGCATTCGTTGGTCCGGCCATGCGAAATCATCCACGACTTGAATACATCCCATCACGTTTGTCATTGTTACCTGTCTTAATTCGAAATTTTTATCGTCCCGACGTTGTCTTATTGCACACTTCTGAGCAGCGCTTTGACACCGTTAGTCTCGGTACAGAAGTAAACATTCTTCCTCGTGCAATAGAAACTGCCCGTGCTCATGGTGGTTTGGTGATCGCCCAATCCAATAAGCAAATGCCGTACACCTATGGTGATGCTCAAATTTATGAAAGTGAAATTGATTATTTAGTGGAAGTCGATGAGCCTTTACAGGAGAAACCTCAAACTCCTGTAACCGATATTCAAGGCCAGATTGGGGATCGAATCGCCAGTCTGATTGCCGATAATTCAACTTTGCAACTTGGAATCGGGGGAGTGCCAGATGCCGTATTAATGGCGCTCAAAAACCGTAAAGGTCTGCGCATTTGGACTGAGATGTTTTCCGACGGAGTTCTTGAACTCTCTAAAGCTGGATCTCTTGATGAAGAAATTCTCATTACTGCCTCATTTATTTTCGGTAGCCAAGAGTTGTATCAGTGGTTAGATTTGAATAAGAAAGTGCGTATGTTGCGAACTGAACGCACAAATGATCCTTCGCAGATAGCGCGACAAGCACAGATGACGTCAATAAATAGCGCACTTGAAGTTGATTTATTTGATCAGGCAAATGCAAGTCATGTACGGGGGAAGATCTATAGTGGCTTTGGCGGATCTACTGACTTTATTGTTGGCGCACTTCACAGTCGTGGCGGACAATCATTTGTGGCACTTCCTTCTTGGCATCCAAAGGCTAATGTCTCAACTATCGTGCCGCGGTTAAATAGCAACATCACACATTTCCAGCATTCATATGTTGTGACTGAGCAAGGTGTTGCAGCGTGCTTTGGACACTCTCAAAATGATCAAGCAATAAATATTATTCACAATGCGGCTCACCCAGATGTTCGAGAAGAGTTAATCCACAAAGCTGGAGAATTCGGTTTACTTTAACCTGCTAATTCAAGTGGCCAAGCATCAGTTGCCGAGTTGGCTAATGGCAAATTCTTCTTATCCTCTGTAGTTACTGTGATGAAAGTAAGAGTTGGTTTTCCTTGAATTGTTTTAACTTTGCTCAAAGTGACCAGGATCTGTGCTTCATGGAACTTTCCTTCAACGCATGTTGGTTCACAATCATTAATGTGATAAATCCCTTTTCCATAAGCACCATCTTTGCTCCAGGATTGCCATTCGATTGAATCAACTAATACGCCAGCATCGGCACAAAATTTGGTCAGTGAATTTGGTTTGAAATCTTGTATTCCACAGTTAGTTACATATACCTGTGAGGTAACTGCTCGATTAACAAAGGTATATGCACCAAAGCTAACTCCTACGACCGTTGCAAGTAGGACAATCCAACCCTTTGAATATCTGGCATCACTTAACTTCTTCATAATAAGTAGAAGTTAACCACTTATATGTACTCTTTGCCTATGAATTTTACGGTGTGGTCGCAGTGGGATAACTTAGAAGTCCCCGAAGGTTTTACTCGGCTTTCACCCGCAAATTTCGCACTCGATGAAAATGACTTGAGTGGAATAGATTTCTATGTTTCTCAATACATGGGTGGCAAGCCAGCACTTGAGTATGCAAGCACAATGCAGGGGCTAAAGTATTTCCAACTACCTAATGCTGGTTTTGAAGATGCGATTGAGTTCACTCCTTCGGGAGCCGTTTTATGTAATGCCCGCGGAGTCCATGATGCAGCTACTTCCGAATTAGCAATTGGACTCGCAATTGGTATCCGTAGAGGATTTCCAGATTTTGTGCGAGCTGCAGATCAAGGACAGTGGCACCATAAGCGCTATCCATCCTTTAATGGAAGCCGGATTGCGATAGTTGGCTTTGGTTCCATCGGAAAGACTCTGGCGAAGTCGCTCAGTGGTTTTGATGTTTCAGTACAGGGATTCTCGCGTTCAGCTAAAGACGGCGCACTTGATATGAGTGAGTTGGATCGATTGCTACCTACTTTTGATTTCGTTTTTCTTACCCTCCCTCTAAACAAAGAGAGTCAAGGATTATTTAACGCAGCACGTCTAGCGTTAATGAAAACTGGCGCAGTGTTAGTAAATGTGGCTCGCGGTGCCATAGTCGATACTCAAGCACTTTTATCTGAACTTAATTCTGGACGTTTATTGGCTGGGTTAGATGTGACCGATCCTGAACCGCTTCCACACGGACATCCTTTGTGGAGCGCTAAAAATCTTCTGCTTTCCCCGCATGTAGGTGGCGATTCAGATATTTTTGAAAGCAGAGGAAAAGCCTTTGTTGAATCTCAGTTGCGCTTAATTGCCCTGGGCCTAGAACCAGAAAATATTGTTTATAGAAATTAATGCTGGCTGCGGCGCGCTATTTCACGCACAATTGCACTGTGATCAAGGGCTCCGTCGCCATTGGCAACTAAAGATTCATAGAGTTCTCTAACTTTTTCGGTAACTGGCAACGCAGTGTGCGTATCAATACCTGCTTCTAGCGCAAAGTTTAAATCTTTTAATTGAAATACCGCTGAACCACCAGGAGTGAAATCTCCACTTTCGATTTTTTCACGTTTTACAGTTAGCACCTGTGAATTAGCAAGACCACCTGCCAAAATATCAAGTAGGACAGAATCATCTAAGCCAGCGTTTCTGCCTAGATTTATTGCTTCAGCTAAAGCCGTTAAAGTCGTAGCAACGACAATTTGATTACAGGCTTTTGCCATTTGTCCTGAACCAAGAGGACCGAGGAAGCGAATTGTTGATCCGATTTTTTCAAATACTGGTCTGACTCTTTCAAGAATTTCTTTCTCGCCGCCAACCATGATTGAAAGGGAGGCATTCTGTGCTCCAACATCTCCACCACTTACTGGAGCATCAAGAACGTGAACGTTTTTAGCATTGAGTCTTTCGCCCAGTTCTCGCATTGCAATGGGTGAAACGGTTCCCATAACAACTAAAATATCGCCAGGTTGTAATGCCTTTTCTAAACCTGAATCTAAAACAGAAATTACTTGCGCCATATCTGGAAGCACCGTTAGAACAATTGCAGCATCGATTGATTCAAGTGATTCTAGACGCGTCGCACCTGCGGTTACTGCTTTATTTGCAGGCGAATCGGAACGATTCCATACTTGAGTCGGCGTAGCAGTTTTAGCCAAATTAATTGCGACCGGAAGACCTATTGCTCCTAAGCCAATTACCGCAACAGCATCATTGCGATTCAACTCTGCCACTGCGCTAACTTTTCTTTAAATTGCGGAGTCGTTAATACATTTTTATTGACGACGTATTCGGGAATTTGTCCCTGACTTATATCTTTGATTGCCTTAAAAGCACTTCGTCCCATGCCGCGAGCTAACTCATCGGTCCAAGCAATATTGTGTGGTGTAACTATTACATTATCTAGAGCAAATAACGGGTTATCTTTGCTTGGCGGTTCAGTTTCAAAAACATCTAAACCAGCACCAAAGATTCTTTTATTTACTAAAGCTTCGATGAGTGCACTTTCATCAACGATTGGTCCACGTGAGATATTAATTAAAATAGCAGTTTTCTTCATGGCGCCAATTTGAGGTTGCGAAATAAGATGAAAAGATTCAGGAGTAAGAAGGGCCATAACTACTATGACATCGGCTTGAGACATTACCTGATCTAAATCCAAAAGCTCAACACCATGTGCGGCTGCTTCATCTTTGGTTTTCCAAGGGTCATAAGCGATTTTTCGAACATCAAAAGGTGAAATTAAGCGAAAGAACTCGGCCGCAATATTTCCAAGACCTATCGTGGCAATAGTTTTACCATTAACACCTTGACCTAATCCATGTAACCTCTGATTCCACCCATGTGAACGTGCAAGGGAATCTTTGGCAACCAAGCGGTGCATAGTTGATAGCATCAACATCAAAGCTGCAGTAGCTACTGGTTTCTTCGAGCCATCGGGAGTAATAGTCAGTGCAGTTCCAGCTGCCGTGCATGCATCGAGATCGATGTTGTCATAGCCAACGCCAAAGCGAGAGAGGACTAGAGGAGAATCCTTTGAATCCGAAAAGGATTCTGTGGTCACAGAAGGGGCTGCAAAAGCAACGCCATGAAATCCAGCTAAAGATTCAGGAGTGAATTGAGATTCCAACGGCGCCAAAAAATCCCAGGACAGAGGTTGTAGATTCTCAATTTCTATCTCACCCCAGCTAAAGCCTCCATTGCCATCACTTAAATCTGCAGACAAGCCAACTTTGAAAGTTTTATTCTCACTCATTAAAACACTGCCACTGGATTTAGTGGAGAACCCGTACCTCGTGGAATATTTAGCGGAGCTAAGATAATTTGGAAGACCCAACGTTTTTGTTCTGAACACATTTTGCTCAATGCCTCCAGTTGAAGGTTATCTAATAGCGGAATACCCATTCCTGGAAGTGCGAGGGCGTGAATGGGTGATTCAACACCTTCAACGGGTGAAGGGCGTACATCGCTATCTCCATCAGCACCGATAACACTAACTTTTCTCTCTTTAAATAACTTCATAACATCGACATGAAAACCTGCAGAGAGATTATCTGGATTCCAAACGCCAAGTTCTTCCCGGCGAGCAAAATGTCCACTTCGCAAAAGCACACAATCTCCTTGCGAAATCTTGAAGTCAAACTTTTCTTCCATCGCAATGATATCTGCGGCGCGAATCGCTGTACCGGGCTCTAAGTAATGTACTCCGCGCAAATTTGCAGCATCAAGTAAAACTCCGCGCGTAACAACGGGTCCCAGTTTGTCGATAGAAGCCCAGTTAGATCCTTCGGTCGTAACGTGTTCAATCGATTTTTTTCCACCAAAAATATCTCCACGATAAACAATGTGCGTAGGTGCATCCATATGACTGACAGCTTTTCCGTGGTAATCAACGCCAATAAAATCGCGATTAGAAGTTGGTTCAGGATTTTCATAATGCGCCAAACTCACCATGTAATGCGTAGCAGGCTTTGCATTATCTGGACCTGACACTGTGTTCCACGGTAATGCCATTTTCACAATCTGGCCGCTAGTTACTGTGGCTGCAGCATTTTTAATTACATCGGCACTTATATGATTAAGTGCGCCGCGTTCAAGGATCTCAGGTGCATAGTCGTTCCAGGTTTTTAACTCGTCAAAGAGAGTTTCAAACTCTGGCGCAGTTAACGCAGGGCCATTATCAAATTCTTGAGTCACGGGCCGACCTCTCTTGTTGAGTTCTCCAAGCGCTGATAGCGTCAGACAATATCAGGATGCTGAGTGGCGTCCAGAGGAATGGACGGGTGCTTTGTCAGAGGATAGATCACCACTTGTTCCAGCTGTTGCTCGCGCAGTTGCGATCTTAGATCTTGTGGCCGTAAGCGGACATATTGGCACAAATGAAATCGCCCGCCAACTTAACTTCCCTAAATCATCCACGGCAAATATTTGTCTTGAATTAGAAGAGGCGGGATTGTTAGTTCGCCGCGAATCTGGTTATGCACTTGGCAGAAAACTCTTGGAACTTGGTGGTCACTATCTTCAAAGTGTCGATGCCTTGCGTGAGTATTACGACCTGTGTGCAAGTTTGCCTATTCTTTCCAGAGAGTCTTCACGTATTGCAATTCTGGATGGAACCGA
>CAINRW010000143.1 GCA_903852815.1 uncultured Actinomycetes bacterium
GCTTCGAAAACTACTGATGCCATGAGATTTCTCTCCTTCTCCGGGCAGGTACGTGCCCGACGGTCCGAGGATGAAGGTGATGGCCCGGTTGGGCCAACGGAGGAAGATTACGCGTATTAGGCGCATAAGAAAAGGCAGCGCTCAATGGGGTTGGCCATATACTTGGGCACATAATGCAGACTCACTCGGTCAGTACGTTATTTGCAGATCTAGCCATCGTCGCCGGCCTGATTATCTTGGCCGCCCTCTTTGTCGCCGCTGAAATCGCCCTTATCTCATTGCGTGAGAGCCAGATTCGACAGCTGGCAGGGCGTGGAAAACGTGGCGCCCGCGTTGCTTTGCTCTCCCAAAACCCCAATCGTTTCTTGGCTGCAGCACAGGTCGGCGTTACGGTCTCTGGTTTTCTTTCGGCAGCTTTAGGCGCTGAAAAGCTCGGTGAGTTCGTGATTCCGTGGCTTGAAAGTTTGGGCGTATCGCCAGGTTTGAGTACAACGTTTTCAATTATTGGAGTCACGTTAGTAATTGCTTATTTCTCGCTCGTATTTGGTGAACTTGTGCCAAAGCGTTTGGCCTTATTTCGTAGTGAAGAAATCGCTTTAGCTTCGGCGGGTGTTATTGATGTACTTGCAAAAGTTTTTCGCCCAGTAATTTGGCTACTTTCTAAATCAACAGATTTTGTAGTTCGCTTATTTGGAATTGATCCTAAAGAAGCTCGCACGCAAATGTCTGAAGAGGAGCTTCTAGATTTAGTGGCTGGACATGCAGCCTTGAGTGATGAAGAGCGTGACATAGTTGAAGAAGTTTTCAACGCTTCCGAGCGCCAAGTGCACGAAGTTATGGTGCCGCGAACTGAAGTTGACTTCATGGATGCAACTTTGACTGTAGGGAAAGCTATCGAGTTAGCCGTTGATAAATCGCATTCACGCTATCCGGTAATACGCGGCTCATCCGATGAAGTCATCGGTTTCATTCACGTGCGCGATCTTCTCGATACTTCACTTGCTTCCAAATCAACCAAGATTATTGAAATTGTTCGAGCAATTATGTTTCTACCTGGAACTAAAGGCGTGCTTCCTGCATTAACCGAGATGCGAGAACAAGGTCAGCATGTGGCTATCGTCCTCGACGAATACGGTGGAACCGATGGAATCGTCACGCTAGAAGATTTAGTTGAATGCCTTATTGGCGATATCCGCGATGAATACGACGATGAAGCTTTGGAAATAGCAATTGAGGAACGCACTGGAGATTTTGAAGTCGATGGCTTAGTTTCCATTGAAGATCTCAGCGAACAGATTGGCTTTGAAATTCCTGATGGCCCATACGAGACAGCTAGTGGATTAGTTATGCATTACTTGGGGCGAATTCCCGTCGAGCACGATGTTGTCTTGCTGGAGAAACTGCGAGTTACGGTGCTCTCGATGGAAGGCAAACGCGCTGGGCAGTTACTAATCTCGCGCATCCCTTGATGTATGAAAGAATTAACGCATGAGTGTTAAGCGCGTCTTATCGGGAATTCAGCCCACAAGTGACTCCTTTCATCTAGGAAATTACTTGGGAGCCGTCAAGCAGTGGGTAGACCTTCAAGATGGTCACGACGCTTTTTACTGCATTGTGGATTTACACGCACTCACTGGTGAGATCGAACCTAAACTCTTGCGCGCTCGCACGCTTTCATCGGCAGCACAACTTTTAGCACTTGGAATTTCTCCGCAAAAATCAACGCTCTTCGTTCAATCCCAAGTACCCCAGCACAATCAATTAGGTTGGTTGATGGAGTGCATGGCTGGTTTCGGTGAAGCAAGTCGTATGACGCAGTTCAAAGATAAGTCGGCCAAAGGTGGTGCCGACTCAGCTCGAGTTGGATTGTTTACTTATCCAATGTTGCAAGCTGCCGACATTTTGTTATACCAAGCAGATCTCGTCCCAGTCGGTGAAGATCAACGCCAGCACATTGAACTCACGCGAGATTTAGCTGGACGATTCAATACTCGTTTTGGTCAAACTTTCACAATTCCAGATAACTATATTTTAAAGACTGCAGCAAAAATTCAAGATCTGCAGGATCCAACTTCTAAAATGAGTAAATCATCAGGTTCAGTTGCCGGTGTTTTGGAGTTGATGGATACACCTGAATCAAATGCTAAGAAAATTAAGAGCGCGGCAACCGATGCTGGTCGCGAGGTAATTTTCGATGAAAAAGAAAAACCTGGGATTAGTAATCTGCTTACAATTCATAGCGCACTTTCAGGCCAATCAATTGCATCAATTGAAAAAGATTTTGAAGGCAAAGGCTATGGTGATTTCAAGACCGCAGTCGCCGAAGTTGTTGTGGAGTATTTCCGCCCAATTCGAAGCATGGCCTTAGAACTTCTCAATGATGAAAAACATTTGCTGGATCTGCTGCATGCCGGAGCTCACAAGGCTCGGGAAGTTGCGGCAACTACTTTGGCCACTGCTTATGAGAATCTAGGCATCGTCAAGTAATCGAGGGCTAGCACCTTCAACTCTAGGTTGAGAGTTTTCCAAAACGTTACATCAGCGTCATCAAAACCACACGGGGCGTATTGAGTTTATTGCGCCCAAACTACTAGGCTCGCCACTACACAGAGCTTTCATATCTGCCGAAATGCGAATATGGAAGAGCCCCTTGAAGGAGGAAAATTGAAGAAAGTATTTCGTCTCGTAGCAGTTATCGCTGCGGCAACTCTTGCAGCAACTGCATTCGTTGCTCCATCAGCAACTGCAGCATCAAAGGTAAAAGTTGGTCTTGCTTATGA
>CAINRW010000144.1 GCA_903852815.1 uncultured Actinomycetes bacterium
GACTGAAGGTTTGAGCCAAGGTCAAATAGTTCTGCGCCGTTTTGTACGACACCGTGGTGCGATGACCTCTCTATTTATCATCGTTGGGCTAATCCTTTTTGTTTTCACAGCTCTAGATCAAAAAATTGGGCCTTTTAAAATCCCTGGTTGGTGGCATTACAACACTGAAGATCTTCCAGAACTGCGTTCTGAAGGTTGCAAAGAAGGTCTTGTAGGGTGTCCAACATTTTCACTGCGTCCTAAATTTTTAGGCGGCTCTGGATTTGGATTAGGCGAGCACCCATTTGGGCAAGATGACATTGGTCGCGATTATTTCGCACTTGTGATGCGTGGTGCACAACGCTCGATCATGGTTATGTTTGTGATTGGAATTATTGGTGGAACTTTAGGAACAATCGTTGGTTCGATTTCAGGTTTCTATCGTGGGTGGGTTGATGCAGTGCTCATGCGCTTTACAGATTTCATCATCACTATTCCAGCAATCATCATCGGTTCTGTTGTGGGTTACCACTTCGGAAACCTTGGAGTTGGCTTCCTAGCGTTTTACTTAGGATTATTTGCTTGGACCGGTTTATCACGTTTGGTGCGTGGAGAGTTCTTAACTTTGCGTGAGCGTGAATTCGTTGATGCCGCACGTGTAGCTGGTGCAAGTAATCGTCGAATTATTTTCAAGCACATTCTGCCAAACGCAGTGGGTGTAATTATTGTTTCAGTGACACTTTTGATGTCGGGAGCAATCTTGCTAGAAACCGCGCTGTCATATTTAGGTTTCGGTGTTGTTGCACCGGATGTTTCTTTGGGTCTATTAATTAGCCAATATCAAGATTCATTTACTACTCGTCCGTGGTTATTCTGGTACCCAGGTCTGTTCATCATCACTATTGCACTGAGTATCAACTTTATTGGAGATGGATTGCGTGATGCTTTTGATCCACGCCAGCGTCGCCGAATCACTAAGAAAGACCGTGAGAGCGCCAAAGTAGTTAAAAAGGCTGGTGCCTAAAAGTGGTAGATATTAAGAATGATTCCAACAATAAAACTGGCAATCAAGATGCCCATGTCTCTCTTGTTGCTAACAAGAGAACTTTCACAACCATCGGTACTTCCCGCATCTCGAAAACTCTTAAGTCGCAAGATGGCAAGATAAGCCGCAGCACCACTGTGAGTTCGCGGACTATCACCCGGACGAATCAATCCATCGATTCCAATATCCATTCCTCTGATTTCGCTGGGGTGGATAGTTCTGCTGTGGTAGCGACCGGGAGCGGGAGCAGCCCAAGCATAAATAGTTTTATCGCCAACTTGAATGCTCATGGTGTATTTAGCGTCAACGCTTTCGACGCGTTGCCAACCCACAGTGATTTGATCAAATGGATTAGTGATTCTGATTCCCTCATCAAAGAGTTCGACCTTTGGTCGATGCAAAATGATGTAGACAAGTGTTGCGCTGAAGCTACCCCAGGTTGCTGCGACCAGGCTTGCATGCAGACCACTAGTGAAAAAAGTTTGAACAACCATAATTGCAATAACTCCGTAAGCAACGAAAGCGCTGAACACACTGCTTCGGGGTCTGAAAGTATCGAGATTATTCACGCACCAATCTTGTCACAGAAGAGCGAGGCATCACATGTCTGAGCAAGTCCTAAAGATCAGTGATTTTAACGTCGACTTTTGGGTTGATGGAGTTTGGTATCCAGCTGTTATTGATATGAATCTGGAACTCAACGCCGGCAAAGTAACTGCCATCGTTGGAGAATCTGGTTCTGGAAAATCAACAACCGCACTTGGTTTAATGTCTCTTCTTGCATCTAATGCACGCATGTCCGGAAGTGTTCAAGTAAAGCAAGAAGAAATGCTTAACGCTAATGCGGCAACTTTGCGCAAATTCCGTGGCCGCGAAGTTGCATACATTTTCCAGGAGCCAATGACTGCGCTCAATCCGGTTTACACAATTGGTTTCCAAATCGTAGAAACTTTGCGCAATCACTTTGATATGGGACCAACGCAGGC
>CAINRW010000145.1 GCA_903852815.1 uncultured Actinomycetes bacterium
GTGTTTCAACTTCTAAAGAGTGCAAATACGACTGCCGTATTCCAGTTAGAATCTCGCGGCATGAAGGATATGTTAAAACAAGCGAAGCCCGATTGCTTTGAAGATATTGTGGCGCTCGTCGCTTTGTATCGTCCAGGCCCTATGGATTTGATCCCAGATTTTTGTAAGCGTAAGCATGGACAACAACGCATTATGTATCCACATCCATCTACCGAGTCGATATTAAAAGAAACTTATGGTATTGCGGTTTACCAAGAGCAAGTGATGCAGATTGCACAAACGGTCGCAGGATATTCTTTAGGTGCTGCTGATTTACTCCGTCGCGCGATGGGTAAAAAGAAGCAAGAAGAGATGGATGCGCAACGCGAAGGATTTATTGCAGGCTCCTTAAAAAATGGACTCAATGAAAGACAAGCGCGCGAACTTTTTGATCTCCTCGAAAAATTTGCAGGTTATGGCTTTAATAAATCACACGCTGCAGCTTATGCGATGGTGGCTTACCAAACGGCTTATTTAAAAACACATTACCCTGCAGCATTCTTAGCAGCCTCTATGTCGGCTGATATGAATAACACAGACAACATTCAAATCTTCTTTGAAGATTGCAAACCGAATAGTGTGGAATTATTGCCACCAGATATCAATCACAGTGGGTTTGAATTCATTCCGACCAACACCACACAAATCCTCTATGGATTAGGCGCTATCAAAGGGACAGGCTTGGCAGCGATTGAACTCATTTTAGAATCGCGTGAAACAAAAGGCCCTTTCAAAAACCTTTTTGATTTCTGTACACGACTTGATTTAAGAAAAGTGAATCGTCGTGTCGTGGAATCCCTCATTCGCGGTGGCGCATTCGATACGTTAGAGCCTAATCGTGCATCACTTTTAGCCAGTGTAAATTTAGCGATCACGGCAGCCGAACAAGGCAAAGCCAACATCGCGCAAAATAGTTTATTTGGGGAAGAGCAAACGCAAAAAGTGGAGATGGTAAAAATGGAGGGATGGACGCCTCAACAAAAACTGCAGGAAGAAAAAGTAGCACTCGGATTTTATTTTAGTGGCCATCCATTCACTTTCTTTGAAAAGCGTGTGCGACCATTCATCAAAACACAGATTAAAGAATTAAAACCGCAAGAACAACCTTACCTAATCGCAGGTGTCATTGTTGCGATTCGTATTCGCATGACGGCCCGTGGCAAGATGGCCATCGTGACATTAGATGATGCGATTTCTCGAGTTGACGTGGTCGTTGGTAATGAACTTCTCACGCAATCACAAAGGTTAGTCCAAGAAGATCAGTTATTAATCGTGGAAGGACGTGTGAGTCATGATGATTTCACAGGCGGCATTCGTGTCACTGCCCGTAAATTGTTTGATTTAGCGACCGCTCGCAATCAATTCGCACATCACTTAAAGATTTCATGTAACGGACAATCGGATGCGCAGAAATTAAGAGACATCCTAAAACCTTATTGTGGCGCATCCCAAAATAACCTCAAACGTTGCCGCGTTAAAATTGACTACCATAACGAAAAAGGCCATGTAGAACTTCTTCTAGGCCAGGATTGGCAAGTCGATTTACATGATGAGCTATTGGATGGTTTGACCCAATGGTTGAGCGAAGAAAACGTAAAAATCCTTTATAATTGATCTCCCGATTTTA
>CAINRW010000146.1 GCA_903852815.1 uncultured Actinomycetes bacterium
GCGCGACCACGACGAACTAGCTGTTGAATTGTTGGCACTTCATCTCCATTCGTAACTTCGTTACTGATCTTTATTCACGCTTAATTGCCGACCCACGCGGTCGGGTGTGTTGCACCCTTTTCGCATAGTTGCTGCACATAGTTTTTCAACGTATTGCACAGCACAAGCAACAGCGCTCTAAAAAAGAGCAGACGCGAAGGGTAACCCAGGGGGCTCACGCGAGGCAAATCCGCTCTATTACTCCTGCCCATATGGCCGTGGCGCAGAAATGCTCATTTTTTTACACTCGGGCGTGTCGTGGTCTTGCCGTGCATAATCACGCCCATGAGCACCTCAAATCTCCTACTTTTAGGCATAACTGCCTTCGTTTTACTCGATTTCACGCTTGGAATGCTGCTGGACTCCCTCAATGAGCGGCAAAAACTGCAGCCTTTGAGCCCAGAGGGGGCTGAAATCTTTAATCCCAAGGAATATGCCAAATCGATGGCCTATGGGACGGCCAAATATCGCTTTGAGATGCTCACGAACACCATAAGTACCGTGGTTATTCTTTCAGCGATTATTTTGGGCTGGTTTGCTTGGCTAGATGGGCAACTCCGCGATCGCATTCACAGCGATTTACTGATCACGGTGCTTTTTATAGGCATTCTTATTGTGGTTTCTACCCTCACAAATCTTCCAATAGCTTTTTACTCAACTTTTGTGATTGAAGAAGAATTCGGTTTCAATAAATCAACAAAGAAATTATTTTTCCAAGACATGGTCAAGCAACTTTTAATTTCCTTAGCTGTTGGACTTCCACTTATTTATGCAGTGGCATGGATTTATCAGGAACTGCAAAGTCAATTCTGGTTTGTTGCATGGATTCTTTTCGCTGCCTTCTCATTATTTATGTTTATTTTTGGCACTCGTATTTTCTTGCCCATGTTTAATAAATTAAAACCTTTGCCTGATGGCGACCTTCGAACTGCAGTTGAAAATTATTGTCAGACTCAAGGTTTCCCGCTTTCCAAACTCTATGAAATGGATGCATCCAAGCGTTCGACCAAGCTCAATGCATTCTTCTCTGGGATGGGTAAAGTTAAAATCATTGGTTTATATGACACTTTGATTGAAAAACTAACCGTTGAAGAGACAGTCGCAGTTCTTGCGCATGAAGTTGGACATTACAAGCGCAAGCATATTTATACGATGTTTGCTTTCAGTAATTTACAAACTTTGTTGATACTTTCCTTAATGGGTTGGCTACTAGGAAATCCAAATCTTTCTAAGGCTTTAGGCTCAGATACGCCAAGTTTTCACCTGTCCATGTTGGCTTTCTTCCTGCTTTTCACACCGGTTTCAACAGTGCTGGGCCTAATTAATAACTCCTTTTCTCGACACAATGAATACCAAGCAGATCAATATTCAATCGATACCTACCCAGGTGCGCGCGAACACTTACATAGTGGTTTGAAAAAACTATCCCGTGAATCTCTTAGTAACTTAAACCCGCATCCACTCTATGTTGCTGTGCATTATTCACATCCACCAATCCTTGCGCGCTTAGCTAACTTAAAGAAGGTGTGATGGGACGGCAATGCCTGCAGCATTAGTTGCTGTAATCGCTGGTTCTTGAATCGTTCGCAGCGGAATGATTCCTGCCCAAAGTCCTAGATCTAAATCTTCATCGTCATCAGATGGTTCTCCCGCACGGGCCTTCGCTGACATTTTGTCTAGGCTCAATTCGACAATCATTGTGGCAGCAGATTCTTTCTTCGTCATTGCGCGGCCGTATTCCCATAGGCCGGGTACCAACTTTGTAGTGATTCGCTCTAGCGCGACATCTTTTTCCTCTTCTTTAAGCACTCGTGCTTTGCCAAAAATCATCACTGACTCATAGTTCATCGATGAGTTAAAGGCAGTGCGCGCAACAACGATTGCATTGAGTTGTGTAACCGTCACACAAAGATCAATTCCTGTAGCAATCGCCATCATTATTCGTGAACCAGTTGAACCATGAATCAGAATTCGATTCTCATCGCGAGCAAAGCCCATCGGAATTACAAAAGGTGCATTTATTTCAGGATCTACAAAGCCAACATGGGCGACATATTGGCTATCAAGAAGCCCATTTATATTTAATCGATCATGTACTTCTCGATCAGAGTGACGCTGGACATGAAATTTATTTTCGTTTGTCATTGCGATATCGTAATAAAAAAGGCTCCCCGAAGGGAGC
>CAINRW010000147.1 GCA_903852815.1 uncultured Actinomycetes bacterium
ATTTATGCAGTCATCGATATGAACTGCGAACCAGCTGCAATCAAAGAGTTGGATCGCCAACTCAATTTGAATGAAGCAATTCTGCGCACCAAAGTAATTCGCCCAGAATAATTTATAAGCACGGACTCCACGAGTAGAGAAGAGAAATAGTTATGGCAGCAGGAGATACAACAATCACGATGATCGGCAACCTAGTCGATGATCCAGAGCTTCGCTTCACCCCCTCGGGTGCCGCAGTTGCAAAATTTCGTGTCGCTTCAACACCACGCTATTTAGATAAGCAAACCAATGAATGGAAAGATGGCGAGAGCCTTTTCCTTCAATGTCAGATTTGGCGTCAAGCAGCAGAAAATGTTGCTGAGTCACTAACAAAAGGTATGCGCGTCATTCTCTCTGGTCGCTTGAAGCAACGTTCTTATGAAACAAAAGAAGGCGAAAAGCGCACTGTCTTTGAAGTAGAAGTTGATGAAGTCGGTCCATCACTACGTAACGCAACTGCGAAGGTCACACGGACCCAACGCGCTGGCGGAACAAGTGGCGGATTCTCTGCACCTGCTGCAGCCGATTCATTTAACGACGATCCATGGGCAGCAGCTTCATCTTCACCAGCCGGCGGTGGTTGGGGAACCTCCACAACCGACGAACCTCCGTTTTAAATCAACCGACTATCCATTCCTAGCACCAAGCTCTATGGAGCTCACGGGCTAGGGCATCTTGAAAAGGAGCACCACAATGGGAGCAAGAAATAATAAAACTCTTCGTGAACCGAAGAATAAGGGTGCAAAAGCTGCAGCCCTTAATAAGAAGTTTAAAAAGAAGCCATGTAGCTTCTGTCAGCAGAAGGTCACATATATCGATTACAAAGATATTGCGACTCTTCGTAAGTACATCTCAGATCGCGGCAAAATCCGCGCTCGCCGAGTGACAGGTGCATGTACACAGCACCAGCGTTCAATCGCAACAGCAGTTAAAAACAGCCGCGAAGTAGCACTACTTCCTTACACATCAACAGCACGATAAGGAGAATGAATAAATGAAACTCATCCTTACTCGTGAAGTTGCAGGCGTTGGTTCTGCAGGAGATGTTGTAACTGTTAAAGACGGCTTTGCGCGCAACTTTTTGTTGCCACGCGGAAACGCAATCGCTTGGTCACTAGGTGGCGAGAAGCAGATTCAGAGCATTCGCCGTGCGCGTTCAGCTCGTGAAGTACGCGATATCGATCACGCAAAAGAAATCAAAACAAAGCTCGAGAGCGCTTCAATCGTTGCTAAAGCAAAGGTCGGCGCAAAGGGTGCACTTTTTGGTTCAGTTACCGATAAAGATATTGCTGCAGCAATCAAGGTTGCTGTTGGAGTTGATGTTGATCGTCATTCAATTAAGACTGCCGGACACATCAAGAAGACTGGAAACCACGATGTAAAGGTCTCACTAGGCCACAACATTGTTGCAAAGATCACGGTTTCAGTAGTCCCAGAATAAATTCAATAAGAGAAAAACCCGTCGCACTTGCGGCGGGTTTTTCTTTTTACTCATCGTTGCGTAACAGCAATCAAAGCTTTCTTAAAGTAGTCACTAGTAAATTCTTTCTGAGCCAACTCGTACTTAGACATTCCCCACTCCCAAAAATCAAATTCAATGTCGCTGACAGAGTTTTGAATAGATGCCCATAGAGTCCAACCATATTTCGCCATCAATGCCCATAACCAAGCTCGCGCTACCTTGTCTGGCCTAAATTCTCCGTAGTAAGCCGTTACTAATTCCTCCAAAGCCTCCAAAGGTAAAAATGCCTCAGCCCAAACATTTCCTATTTCAAAACAGGCATCGTTGTTTCCGGAGTATTCATAATCGATAAGCCAAATCTTTTTTCCATCGTCAATAAAGTTTCCAGGCAACAAATCATTGTTACAAGGAACAAGACCTTCAAATAAAACCTCAAACGCACTCTTAATATTTGCAACTAGTGGTTCAAAATCCAGATAACCGTCGGGAACTCGAAATCCATGATCTTGAACTATTTGTAGATAATTCCTCTGTGTGGTGAACATATTAAATTCATGATCGAAAGCTTTAAGGCTGTGCAAATTTCGCAGACTCGAAGCGATTCGAGTTAAGTTCGAGGCAACATCAGTAGCCCCATATGTCTTTCCTTGAATATAGGAAATTAATAAAAGACCTTCACCAGGCAAATAATCTAAAACTTGTGCCCCAACTTCACCCTGACCTGCAATTGTTGAATTGATAAATTCAGAGTCACGATTAATAGCAAGTAAAGAGGATGAGTTGCTTGAGACGCGCGCCACATATTTGTTATCAGGTGTTTCAACCAAGAAGTTTCTATTTGTTAAACCGCCAGAAAGTTCCTTTATGGATGTGCGAGATTGAAGCCGCTCCACTTTGTTAAAAAGCGCAGAAAATTCTTGCTCGAGAGCACTATCCATGGACACCGCTTCAGGATACATTTTCTAAGTGAGCGTGTCAGTAGTTCCTACAAAGGCAAAAATTGTCATTATCGGCGGCGGCGTAGGCGGAACGTCTGTCGCTTACCACCTCGCAGAGCTCGGCGAGAAAGATGTCGTTCTTCTTGACCGAAATGAACTCACAAGCGGGTCGACTTTCCATAGTGCGGGCTTAGTTGGTCAGTTACGCGCAGATCCAACGTTAACTTTAATGAACATGCACTCCGTTGATCTCTATAGAAAATTACAAGAAAGTGACACACCTCCAAGTTGGCGCGAGTGCGGCAGTATCAAACTCGCCTCTACCCCAGAGCGAATGCAGGAGATTCGCCGCCAAATCGGTTGGGCCAAAACATTTGGTTTAGATTTGCAGGAAATTTCTCCGCAAGAGGCGCAGAATCTTTTCCCACTTATTGATTTAGACGGAGTTGTCGGTGCTTGTTACATGGCATCTGACGGACAAGTAGATCCATCTCAATTAGCGATGGCGCTTGCAGCTGGTGCACGGAAACAAGGTGTTCAGATTTTTACCCACACCCGGGTGCTGGAAATTAAAACAAAGAATGGGCGAGTAAGCAGTGTTGTAACCGATAAAGGTGAAATCGAATGTGAAATCATCGTCAACTGCGGCGGAATGTATGCGCCTCAAATTGCACGCATGGTCAACGTTCGCGTACCTATTGTCCCAATGAGTCACCAATATTTAATTACAGAAAACTTCATGCCTACTGATGCGCCGTTTCTTCCATCGCTGCGCGATCCCGATAACTTGATTTATTTCCGTCAAGAAGTATCAGGACTATTGATGGGCGGTTATGAACGTACTTCTAAAGCTTGGTCAGCGGACTACACAAAAATCGATGATATTCCGGCAAATTTCAACAACTCACTCTTGCCAGAAGACTGGGATCGTTTTGTAGATATTGCAGAAGCGTCACAAAAGCGCGTTCCTAAAATGTCTGAAGTAGGAATTAAAAGTTTTATTAACGGCCCTGAAGGCTTCACTCCAGATAATGAATTTTGTTTGGGTGAAACATCCGTCGGGGGCTTCTTTGTTGCCGCAGGTTTCTGCGCACATGGCATTGCAGGTGCTGGTGGAATTGGAAAAGTTGTTGCTGAATGGGTTGTTGCCGGAGAACCCACAATGGATCTCTGGCATATGGATATCAAACGTTTTGGTTCATCGTATGAATCTCCTGATTTCACTTTGAAACGTATTACTGAAAACTACGAGGAGTATTACGACATTCATTATCCGGGCGAAGAGCGTAAATCTGCTCGACCAAAATTCACTTCACCAGTTTATGAATGGCACAAAGCCAATGGCGCAGTTTTTGGTGAGAAAGCCTCATGGGAGCGAGTTAATTTCTATAAAGGAAATATTGGAGATGATGCACTTCGACCAAAGGATTGGTTAGGAAATCATTGGTCGAACGCCGTTCAAGTGGAGCATCATGCAACGCGTAATAATGCGGGCTTATTTGATGAATCTTCCTTCGCCAAAGCACGAGTGAGTGGAAAACAAGCAAGTGAGTTCCTTAACTATGTATGTGCAAACAATGTTGTTAAAGGTGTTGGTAAAACAACCTACACACAGGCACTAAATTCAAAAGCCGGAATCGAATCTGATTACACAGTGACACAGACAAATACAGATGAATTCTTGATTGTTACAGGTACAGCATTTGCTAATCATGATTTTGGTTGGTTAGAAAAAATCCGCAGAGAACATCAATTTGAAGAAGTCGAAATCACTAACATCACACATGAACTAGCGTGTTTTGGAATTATGGGACCGAAGTCTCGCGAAATTCTGCAGTCGCTCTCACAAGCAGATCTTTCACACAGCGCTTTCCCTTTTATGAACTCCAAAGAAATCACAGTCGCTGGAATTTTAGTGAGAGCGACTCGATTAACTTACGTTGGCGAACTTGGCTGGGAACTTTATTGTCCTGTTGCGCAAGGTTTACAACTGTGGGAAGAATTAATTAAAGCCGGCAACAACTTTGGCTTAAAAGCTTGCGGTTATCGTGCAATTGAATCTTTGCGCCTCGAAAAAGGTTACAGAGCATGGGCTGGAGAACTAAATTCTGAAACTAATCCTTTTGAAGCTGGATTGGGTTTTGCGGTTTCATTAAAGAAAGAAAATTTCCATGGGAAGCAAGCGGCCATCGCTGCGCAAGCAAATGTGAAGCGCAAACTAACGGCCATAGTTTTTGATGACATCACATGTGTGCCTTTTGGATCTGAACCAATTCGAATTGGGGATGAAATCGTTGGAAGAATTAAATCTGGTGGCCAGGGCTACACGATTAAGAAAGCAATTGCATATGCCTATCTTCCAGTTGAAAAGAGCGAAGTTGGCACACAAGTGGATGTTGAATTCTTTGGTACCTGGCGAACTGGTCGAATTTGCGCCGAACCTCTATTTGATCCAACGAATGAACGAATAAAGGCCTAAATCTCACAATCCGAGATTCCAGAAAATACTTTTATACACAGCCGACTGTAACGACGGGCTCTCCTGACCTGCGCTTTCTCAGTCGAAGCCTCTAGATCCCTGACTTACACACATTTAATCCACCACCTTGTACACAGGAATTCACGCTTATCCACCCACTTACCCACAGCTTTATCCCCAGACAAGGCAGCATATCTTCGCTTGCAGTAGCCCTTGCCCTTTAAGTTACGCCTATCGAAACTCAAATTGTCAGTATCACATGGGAGGTTTAACGCGTGAGCATCGCCGAACTTCCAAACAATCGATCTAATAGAGATTCCAGCATCAGCTCAGTTGGTGCTGAGTTTGAACGAACACCCCCACAGGATTTAATCGCCGAACAATCTGTTCTCGGTGGAATGTTGCTCTCTAAAGATGCAATCGCAGATGTCATTGAAATTATTCGCGATCGAGATTTCTATCGTCCAGCACATGAATTAATTTACGATGCAATTCTTGATCTCTATGGAAGAGGCGAACCGGTTGATGCGGTTACGCTTTCATCAGAGTTAACTAAGCGCGGAGATATTGCACGCGCAGGTGGTGCACCATATTTACATACATTAATTTCATCGGTCCCAACTGCAGCTAACGCAAGTTACTACGCAAAGATTGTTCGTGAGCATGCAATCATGCGACGGTTGGTAGAGGCTGGAACAAAAATTGTTCAACTCGGTTATACCGCCGAAGGTGAAGTCGATGAGATGGTCGACTTAGCACAAGCCGAAGTTTATGCAGTCACCGAACGTCGCGCTTCTGAAGATTATGTACAACTGTCAACATTGTTACCAAAAGCTTTAGATGAAATCGAAGCTATCTCAAAAGGCATTGGCATTGAAGGTGTTAAAACTGGATTTAAGGATCTTGATGCACTGACACATGGCTTACATCCTGGCAACATGATTATTCTTGCTGCGCGTCCTGCAATGGGTAAGTCAACTCTAGGTCTTGATATTGCGCGCCATGCATCAATTCACGATGGTTTGACTTCTGTAATTTTCTCACTTGAAATGTCTAAATCAGAAATTACAATGCGTATGTTGTCAGCTGAAGCACGAGTTGGTCTCAACAATATCCGCTCTGGAACTTTGTCTGACGACGAATGGTCTCGACTCGCACGGCGCATGGGTGAAATTTCAGAGGCACCATTATTTATAGATGATTCACCAAATCTTTCAATGATGGAGATTCGTGCAAAGGCACGTAGATTAAAACAACGCCATGACTTAAAACTTATTGTTATCGATTACTTACAGTTGATGTCATCGGGTAAGCGTGTAGAAAATCGCCAACAAGAAGTTTCTGAATTTTCACGTCACTTAAAATTAATGGCTAAAGAACTCAATATTCCAGTAATTGCAATTTCACAGCTCAACCGTTCACCTGAACAACGAAGCGATAAGAAACCAATGCTTTCTGATTTGCGTGAATCAGGCTCTATCGAACAAGATGCTGACGTTGTTATTTTGTTACATCGCGATGATATGTACGATCAACAAAACCGCACTGGCGAAGCTGATTTAATTGTTGCTAAGCACCGTAATGGACCAACTAAGACCATTACAGTTTCAGCACAGCTTCACTATGCACGTTTCTATGACATGCCACAAAATCCTGGTGGCGGACAAGACTGGACACAACAACGTGAATCTGGTCCAAGTGAAGATAATTCCTTTGGCGCTTAATTAATGCGCAGCTGTGCGTGCTTTATCGGCTAAAACAATTCCGATAATTACTGTAGTCCCACCAACTAATTGAATAAAATTCCACGATTCAGATAACCAGATCCAAGCAAAAACTCCAGCTAATACTGGCTCTGCCATCCCCATCACACTACTTGTTGACGCAGAAAGTAATTTCAAACCTTTGAGAACTAACAAGTAAGGAACGACGGTTCCCATAAGGATCACCCACGCGATTAATACCCACCCCGGCGCGTTATAAGCGGCAAATCGGCCCTGCAGATTCATTGATTGCGTGAAGACCTCTGTGGGATAAGACCATAGCGGCATTGCAACAGCTAAACCGAGAGAGGCAAAACCAAATCCATAAACCATTAATGATTCGACATCGCGCTTAGCAGTGAGTTTTTCACCTAATAAGAAAAACGCTGCCAGGACAATTCCATCGAGCAATGCTGCAATAACTCCAATAGGATCTAAAGTTTTACCTTTCCATACTTGTGCAATTAGAACTAGACCGCTGAAAGCTAAAAAGATTGCTAGCCACATAAATGGCGGAACTACTTTGTGCTTCACAAAGCGCAACCACAACACAATCCAAATCGGTGCTGTGAACTCAAGAATTAAAGCTACGGAGACATTCAGACGTGTAATTGCCACAAAATACAGGGCTTGAACAAGAAGAAAGCCAATGATTCCGTAAGAAAAAAGCAGTAACAAATCCTCTTTTTTAGCTTTCAACGTTTGGCGATGGCGAAAGAAAATATAGAGACCTAGGAATATAAAAGCGCCACCGCAGCGAACCTGCGTTAAACGCATTGAGGAAAGACCGGAAGTTAAAACTAATTTGGCAACGACACCATTGAACGAAAAGAAGACCGCACCAAGGAGAGTAAGGATCTCTCCTTTATAGCGCGTAAACATTGAGCAAGAATAGCGGCTTAGAACGCGTTTTCTGGTAGTTCCATGATGGAACCGTCCGTTGACTCAACAATCTTTCGATCGGCGGTGATGTGAGGCAGATTGTTCTTTATAAAGAACTGTGCTGATGCAATTTTGCCGGTATAGAAATCTTTATCTTTACCTGTGGCAGTTGCTAGTTTTTCAGTTGCAATGTCAGCTTGGCGAAGAAGCAACCAAGAAGTAATAATGTCACCAACGGCCATCAAGCAACGTGAAGTATTTAGACCTACTTGATAAATCTTTTCAGCTTCACTCTGTGACTCCATTGCATGAGCAACAAGTACACCAACAATTGCATTTAAATCACCTAAAGCTTTTAGCAGTGCTGTTTTTTCTTCTGCAAGACTTCCACCAGTCTCGGCAAAAGCTTGAATCTCTTTACCGAGAAGACCAAGCGCGCGGCCACCATCTTTGACAATCTTGCGGAAAAAGAAATCTAAGCCCTGGATTGCAGTGGTGCCTTCATATAACGTGTCGATTTTTGCATCGCGCACATATTGTTCAACTGGCCAATCTTGAGTAAAGCCTGAACCACCAAAAGTTTGAAGTGATTCTGTTCCTAGTAAGGTCCAAGATTTTTCTGATCCAAAACCTTTTACGACAGGTAACAACAAATCATTGAGAGCAACCATGTCTGCGACTCGATCTTTATCTCCGGCTTTTTCTGCCAATTCAATTTCATCCTGAATTGAGGCGGTATAAAGAACTAGGGCGCGCATTCCTTCGCTATAGGATTTTTGAACCATCAACGAACGGCGAACATCGGGATGATGAATGATCGTCACTCGTGGTGATGCTTTGTCATTCATTACTTTCATGTCTCCACCCTGCACTCTGACCTTGGCATAAGCCAAAGCCTGTTGGTAGCCAGCAGAAAGCGTTGCGATTGCCTTAGTTCCAACCATCATTCGTGCAAATTCAATAACTTTAAACATCTGGGCGATACCTTCATGAACATCACCAAGCAGATAACCAACTGCAGGTTCATGTTCTCCCAGATTGATTTCACAAGTTGAAGAAACATTTAGACCCATTTTATGTTCAACATTTGTTACGTAAACACCGTTGCGCTTACCAAGTTCACCGCTTTGGTGGTCAAACATGAATTTAGGAATCAAGAACAATGAAAGACCTTTAGTTCCTGGTCCTCCACCTTCACGTCGTGCGAGTACAAAGTGCACAATGTTTTCATAAAGATCAGCATCGCCAGATGTAATAAAACGTTTAGTGCCAGTGATGTGCCACGTTCCATCACTTTGCTGAACTGCCTTGCTGCGACCAGCTCCAACATCTGAACCGGCATCCGGTTCAGTTAGTTGCATCGTGGCACCCCAGTGCTTATCAATCATTAATTTTGCAATTTGTTTTTGATCCTCTGTACCCAATGCAAATGCAACCTGTGCAAATGCGTAACCAGATGCGTAAATATGGATTGCAGGATTTGAACCTAAAACCATTTCAGCAATTGCCCAACGAACTGATGGAGGAATCTTCATTCCACCAAGTTCTACAGGTGCATCAAGACGCCACCATTCACCATCGACATATGCTTTATATGATTTGATAAAACTTTCAGGTAATTTCACATCACCAGTCGATTTGTTGAAATCAGTTCCAACACGATCGCCTTCAACAAAAGAAGCGGCAAGATCGTTTTCGCACAACCGCTTCATCTCTTCGAGCATTCCCATTGCAGTGTCACGATCAACATCTGAGTACAGCGAGGTACCCATCACTTTGTCGCGCCCCAAAAGGTCAAAGAGGCAGAATTCGATATCTCGCAGATTGGCTGTGTAATGGCTCATGGGCAAATAATGCTACCGGCTAGTAACTTATGCAAGCGTGGCACGGAAGGTTCATCAACCCTTTGCCCATTTGATATCTGTTGTTTAGCCAGGGGCTGAAGCATGGGAAAGTGAAAATAATCATTATTGGTGGTGGTGTCATAGGTACTGCTCATGCTTATCAAGCACTTAAAAATGGGCATGAAGTAGTTCATATTGAAAGAGATGCCGAAGCCCGCAGCGCATCAGTTAGAAATTTTGGCCTGATCTGGGTTAGTGGCCGTCGCAGTGGCGTTGAATTCCAAGCATCTGTACGAGCACGGGAACTATGGGAAGAGATTCATAGCCAAGTTCCAGCAATGTCTTTTCGTCCGAATGGGTCTTTGACCCTGGCAACAAATCAAGCTGAAGTTACCGTGATGGAAGAATGCCTACGCAAAGAAGATGCAAGTCAACGTAACTGGCAGATATTAGACAAAACAGAGACCATGAAAATCAATCCAGTCCTAAAAGGTAATTATCTAGCTTCCCTCTGGTGTCCCCTTGATGCAACCGTTGAACCAGGCACGGTCTTAAGAGATCTCCGCGAACACTTATTAAAAAATAACAAATATACCTGGCGCAACAATGCAGACATAATAGAAATAAATAGTAGTTCAGGCGGCGTTCAGGCGCATGCTCGCGACGGAGAAGTTTTTGAAGCGGATTTTTTGATCCACTGTCCAGGAGCTGACCACTCATCGATTTTTAAAGATAAATTCGATGTTGCGCCGATTCGTAAAGTCAGACTGCAAATGATGAGTACAGCAGCACTACCAGAAAAACTCACCACCTCTATTGCCGACGGTGACTCAATGCGCTATTACCCAGCCTATGAAGTAAGTTCTCTGTCTGATCTTCCACCCCAAACACCAATTGCTTCGAAGAATCACATGCAACTTTTATTAGTGCAACGCTCTGATGGAACATTAACTCTCGGAGATACTCATGAATATGATGAACCATTTGAATTCAAATTAGATGAGGCCCCCTATCAATATCTTCATGATGTAGCAAGTGACTTATTTGGTAGCAAACTTCCACCCATCACCAAACGCTGGGATGGCGTGTACAGCCAAAGAACTGACGGGGCTATTTGTGATCGCCAGTACATGGCTCTTAACATTGTTTCGGTTACAGGCCCAGGCGGTCGCGGAAACACCCTAGCTCCAGCAATTGCAGAAGAAACTCTGAAAGGGTTATAAATGAGCGTAGAAATGGTTGCTTTCGATGTTGCAGGCACAACCCTTAACGATGATGGGATTGTTATTGCTGCATTTAAAAATGCATTTGAAAAGACGCAACCCGAACTATGGCCCACTCAAGGTGCTGCGTGGACGCAGTATGCAATTGACACCATGGGACAATCGAAGATTCATGTTTTTACTGAACTATTGGGCGATTCTGAAAAAGCCCAGCAGGCAAATATTGCATTTGAAGAGTCATACATCAGCGAGATTACACAAAGCGGTGCCACACCCATGACTGGAGCCGAAGAGCTCTTTATCGATTTAAAGAAGCGTGGTATCGCTGTAGTACTCACGACAGGATTTAGTCGATCAACGTTAGATATATTGCTTGAGACGTTGAACTGGGAAAATCTCATTGACTTATCAGTAACACCTAGTGAAGTTGAACGTGGACGGCCGCACCCAGATATGCTCAATTTTGCAGCCCAAAAACTAATGATTGCAAATCCAAAAAACACCATGGTTGTAGGAGACACAGCCGCAGATATGCAAGCGGGAATCTCTTACGGTGCTGCACAAATAATTGGCGTCTTAAGTGGAGCGCATAACTTTCAAACACTCCATGAATCTGGCGCAACATCTGTTGTTAACTCCGTGGCCGATTTAGCGTCACTCATTTGACACCTAAAACTTTATAAACATTCACATTAAATCTTATGGCTTGTTGCACAAGTGTTACCTGTTGTTAGAAATTACAAACGATAGTGCAGCCACAATCCTTAGGAAGGGATCCCACATATGCGCGCAAAGCGTCTAGTAGCTGCAGCAACTGCTGCAGTGCTTGCAGCTGGAATCGTTGCAATCGCAACACCAGCTTCAGCAGCAGTAAATATCTGTAAGGCAAAGAACGTCAAAGAAGCAGGCGGATTAGATAACCTAATCAAGCTAGCTAAGAAAGAGGGCAAGCTTGCTCTCATCACAACACCACGCGACTGGGCTAACTACGGTGCAGCATTTGATGCATATGAGAAGGCTTTTGGCGTAAAGATCACTGTTGATAATCCAGATGGGTCATCACAATACGAGATCGACACGATGAAGACAGCCCCTGCGTCAAAGCAACCAGATTCAATCGATATTGGACCACTAGTAGTTGCTCAGTTGACACCTCCAGGATCAAAGCCGCTCTCATCGCCTTACCAAGTTATTAACTGGAAGGACATTCCAAATGCGGCTAAGGACTCAACAGGTCTTTGGTACGGAAACTACGGTGGAAAGCTCGCGATTGTTTACAACACAACTCTTCCATCTGTACCAACAAAGGCTGCAGACTTCGCAAAGCCTGAATACAAGGGCTTTGTAGGAATCACAGGAGACCCAACATCTTCTAACCAGGCATTCATGTCAGTTTTAGCAGCAAGCATCGGTAACGGTGGAGAAAAGAATCTTTCAGATGTAACTAAGGGCCTTGCCCTGTTCAAGTCTGTAAAGGCACAAGCACCACTAGTAAAGGTAAACGGAACAAACCTTGCTACTGGTACAGCCAAGCTTGGTTTCATGTGGGACTTTAATGCTCTTGGAATTATTCCAGCAGCGAAGGCAGCAGGCTTAGACCTTAAGTTTGTTTACCCGTCAGATTTCGTTCTACAAGCACCTCCATACATCAACGCAATCAACATCAAGTCACCAAACTGTGCTAACGCACGTTTGTGGCAAGAGTTTGTGTACTCACAGAACAAGGGAAAGACAGC
>CAINRW010000148.1 GCA_903852815.1 uncultured Actinomycetes bacterium
AAATTTGAACCCCACTTACAACAGAGTTTCTGCAATGATTTTGAAACTAGAAAGAGAACTTTTGCAAGTTGTCCCAAATATCTCTCTTAAAGTTGACCCTCTTCTTACAAGTGATGACTATTTAATTGATGCAATCGAGACGGTTTTTGCTTGCGGCAAACCACATTTTATTAATGACGAAATGATGAAAAAGGACCTTGGAAACCGATACGCCGCAGTAAGTTGCTACAACTCTCTGAAAATCGGTGGCGGGTCTCATACTTTGGTAAGAATCAATTTAAAGAAAACCGCCGAAGAGTGTGAGGAAGGTATTCAAAAGTTCTTCGACTCAACTCTTCCGTATTATTTAGACTTGACTGCAGAATTAATGGAGTCACGTATTCTCTATTTAGTTGAAGAATCTCATTTCTATGAAAGTAGTTGGTTAGTCACTGAGGGTTTACTTGATATTTCAAATTTCTCTGCAATGTTTGGAATTTTCGGATTAGCAGAATGCGTCAACATCTTGATGGAGCGCGAAGGTCATGCTGGTACTTATGGGCACAGTATTGAAGCCGACGATTTGGGTTATCGCATCACAACTTTTATAGCTAACTGGGTATCTGCACGAAAAATGCCATATTGCCAGGGCAACAATGGTTATGCACTTTTGCACTCTCAATCTGGAATTGATTTGGATTTAGACGTTACTGCCGGAACCCGCATTCCGATAGGTACCGAACCTCCTCTGATCGATCACCTACGCACAGTTGCACGACACCATCATCTCTTCGCTTCTGGAATAAGTGATGTCTTATCCTTCGATGAAACTGCAGTAAAAAATCCACAAGCAGTTGTTGATGTTATTCGCGGCGCTTTCAAGAGCGGAATGCGAGATTTTACTTTTAATTTAGATAGCAATGATTTTATTCGAATTACTGGTTACTTAGTCAGGAAATCTGATTTAGAAAAATTGCCGACAGCAAGGCATGGCAGCACATTTTTAGGAGCTGGATCTGTCCGAGATTCTCATGTTGACCAACGATTAGTGAAGCGAGTGATGAGTGCTGAGAGCTCCCCTAGCGCAAGTAGCTAGCATTATTAAATTTTCTTGGGTCGATGGCCCAGGAAATCGTTGTGTGATTTTTTTCCAGGGTTGCAACTTCAACTGCTTGGCATGTCATAACCCACAAACAATTCCACTTCGAACGCCTCGAGCGATGCAAATGTCAGTACATGAAGTTCTTGATCAGATTCGTCAAGCCATGCCATATATCTCTGGAGTTACCGTCTCTGGAGGCGAAGCAACGCTCCACAAAGAATTCATTTTCCACCTCTTCAAAGTTATAAGAGAGCGAGCAGAGTTTGCAGGTCTACTACGTTGATTGACAGTAATGGAAATGCACCGCAAGAGGTTTGGGAGCAATTAGCGCCAGTCACCGATGGTGTCATGCTTGATTTAAAGGCTCTCGATGCGGCAAAACATTTGAACTTAACCAGAAGTTCCAACTCTCTTGTTCTTGAGTCGATTAAGTATTTAGATTCAATCGGCAAACTCTATGAAGTTCGTTTGTTATTAGTTCCGGGCCACAATGATTCTGATAAGGAATTAATAGATACCGCAATTTGGTTACGGGCGATTAATCCAGAAATGAAAATTAAAATCAATGCTTTCAAGACTCACGGAGTGCGCGCAATTGCGCGGCAATGGCCAGAAGTCAGTGATGAAGATTTATTGCACTACAAAGCACTTATTTATTAAAGCGAAGCTAAAGCCTCATCTAAAACATTAAGTGCATCTTTTAGCAATTCATCGGTGATAACCAAAGGTGGCAAGAAGCGCACTACATTTGAATACGTACCTGCAGTAAGGA
>CAINRW010000149.1 GCA_903852815.1 uncultured Actinomycetes bacterium
GTTCAAACTACCGGGCGACTTGATTGAAATTGATGGAAAGAAATGTTGTCCAATCCATAGCAAGCCCATCGAACTTGTAAATGAAAATAACTGGTTCTTTAAACTTTCAGCTTTTGTTGAACCATTACTAAAGCACTATCGAAACAATCCAGATGCTTGCCAACCTGAAAGTGCACGCAATGAAGTCGTTTCATTTCTTGAAGGCGGCGTCTCTGATCTTTCTATTTCTCGCTCAACTTTTGATTGGGGAATTCCAGTACCTTGGGATACCGACCAAGTTGTTTACGTTTGGTTTGATGCACTTCTCAATTATGCAACTGCAGTTGGTCTCACAGATGCACCTGATTCTGAAGGTGGCAAGAAGTTTGCACAAACATGGCCAGCCGATGTCCATTTAGTTGGAAAAGATATTTTGCGCTTTCACGCAGTAATTTGGCCAGCCATGTTGATGGCAGCAGGTCTTGAAGTTCCTAAGAAAGTATTTGCACATGGTTGGTTGCTAGTCGGCGGCGAAAAAATGAGCAAGAGCAAATTGACAGGTATTGCTCCTAAAGACATTACTGATCACTTCGGTGTCGATGCTTTTCGCTATTACTTTTTGCGCGCAATTCCCTTTGGAACCGATGGGTCTTTCTCTTGGGAAGATATGAGCGCCCGCTACACATCTGAACTTGCAAATGACTTTGGAAACCTTGCCTCTAGATCTGCAGCAATGATTGAAAAATATTGCGCCGGTGTTTTACCTGCACGTAGTAATGATGCAGGGTTGGAGAGCGCACTCAAGCAAGCCGTTGAAGTCGCCGATGCTGCAATGTGCAAACTCGATTTTCAAACTGGAATCGTGGCAATTATGGATTTTTGTAAGAAAGTAAATGGTTATGTAACCGAGAAAGAGCCTTGGATTTTGGCTAAAGATCCAGCCAATCAGCAGATTTTGGAAGATGTTTTATACAACACTGCCGAATCTTTACGTGCATTGGCCGTTCTATTGCATCCAGTAATGCCGGCAACATGTGAGATTTTGTGGGCAAGTTTGGGCGCCCAAGAAGTTCTAGGTGACATCGCTTCACAAAAAATTAGTGACGTTGCAACATGGGGACAACTTGCACCAGGTGCCACAGTTACAAAAACTCCTGTTCTGTTTCCCCGTCTAGAAACGAACGCTTAACCCAATGGCTGATCGCCATAATCGCGACATCGATCGTCCACGGGCGGGACTACCAGAGCCGCTGCCCGTTCCAACCGTCGATGCCCATGCGCACATGGAAATCATTACTGACACCGCAGCTGATTCCGTTGAGGTTGCTGAAGTAATTGCCGAAGCGAAATCGGTTAATGTCGATCGAATTGTTCAAGTGGGTTATTCGGCCGAACAATCTCAGTGGTGCGTAGCTGCTGCGGAAAAATGGAATACCTCAGTCTTGGCCGCAGTGGCGTTGCATCCAAACGAAGCACCAGTTGTTGAAGATTTAGAAGCGGATTGGGCGATTATTGAAAAACTCGCACAACATCCACGAGTCCGAGCCATTGGCGAAACCGGTCTTGATTACTTTCGTACTCCTCCCGAACTACGCGCTCGCCAGCAAGAATCTTTCAAGTGGCACATTGAATTAGCCA